>DATFTN010000345.1:0-5717 GCA_035261845.1 Myxococcales bacterium | reverse complement strand
GAGGACTCGCGCTCGATCGCCGGGCGGGCCTTGTCCGCATAGAACTTCCCGCCGCTGCGCGAGAGAGCGACCAGCATCGGGGCCGGGGCGAAGCGGAGGCCGAAGCGGCCCTCGTACGCCCTGAGCCGCTCCACCACGGCGGCCGCGCCCAGGGAGTCGGCGTAGCGGAACGGGCCGCCGCGGAAGGGAGGCCAGCCCAGGCCGAACACGGCGCCCACGTCGCCGTCGCGCGCCGAGCGCAGGATCTTCTCGCCCAGGCAGTGCGCCGCCTCGTTCACCATCTGCAGGACGCAGCGCTCGGCGATCTCCTCGCGCGGAGGCGAGCTGCGCTTCTGCCCTCCGGGGAGCAGGTCGTACACGCTGCGGTCGACCTCCTTGCGGCCTTTCTCCTTCTCGTCCCCGTACAGGTAGAAGCCCTTCCTCGCCTTCCGGCCCAGCCGGCCCTCCTGGGCCACGCGCTCGAACCCTTCCGGGGGCTTCATCCGCTCGCCGAACGCGTCGGACATGATGTGCGCGACCTTCCCTCCGACGTCGATCCCGACCTCGTCGAGGAGCTGCATCGGACCCACCGGGAAGCCGAAGTCGACCAGCGCCGCGTCGATGTCCTCGACCGCCGCCCCGTCGACCAGGAGCCACGAGGCCTCGTTCATGTACGGGGCCAGGATCCGGCTGGTGTAGAAGCCCACGCCGTCGTTCACCACGATCACCGTCTTGCCGATCCGCTTGCCCAGCGCCACCGCCGTGGCGACCGCTTGGGGACTGGTGCGCGGCGCGCGCACCACTTCCAGGAGCGGCATCTTGTCCACCGGCGAGAAGAAGTGCATGCCGACCACGTCCCCTGGACGCGCGGCGTGCTCGGCGATCCGCCCGATCGGGATCGACGAGGTGTTCGAGGCGAACCGGGCAGTGGGCGCCTCGCGCTCGGCGACGGCCAGCGTGTCCTGCTTGAGCTTCAGGTCCTCGAACACCGCCTCGACCACCACGTCGCAGGTCTTGAACCCAGACCAGTCGGTGGTGGCGGTGACCAGGGCCATCTTCTCGTCGCGCTCGGCCCGGGTGAGGCGGCGGCGCTTGACCCGCTCGTCGAAGATGCCGGCGATCTGCCGGAGCCCCCGGCCCAGCGCCGCGTCGTCCTTGTCGCGGAGCCGCACCGGGATGCCGGCGTCGGCGGTCACCGCGGCGATCCCCGCGCCCATCAGGCCGGCGCCGATCATCCCCAGCTTTTCCACCTTGGCGGGCGCGACCGACGGGTCGTCCACCCCGGTGTCCTTCTTGAGCGCGGTGGTGGCGAAGAAGATCTGCACCAGGTTGCGGGAGACCTCGCTCATCACCAGCTCGCCGAACCGCTCCGCCTCGGCGCGGAGGCCGGCCTCGATCCCTTCCTCCATGCCGATGCGCACCGCCTCCAAGGCCTTCTCCGGCGCGGGGTAGTGGCCGCGGGTCTTCTTGAGCAGCGACTTGCGCGCCTCATGGAAGAGGATGCGCCGGCCGATCGGGTTCTCCTCCAGCGCGACGGTCTGGAGCACCTCCCGGTCGGCGATCTGCCGCAGGTGGACGCGAGAGCGGTCCGGCCGCAGGGCGCCGGAGGCCAGCTCCGACGCTCGCCGGCGCGCAACCTCCAAAAGGATGGGCAGCGGGACCACCTCGTCCACCAGGCCCAGCCGCCGCGCCTTCGAGGCCCGCACCGACTTGCCGGTCAGGATCAGGTCCAGCGCCTCGGCGATCCCGATCAACCTGGGGAGCCGCTGCGTGCCGCCCGCCCCGGGGATGAGCCCCAGCTGCACCTCCGGCTGGCCGAGCTGCGTCTTCCGATCGTCGGTTGCCACGCGGTACGAGCACGCCAGCGCCACCTCGAGTCCGCCGCCCAGGGCCGCGCCGTGGATCGCCGCCACGATCGGCTTGCGCTTCCCCAGCTCCTCGAGCCGCGACATCGCCTGCTGACCGCCGCGCGAGAGCGCTTCCGCCTCCTCCCGCATCTTCACCCGCTGGAGCATCTGCACGTCGGCCCCGGCGATGAATCCGTCCGGCTTGCCGCTGGCCAAGACCAGCGAGGTGATCGCCGGATCGTCCGCGGCGCGCCGCAAGAGCAGTTCCAGCTCGTCCTCGAAATCCGCCCGGAGCGTGTTGATTGGCTCGCCGGGGACGTCCATCCACACCACGCCGACGCCGTCGCCCGGCGTCTCCAGCCGGAAAGTCTTCGCGGCCATGTCTACTCCCGGGTCAGGATGCAGGCCCCGCCCAGACCGCCGGCGGCGCAGATGGAAACCAGGGCGGTACCCAGCCCCCGCGCGGACATCTCGCGCAGGGCCTGGTGCACCAGCCGCGCACCGGTGGCGCCGAAGGGATGCCCGAGCGCGATGGACCCGCCGTTCGGGTTGATCTTCTCCGCCGGCGGCTCTCCGATCGGCTCCGCCCCGCCGAGGTGCTCGTCGGCGAACTTCTTCGATCCCCAGGCTTGCAGGTTGGAGAGGACCTGGGCGGAGAAGGCCTCGTGGATCTCGAACAGGTCGATGTCCGGCACCCGCATGCCCGCCCGGCGCAGCACGTCGGGCACGGCGAAGGCGGGCGCCTGCAGCAGCTGCCAGGCCGGATCGACCGCCGCGTACGCGTACTCCTTGAGGAAGCCGAGCGGCTTCATCCCCAGCGCCCGCGCCTTCTCCTCGGCCATCACCACCAGCGCCGCGGCCCCGTCCGTCAGCGGCGACGAGTTGCCCGCCGTCACCGACCCGTACTTGCGATCGAAGACGGGCTTGAGCTTTGCGTAGGCATCGAGCTGGGAATCCTTGCGGACGATGTTGTCCTCGGCCACCACTTCCTCGAACTGCGGCGGCACCAGGACCCGCATCACTTCGTTGCGGAAGGCGCCCTCCGCCCAGGCGCGCGCGGCGTGGGTGTGGGACCTGTGCGCCCAGGCGTCCTGCGCCTCGCGGGAGATGCCGTTCTCCTTGGCCATCTTCTCGGCGCTCTCCCCCATCGACAACCCGGTGGAGTACTCCGCGATGGCCGGGGGGACAGGCAGCAAGTCGCGGGGGGAGATCTCCCGGAAGGCCTTCAACTTGTCGACCAGCGTCTTGCCCTTCGCCGCCGCCACCACGGCCTGCGCGACAGGGCGCGAGTAGGTGATGGGCACGTCGCTCATCGCCTCCGCCCCGCCGGCGATCACCACATCCACCTCTCCCGTCGCGATGGCGTCAGCCGCGGAGGTGAGCGCCTGCAGGCTGGTGGCGCATGCCCGCGCCACCGAGTACGCCTCGATGTCCTTGGGCAAGCCGGCGGCCAGCCCCACCTCGCGGGCGATGTTCGGCCACTGCACGATCGGGATGACCACCCCGAAGAGGATCTGGTCGATCTCCTTGGCGGGCAGCTCGCAGCGCTGCGCCAGCTCCGAGACGGCGATCCGCCCCAGGTCCAGGGCGGTCAGCCCCTTGAAGGCGGTGCCGGACTTCACGAACGGGGTGCGCAGGCCGGCGACGATGGCCGCGCGGCGGCCGGGCCTTGTTGCCATGGGCGTCCTCCGGGTGGGTGCGGAGGAATAAGCGCCTCGACGCACCGGGTCAAGCGGTCCGGGACCGCAAAAAAAAATTATTTTTTTTTAACGGATCGTTCAGTTCGACGGGGCCCCGGCGGACTGCTCCGCGCGCATCTCGAGCAGGTACCCCCAGGACCAGATGCCCGAGTTGTGACCGTCGCTCCAGTCGATGCGCACGGCGTACCGGCCGACGGGCTCCAGGTTCTGGGCCTGCACGTCCGCCTTCACCTGCGCCTCGCCGACGGTGCGCTGACCGCTCCACTCGTCGACGCAGCCGGCGCAGGGGCAGCGCGCCCGCAGCCACCTTGCCGGAAAGCGGCTCTCCTGGCCGTCGTCCCAGCGGACCTGGACGCCGCCGTCGGGCGAGACCGCCACGTCGGTCGGTCGGACGGTCGGGACGTGCGGCTTGATCTTGTCCAGGAGGCCCATGCTCGTATGAGCATATCCCAGTCGCCGCCGGATAGGGCGGCGCTGTGCTTTTCATGGCGCGGACGTTGTGGGATGCGTTGCAGGCATGCAACGCAGCGAGCGGTTCTTCCAAGCGGTCGCGCTTCCCTACGATCTGGTGACGCGCCAGCCGGTCTGGGAGCTGGACTGCGCCCGGATGGCGTCCGAGCTGCCGCTCCCGTGCCGCGTGGTGGTCGATCTCGGCTGCGGTCCGGGCAACTCCGCGACCCACCTGCGCGACGCCGTGCCGGCGGTGGTCGGGATCGACCACGCTCCCGCGATGCTGGGCCGGGCCCGCCGGCGCGACCCGCGCCTCCTCCTCATCCGGGGCGATGCGCGCCGGCTGCCCCTGCGCGACGGAAGCGCCGACGCGGTCACCTTCCACAGCGTGCTCTATCTCTTGCCCGACCGCGCCGCCGCGCTACGGGAGACTGCCCGGGTGTTGCGGCGGGGCGGCCGCGCGGTGCTGCTCGAGCCGCAGGACGGCGCGCTGGCGGGGGGAAAGGGGCTGCTCCGCGCCTTGCGCCGCCCGCGATGGGCCGTGACCGCCCTGCTGTGGCGCACGATGAGCAGCTTCTACGGCCGCTTCTCGGCCGCCGAGCTGCGGCTCTTGCTCCAGACTGCCGGCCTGCGCGTCTTGAAGCTGGACGAGGCGCTGGGCGGCCTGGGCCTGTTGGCCGTCGCCGAGCGGCCGGAATGAAGCTGATCCACTTCTCCGACGTGCACGTCCAGCTCCGCGACTGGCGCCGGCGCCGGCTGCGCGAGCTGGGGCCGCTGCGGGCGCTCGCCACGGTCGAGCTGTGGAAAGGCCGCGGCCGCGAGTACGACGGCGCCGAGGAGGCGCTGCGGGCGCTCTCGCGGACCGCGGCGGCCGCCGACCACGCCGTGTGCACCGGGGACCTGACGCAGCTCGGGCACCCCGAGGAGTTCGCCGCCGCGCGCAGCGCGCTGGCGCGGCTCGCCAGGGACGCGGACCGGTTCACCGTCTTTCCGGGGAATCACGACCGCTATCCCTGGCGCGGCGCGCCGTCCCGCTTGTTCGAGGAGCACTTCCCCGAGCAGTCGCGGAGCGATCTCCCCGGGCCGCTGCGCGTGCGGCTCGTCGGCGAGGCGGCGCTGGTCCTGCTCGACTCGGCGGGTCCGCTCTGCTGGCCGGTGGTGGCCCGCGGCCGGGTGGGCCGCGCGCAACTCGACGCGCTGGAAGCCACCCTGGCGGCGCCCGCGCTGCGCGGCCTGTGCAAGTTGATCGCCGTCCACCACACGCCCCTGCTCCGCGGCGGACGGCGCGACCGGCCGTGGCACGCCTTGGGCGGCGCGAAGGACCTGCTCGCCGCCGCGCGCCGCGGCGGGGCCCAGGCGATCTTGTGCGGCCACATCCACGACCGATTCGTCCACGGCGAGGCGCCCGCGGTGATCTGCGCCGGCTCCTCCACCCGGCTCGGCCACGAAGGCTACTTCGCCCTGGAGATCGCCGGTGGCCGCTTGCGCTCGGTCGAAGAGCACCCCCTCCGGTTGCGTCGACCGTGAGCTGTTGGGGGGTCGAGGGGGGAGCGAGCTCTCATCATCAATCACTTCTCGTCTCACGCGAGGCGTGTCTGGTTCGAACATGATCGGTGCGCATTCGGCGTCCGAGCACGAACGACCATTGTCTCCCTTGCTTTCCAGGGGGAGTTTGTCGAAGGCAGCGGCGGTAACGTCGATCCAAATGAGTGCCACGGCGGCTCTGCAGCAAGCGACCGCG
>DATFTN010000344.1:0-1545 GCA_035261845.1 Myxococcales bacterium | reverse complement strand
ATGCGCGAGCGCAACATCGGGTGGCGACTCGACTACGTGCTCGCCGGCGCGCCGCTTGCGGAGAAGGCCGTCTCCACCGAGAGCCCGCGCGAGTTCGGCACCAGCGACCATGCCCCGGTCACCGCGGTGTTCGACGTGCCGATGGAGCGGGTGGCTCCGCCCGAGGAACCGCGCGAAACGACGCCGGGCCAGATGCCGTTGTTCTGACCGCCCGCCGCCAGCCAATTCAGGGGTTGAGCAGCTGCACCGACCAGGGCGCGCCCGGCTTCTCGCGCGCGTACAGCTCCCGCTCGTGCAGGCGGTTCGGACGGCTCCTCCAGAACTCCACCGAAAGCGGCTTCACGCGCAGCCCCGACCAGTGCGGCGGGCGCGGGACCGGCATCCCCTCGAACTTCTCGGTGACCTCGGCGAGCTTCGCCTCCAGCTCCGCGCGCGAGGCGAGCGGGCGGCTCTGCGCGGAGGCCCAGGCGCCGAGTTGGCTGCCGCGGGCGCGCGTCGCGAAGTAGGCGTCGGCCTCCTCGTCGCTCACGCGTTCCGCGCGGCCCTCGAACCGGACTTGCGACTCGAGCGGGGCCCACCAGAAGACCAGCGCCACGTCGGGACGCGCGAGCGCCTCGCGGGCCTTGCGCGACTCGAGGTTGGTGTAGAACACGAGCCCGTCCTCGTCCGCGTCCTTGAGGAGCACCAGGCGCGCGGAGGGTCGCCCTTCGGCGCTCACGGTGGCGAGCGTCATCGCGGTGGGCTCCACGATCTGCGGCGTCGCCTTGGCGCGCTCGAGCAAGGCGAGGAACCGCTGGAGGGGATCGTCCTGCGCGGGGCGGCGGATTTCCATGGCGGCGGATGTGTACCCCACGTGCTATGCAGCCGCCATGGATCGCTGGCTCGCGCGGCTGGAGCGCCGGTTCGGACGATACGCGCCCTCGAATCTCACCTTCTGGATCGTCGCCCTGCAGGGCTTCACCTTCGCCATCCTGTTCGTGAAGCCAGCCGCGCTCCAGCTGCTCATCCTCGACCCGTCCGCCGTCGCGCGCGGGGAGGTGTGGAGGCTCGTCACCTTCCTCTTCCTCCCCTGGGGACCGGCGAACGGACCCTGGGCCATCTTCACCATCTTCGCGCTGCTCTTCCTGTACACGATCGGGACGTCCCTGGAGGCGGAGTGGGGCGCGTTCCGCTTCGACCTTTACTATTTCATCGGCGCGGCCGGGACGATCGCCAGCTCGCTGCTCATCGGCCCGGTCACCAACGAGTACCTGAACCTGTCGCTGCTGCTCGCCTTCGCCACCCTCTTCCCCGACTACGAGGTCCTGCTGCTCATCCTGCCCCTCAAGGTGAAGTGGCTCGGCTTCTTGTCCGGCGCATTCCTGGCCTGGTCGTTCGTGACCGGCCCGGCCCGGGTCAAGGCGGGGATCGTGGCGGCCATCCTCAACTACCTGCTCTTCTTCGCGCGGCCGCTCTTCGAGCGAGTGCGCGGCCGCGTCGCCCAGGGCGGGCGGCAGCGGCGCCTGGCCGGTTTCACACCCGAGCCTCCGCGCAAGCCGCGGGTCT
>DATFTN010000343.1:0-3621 GCA_035261845.1 Myxococcales bacterium | reverse complement strand
GGTCTACGGGCTGGGAGCGCTGGCGCTCGAGCCGCTCGCGGTGCGCGCCATCTACGCGGCGAAGGGACGGGCGACGACGAACCCGGTCATCGTGCACGTGCTGGGCGAGGACGAGGCTCGCCCGCTCTGCGCGCGCTGGCCGATCGAGGCGCAGGAGCTGGTGACCCGCTTCTGGCCCGGGCCGCTCACGCTGGTGCTGCCGCGGACCGAGCGCGTTCCCGACGAGGTGACCGGCGGCGGACCGACGGTGGCAGTCCGGGCGCCGTCGCACCCGGCCGCGCGCCAGTTGCTCGCGCGGGTGGGGGCCCCGCTGGCCGCGCCCAGCGCGAACCGCAGCGAGCACGTCTCGCCCACCACGGCCCGGCACGTGCTGCGCGACCTGAACGGCCGCATCGACGCGGTGCTGGACGGCGGTCGCTGCCCTGTGGGGATCGAATCGACCGTGGTCGCGCTCACCCCGGCTGGCCCTCGCCTGCTGCGCACGGGTGCCGTCCCCCGCGCCGCCCTCGAAGAGCTGCTCGGCGACGTTCCCGACGCCCCGCCGGCCGGCCCCGTGGCCGCGTCGCCCGGACTCGAGAAGCGGCACTACGCGCCCGCCGCGCTGGTCCGGATCGCGGACGCCGCGGCGCTGCCGCGCATCGCCGCCGATCTGCCGGGCCGGGTCGGCGCCCTGGTCCGCTCCGAGATCGCCTTTCCGGAAGGCGTCGTCTCCCTGCGCCTCCCTTCCGATCCGGCCGGCTATGCCCGCGACCTCTACGCGGCGCTGCGCGAACTGGAAGACCGCGGCTGCAGCTCGATCTGCATCGAGAGCGTTCCAAGCACGCCCGACTGGGACGCCATTCGCGATCGGCTCAACAGAGCGTCGGCCTGACTCCGAGAGCGACCGCGATCTGGCCGGCGATCCGGGCATTTCTCTCCAGCAGGTCGAGGTTCGACTGGAGCGTGCGGCCGCTGCTCGCGTCGGCGAGGCGGGACAGCAGGAAGGGAGTCAGGTCCTTGCCGGCGAGCTTCTGCCGGGACGCCTCGATCAGAGCGGCGGAAAGGGCGCGCTCCACCTCGGCGCGGGGGAGCGGCGAAGGCGGCGGCACGCAGATCAGCACCCCGGAGGGCTGGCGCAGCTCGTCCCAGTGGATGAGCAGCGTCCGCGCCGCCGAGGCTGCGTCTTCGACCCGGTGCTCCAGGAGGATGCCGGTCGACCCAGTGAAGAACGCGGGCAGCTCCGACGTGCCGAACCCGAGCACGGGCACGCCGAGCGCCTCCAGGGCTTCGGAAGTGGCGGGCAAGTCCAGGATCGCTTTCGGTCCGGCGCAGACGACGCACACCTGCCTGCGGGAGAGCTCGATCAGGTCGGACGACACGTCCAACGGTTCCGCCACAGATGCGCGGCGGTGCACTCCGCCGATGCCGCCGGTCGCGAAGACCCGGATGCCGGCCTGCGCCGCCACCGCGCAGGTGGCGGAGACGGTGGTCCCGGCGTCGCGGCCAGAGGCGGAGATCGCGGCTAGATCGCGGACCCCGGCCTTCGCTGCCGCAAGCCGTGGATCGGCGAGCCGCTCCAGCTCCGCGTCGGTCGCCCCGACGACGATGCGGCCCCCGATCACGGCCACCGCGGCGGGCACCGCCCCCGACTCGCGCACCGCCCGAGCGCATCGCCGCGCCGCCTCGAGGTTTTGCGGCGGGGGAAGGCCCTGCGCGACGACGCTCGTCTCCAGCGCCACCGCGGCGCCTCGGCGGATCGCCTCGCGCACTTCCTCCGAGACGGCGATCATCGTTCCTCCACCAGGTCCAAGGCCCGGGCCAGGCCGGGACCGTAGTACGTGCGCAGCGACTCGCCCTCTCCGCGGGCGGCGCGCGCCGGCTCCTCCACGTATCCCACGTATCCGTCGGCCAGGCCGATGAGCCGCTCTGGCGCTCCGCCCAGGGCCAGGCTTCCCACCGGCTCGCCCGGAACGCCGCCGAGCCTCGCGCCGGCGAAGCTGAGCCGGGTCCTCACCGCGAACGGCTCGGCCCACAGCGAAAGGACGTTGCCGGCCGCGCGCCGCAGCAGCCACGGGATGCGAGCGCTGCCTTGGGCGGGCGGCAAGGAATGCAGGGTGACCGCGCACGCGATCGGTGTGCCATCGGTCCAGGCGGCCGTCTCCAGCAGGTCCAGCGCCCGGCGCGCGACCCGGGTCCCGAGCACCTGGGCCGCGGCCGCACGGTCCGCGGGCAGCCCGTCGGGGGACCAGGTCGCGTTGCCGCCCGCTCCCTGCAGGACCAGCGCGGGCGCCTGCGTCTCCTGCTCGATGGCCCGCGCCGCCGCGCCCGGCCAGTCGCCGGAGGGCGTCCGCGAAGAAGGCGGCAGGACGGTGGGGTGCATCCCGTAGACCAGCATCGTCGCGACGACGATCCCTCCCTCGTCGCGCACCTGGAGGGTGAACAGGGTGGGATCGACGGGCCCCGCGCTGCGCACCACGGCGGGCCCGTCGCCCCACTCGACCTGCGCGACCGCGATCCGGCCCGTCCGCAGGTAGCCGAGCGCCCCGCGGATCGCGTCGGACACAGCTTGCGCCACGTTGTCGCGCATGGCGCGGTCGAACCGCCCGTTTCCCGCCGTCTCCGCCAGCTCGTTGTCCCAGGTCCCCCCCGGCCCCGAGTGGGTGTGGGTCGCGGCGAGCAGCAGACAGGTGCGAGGCGGAAGCTGCGCGCGCCGCAGGACCTCCTCCTCCAGATCCCCGGAGACGAGCAGCGCATCGAGCGCCACGATCACCGCT
The DNA here is from genome assembly GCA_035261845.1 of Myxococcales bacterium. Lineage (GTDB taxonomy): Bacteria > Myxococcota > Myxococcia > Myxococcales > 40CM-4-68-19 > VBKO01. Next base: position 868 of record DATFTN010000343.1, on the reverse strand, counting down.
CGCACCGAGCCGGAGCGGAGCACCAGGGCGCGCACCCAAGCCCGGCCTTCGCTCTCGGCCTGCCGCCGCCCGGCGTACCCCGCCAGAGGGGCGCCTCGCGGGACCTCGATGGTCACCTTCTCCGCGCCGACCTCGATTGGGGTGTCGGAAGCGGCCTGGAGGACCGCGCGCCCGTGCACGACGGCCGGCGGGTGCTGCGCGGAGCGGCGCCCGAGCGGAACGGCCAGGACGACCAGGGCGGACAGGCCGAGCGCCGCCCCGAGAATGCGCAGAGCGAGCTTCAATGGGCGGCTACGAGTAGCGATCGTCTCGCCACGGATGGGCCGTGTTGCTGTACCCGCGCAGCTCCCAGTATCCGAGCCGGTCGTGCGTCAGCACCTCGATGCGACGGACCCACTTCGCCCCCTTCCAGGCGTAGAGCTGGGGAGTGATCACCCGGACCGGCCCGCCGTGCTCCACGGGCAGCGGCTTGCCTTCCGCGGTGTGCACCAGAAGGACGTCCTCCTTGAGCGCCTCCTCCAGCGGAAGGTTGGTGGTGTAGCCGTCGTAGCCGTAGGTCACGACGTGCATCGCCTCGGCGACCGGCCGCGCCAGGGCGAGGACGGTCGAGAGCTGCACTCCTTCCCAGGGCACGTCCAGCTTCGACCAGGTGGTGACACAGTGGAAGTCGCTCACGTCCTTCGTCTGCGGCAGGGCGACGAAGTCCTTCCAGGCCAGCCGGACCGGCTCTTCGACCGCGCCGTCCACCGTGAGCTCCCATTTCGAGAGCGGCACGTTGGGCTGGCGGCCGAGATTGAGCACCGGCCATCCCTTGGTCACGGTCTGGCCGACGGGCAGCTTGGGCATTCCATGGCGGTTCGGCGGACCC
>DATFTN010000342.1:0-6909 GCA_035261845.1 Myxococcales bacterium | reverse complement strand
TCGAGCACGCTCGCGCAGCCCGGCTCGAGCGCGGCGAGCAGATCGGCGAGGAGCGGCCCCGTCTCGGGTCCCCTCGCGATTCCCGGGCCCATGGCGAGCGCCGTCTTCCCTCTCACCGCGTCCCGAAGCGCCGGCAGATCGGAGGCTCCCAGCGGCCCGGCGCCGGGCAACGCGAATCCCATCGCTTCCGGCACGCCGGGCAGCGCGGCCTGCAGCACCTCGGTGCGGGCCGCGAGGGTCACCAGCCCGGCGCCGGCGCGCAGGGCGGCCTCGATCAAGAGCCGCGCCGCGCCCGGTTTCCCCGCCGATCCCGCCACCGCCAGGACGTGCCCGAAATCGTTCTTGTGCGCCGTCGGCTCCCGAGGGGTGAGCATCGCCCGGCCCCAGCGCTCGTCCAACAGCTCGCAAGCGGGCGACTCGAGCCGCTCCTCCAACTCGCGAGGGATCCCGATCGGCGCCACCTCGATCCGTCCGGTCAAGCCCGCGCCGGGGTAGAGCCACAGGCCCCGCTTCGGTGCGTGCAGCGTGACGGTCAAATCGGCGCGGGCGAGGTGGACGGGGAAGACGGCCCCGGTATCCGAGTCGACGCCGGAAGGGACGTCGACCGCCACCACGCGCGCGCCGCGGGCGCGCGCCTCGTTCAGGGCGGCGATCGCAGCCGCCTCGGCGCCCGCCGGGGGCCGCGACAAACCGCTTCCGAACACCGCGTCGACCACCACGTCTGCGTGAGGAAACTGCGCGACCACCGGGCCCAGCCATGCCTGGGCGGCGGCGAGCGCGTCGCCGCGCAGCTTCTCCCGCGCCGTCGCGACTACCGCGACCGCCGCCGCGCCCAGTTGCTCGCGCAAGAGGCGCGCGGCCACGAATCCGTCGCCGCCGTTGTTCCCCGGCCCGCAGTAGACGGCGACCGCTCGGGGCCGCAGCGCGATCACTTCCCGCGCCACGGCAGCGCCCGCGCTCTCCATCAACGCTCGGGCCGGCAGCCCCACCTCGGCAGCCAGCCGATCCAGCTCGCGCTGCTCGCCGGCCGTGAGCAGCCTCATGCGCGACCCGGCCTGACGATCAGCTCCTTCATGTCGCGCACGGCCCGCTCCAGTCCCACCAGGACGGCGCGGCACACGATGGCGTAGCCGATGTTCAACTCGCCGATCTCCTCGATCCGGGCGACCGGGGTGACGTTCCAGTAGTCCAGGCCGTGACCCGCGGCCACCCGCAGCCCCAGCTTCGCGGCGGCCTTGGCGGCGTCGAGCAGGCGCGACAGCTCGCGCTTGCGCTCGTCGGCGCCGCGCGCCTCGCAGTACCGGCCCGTGTGCAGCTCCACCGCCTGCGCGTCGGCGCGGTGGCTGGCCTTGATCTGCTCCAGATCCGGGTCGATGAACAGCGACACCTCGATGCCGCCGTCCCGCAGCGCCCGGGTCACCCTGCGCACCTCGTCGCGCTGGCCGATGGCGTCCAGCCCGCCTTCGGTGGTCAACTCCTCGCGCCGCTCGGGGACCAGCGTGCAGGTGTCCGGCCGCTCGTGCAGAGCCAGGTCGACCATCGCCTGCACCGCCGCCATTTCCAGGTTGAGCGTGCCGTTCACCGTCTGGCGCAGGAGCGACAGGTCGCGGTCGTTCACGTGCCGCCGGTCCTCCCGCACGTGCAGCGTGATCTGGTCCGCGCCGCCCAGCTCGGCCACCGCGGCGGCGGCCACCGGATCGGGATACCTCCCCCGCCTCGCCTGCCGGAGCGTGGCGACATGATCGATGTTGACGCCCAGCCGCATCGCTTCCCTCCGCAGCTCGCCCGTCAGTCTACCTCGCCGGGCAACGGTGCGCTCCCCTGGCGCTTGCCGGCCGGCCCCCGGGCGCCCAGAGTCACGGCGGCGCAGATTGCGCCAGTCAAGGAGAAGCCATGAAGGACTTCCATTGCAGGGACGCCGGGTTGAGCTGCGACTTCGTGGCGCGCGGCAGCACGAACCAGGAGATCCTCGACCAGGTGGGCAAGCACGCGCAGTCGGAGCACCAGCTCAAAGTGACCCCCGAGCTGACCAGGAAGGTCGAGGGGCTGATCCACGACGAGTCGAGCGAGGCACACCGCCGGTCGGCCGGACAACGTTAGCGCGATGCCGCCCTCGGATCAGGTCCCGGGCACTGGTTGACAGAGTCAACTAATTGATGGACCCTGGCCTGGATGCAGCCACGCCGGGCGTCCGCCGCCGCCGCTGGAACCTCGCTCGAGCGCCGGGCCGATGCGGTGCGCAGCTTCAACCGCTTCTACACACGGAAGATCGGCGTCCTGCAAGAAAAGCTGCTGCACGGCCCCTTTTCCCTCACCGAAGTGCGCGTATTGTACGAGCTCGCGCACCGCGACGAGCCCACCGCCTCGGATCTGTCCGAGGACCTCGGGCTGGACCCCGCCTACCTGAGCCGCATGCTGCGCGCGTTCGAACGGCGCGGGCTGGTGAAGAGGCGCCGATCCGCGCTGGACGGCCGCAGCTCCCTGCTTGCGCTCACCCCCGCCGGCAAGAGGGCCCTCTCTCCGCTCGAGGAACGCGCCCGCCAGGAGATCGCCGCGCTCCTGCGGAACCTGAGCGGCGGGCAGCAGCGGACGCTCCTCGATTCGATGAAGTCGATCGAGGAGCTGCTCGGCTCCGGCGCGCCCCGCGCCCCCGCCTACCTGCTCCGGCCCCTCGATCCGGGGGACGTCGGCTGGGTGGTCGAGCGCCACGGTGCGCTCTATGCCGCCGAGTACGGCTGGGACGAGCGATTCGAGGGCCTGGTGGCGCGGATCGCCGGCGAGTTCCTCGAGCGGAGCGACCCCAAGCGCGAGCGGTGCTGGATCGCCGAGCGGAACGGCGAGCGGATCGGGTCCGTCTTCCTGGTCCAGGGCTCGCGCCGCGTCGCCAAGCTCCGGCTGCTCCTGGTCGAGCCGTCCGCCCGAGGCCTGGGCGTCGGCAGCCGGCTGGTCGAAGAGTGCATCCGCTTCGCCCGCCTGGCCGGCTATCGGAGGCTGACGCTGTGGACGCAGAGCGTGCTCGCGGCGGCCCGCCGGATCTACCAGCGCGCCGGATTCCACCTCGTCCGCCAGGAGAAGCACCACAGCTTCGGTCACGACCTGGTGGGCGAGACGTGGGAGCTCGACCTCTGACCTGAGCGCTCGCCTCAGCCGACCGTGATCGTCAGGTTCCGATCGCCTGCTTCAGCTCGGTCGCGATCGCGTCCGCGTAGCCCTCGATGAGCTTCTTCTCGGGGCCCTCGACCAGCACCCGCACCTTCGCCTCGGTGCCGCTGTAGCGGACCAGCACCCGGCCGTCCTCGCCGAGCTTCTTCTCCACCTCCCGGATCGCGCGCACCACCGCGGGCAGCGAGCCCAGCTCCGGCTTCTCGCGGACCTCGAGGCTCAGCTGCGCCTGCGGGTAGACGTCCATCACCTTGGCCAGTTCCGAGATGGGCTTGCAGCTCTGGACCATGACGCTGAGCAGGGCGAGCGCCGCCACGGTGCCGTCCCCGGTGGTGGCGTGCTCCAGGAAGATCAGGTGGCCGCTCTGCTCGCCGCCGAAGGAATACCCGCTCTTGCGCATCTCCTCGACCACGTAGCGGTCGCCGACCCGCGTGCGCACCAGCCGCCCTCCGGCCTTGCCGATGCACTGGTCGAGCCCGAGGTTGCTCATCACCGTCGCCACCACGGTCTTCTTGGGCAGCGCCTTGCGGCGGAGCAGATCCAGCCCGCAGACCGCCATCACCGCGTCGCCGTCGACCACCCTCCCCTTCTCGTCCGCGACGATCAGGCGATCGGCGTCGCCGTCGAGCGCAATGCCCAGGTTCGCTCCGGTCTTCAGCACCGCCTTGCACATCGACTCGGGGTGCAGCGCGCCAAAACCCTTGTTGATGTTCTTGCCGTCCGGCTCGGCGCCGATGGTGATCACCTTCGCGCCCAGCTCCTGGAGCACCGAGGGCGCCACCCGGTACGCGGCGCCGTGGCCGCAGTCCACTACGATGGTCAGGCCCTCCAGCGTCAAGTCCTTGGGGAAAGTGCTCTTCGCGAACACGACGTAGCGGCCGCCGGCGTCCTCGATGCGGAACGCCTTGCCGATGCTGGTGGCGGTGGGCCGCAAGTGGTGCAGCTCGTCGTTGGCGATCAGCTCCTCGATCTTCATCTCGATCTCGTCGGGGAGCTTGAACCCGTCGCGGCTGAAGAACTTGATGCCGTTGTCCTGGTACGGGTTGTGGCTGGCGGAGATGACGGCCCCCGCGTCGGCGCGCATGGAGACCGTCAGCTGCGAAATGGCCGGCGTGGGCAGCGGGCCGCAGATGAGCACGTCGACGCCCATGCTGCAGATCCCGGAGGCGAGCGCGGTCTCCAGCATGTACCCGGAGAGGCGGGTGTCCTTGCCGATCACCACCCGGTGGCGGTGCGAGCCGTTCCGGATCAGGTAGGCCAGCGCCCGCCCGAGCTGCAGCATCATCTCGCCCGTCATCGGGTGTGCGTTCGCGACGCCGCGGATGCCGTCGGTGCCGAAGAGGCGGCGGGCGGGATCGGACGGCTTGTCGGTCAATCGCAAGGCCATGCCTTTGGGCTCCAATCGGATGGCTGCAATCTAGGTGTGCGAGCGTCCTCGGAGCAACTTGCAAGGTCCATCTTGGATGTCAACTGGAAGACGAACGCACCGCGTCCACCACGGCCAGCGCCTCCCGGGTGGCCGCCACGTCGTGGACTCGCACCAATGAAGCGCCGTGCAGGGCCGACACCGCGGCGGCCGCGACCGAGGCGCTCAGCCGCTCGGCGGCGGGCTTCCCGCTCAGCTTTCCCAAGAAGGACTTTCGCGAGGCGCCGACCAGGAGCGGCCTTCCCAGCTGCGTCAGCTCGCGCAGCCGCCGCAGGAGGAGCCAGTTGTGGTCGGCGGTCTTTGCGAATCCGAGCCCGGGGTCGAGCGCGATCCGCTCCTCGGCAACACCCGCTTCGAGGCCGCGCCGCAGCGCCTCCAGCAGCTCGTCGTGCACTTCGCCGAGCAGATCTCCGTACGCGGCGCGCTGCTGCATGTCCTGCGGCGTGCCGCGCGAGTGCATCAGGCACAGGGCGGCATCCGACCGCGCCACCGCCGCCGCCAGCGCCGGATCTCGCCGCAGACCCGAGACGTCGTTCACCACTTCGGCTCCGGCGTCGATCGCCGCGCGCGCGACCTCCGCCTTGGTCGTGTCGATCGAGACGGGGATTCTTGCCCGAAGGACCAGTTCCCGGACGACCGGGAGGGTCCGGGCGAGCTCCTCGTCCGGGGGAACCGGAACGGATCCGGGGCGGGTGGACTCGCCTCCGACGTCGAGGAGATCGGCGCCTTCGGCGGCGAGCCGGAGACCGTGCTCGACGGCCGCGTCCCTGGCGGCATATCTGCCGCCGTCCGAGAACGAGTCCGGCGTCACGTTCAGGACCGCCATCAGAAGGACGCGTCCTTCCGGCAGCCGCGAGCGGGGCAGCCGCCAGCGAGGCCGGGGGAAAGCCTCGACACGTCCGGCACGCGTCTGCAGGTCGATGGCCAGCGCCCGCGCGCGGCCGTCCTCCAGCGCGTCGGCCAGGCTGCGCGCCGCCGACCAGAGCTGCGACAGGCTCCCCAAGGCGAGCGCGCCCTTCTCCCCCCGGAGAACCGCCACCCCGGATTGGCGCAGTCCCTCGATCAGCGCCCGAGGCTCGGGCGGGAGCAAGGCCGCCCAGCCGCGCAGATTCGGGTCGCGGACGCCTCGCCCGATCCCGGCGCACGCAGCGACCGAATCCGACTCCCCTTGCAACTCGACGAGCCGCATGGCCCGCCGAGTGTACGCCGAAGCGTCGCGGCCGCGGGAAGCAAGCCCCGCGAGCCGCGAGCCGCAATCCGGATTACTGGTGCTGCGCGTTGTGCTTGTCGCGGTAGATCTGCCGGCTGACGCGGTTCTGCTGCCGGTTGATGCGGCGCCTTTCCGCGGGCGTCAGCGTGCCGCCGTTCGCGGCGCGGTCGCGCTTGATCTCGCGGTTGATGCGCGCCTCCTTGCGCTCCAGGTTGGCCGTCTCGCCGGGGGTGAGCTGACCGCTCTGCACACCCTGGCCGATCCTGTCCTGCTGCCGCTCCTCGCGCCGATCCACCTCGGCCGCGCCCGCGGCCAGCGAGATGCCCAGCAGCGCCGCCAGAATCGCCATCGCCGTTCTCTTCATCGGTTTCTCCCCTTGAAAGCTCGCGTTCCACGTGAAACATGGCGCGGCCGTCTGGTTAACTATGCAAAACAATAGGGCCGGCGCCGCAAGGCACCGGCCCTACCGAAAACTATCGAAGGGTACGAGAAGGTCGTCTCCGTATCCACGGAGACGACCAGGGTCACGCTCCGCGTGTAATAGGCGCAAAGCCGCACCTTGCGGTGCGGCAGCGCCTACGCCTTACCCGTCTCCACCTTCGGGACCGGGGCCGCCAGCCCGCCCAGCGCGTCGAGGATCTTGGACTTTTCCTTCACCTCGGGGCGCTTGACCTCGGGCGACCGGACGGGAGCGGCCGGCCGCGCCTTCAGCGGCTGCCCGGCCAGGAGGGCCTCCACGTCGGCGCCGTCCAGGGTCTCCCACTCCAGCAGCGCCTCGGCGATCCGGTCCAGGGAGCCCTTGTTCTCCACCAAGAGGTGTTTCGCCCGCTGGTACTGGGTAGTCACGATCTGGCGAACCTCGTCGTCGATGTCGATGGCGGTCTTCTCGGAGAAGTTGCGCGCGCGGTGCCCGAACTCGCGGCCGAGGAAGACCTCCTGCTGTTCCTCGCCGAACGCCAGGGGTCCCAGCTTCTCGCTCATGCCCCACTCGCAGACCATGCTGCGCGCGAACTGGGTGGCGTGGTCGATGTCGCTCTTGGCGCCGCTGGTGATCTCGTTGAACTGGAGCTCCTCGGCGATCCGCCCGCCCATCGCCATCGCGATGTGGTCG
>DATFTN010000341.1:0-10452 GCA_035261845.1 Myxococcales bacterium | reverse complement strand
CGCTCCATCGCGCCGCTTGCAGAGAAGATGTACCGGGTAGAGTTCACCGCAGACCAGGAACTTCACGACAAGCTGCGAGTAGCACAGGACCTGCTCCGGCACCGCATTCCGGATGGAGACCTGGCCTGCATCGTCGAGAGGGCGCTCGATTTGCTGATCGACCACGTGAAGAAGGAGCGGTTTGGGGTCGGTCGGAAACCTCGGCAGCCGTCCGCCGTAGCCGTGCAGGAGGAGGCCTCCTCCCGCCACATCCCGGATGCAATCAAGCGGAAGGTCTACCAGCGTGACGGCGGGCGTTGCACGCTCGTAGACGAGCGAGGACGCAGGTGCCCGGCGACGGGCAACCTGGAATTCGAACACGTCGACGGATTCGCGCTCACGCATCTGCACGATGAAGATCGCATCCGGCTGCTGTGCCGTAGCCACAATCAGCACGCAGCAGAGAAGATCTACGGCCGCGCCTTCATGGAGCGAGCACGATCGTTACGTGTCTCGACTTGTTCCGGGCCGGGACGCGGTGCGTTAAGAGCGGCCACGCACCAATTGGACCTGCTCGGCCAGCCGACACCCTAGGCCGCGCGGAGGCCCGGGGCTTGCGTTACCTCCCCCCCTGAAAAGCAGTGGAGACCGACGGTCGCTCTTCCTCCGAGGTGGAGTTCGTGAGCGACCCGCTCGAAATCGGGAGCAGGAAGTGACGATTCATGAGAACTCGCTCCCCCCTCGACCCCCCAACAGATCACGGTCAACGGAATCGAGCGCTGAGTTAAGATCGGCACGTGGCCGATCCATGGGATCCTCGCCAGTACGAACGGTTCCGGTCGGAGCGCGAGCAACCGTTCCACGACCTCTTGGCGCTGGTGCGCCCGCGGTCCGAAATGCGGGTCGTGGACCTCGGCTGCGGCACCGGGGCGCTGACGCTGCACCTGCATCGGACGCTGCAGGCGCGCGAGACGGCCGGGATCGACAATTCGCCCTCGATGCTGGCGGAGCCGCCCCAGGCGACGGGACTACGCTTCGAAGTGGCCGACATCGACGGGTACGCGGCCGCCGAGCCCTTCGACCTGGTCTTCTCCAACGCGGCGCTGCACTGGGTGCCCCGCCACGAGGAATTGCTTCCGCGCCTGCGCGCCCTGCTCGCGCCGGGCGGCCAGATCGCCGTGCAGATCCCCGCCAACGACGACCACGCGTCGCACGAGACCGCCCGTGAGCTGGCCATGGAGCACGAGTTCAAGCGTCATCTGGACGGATTCGTCCGGAGGCCGCCGCTGCCTTCCCTGGTGCAGTACGCCTCCTGGCTGCACCACCTCGGCTTCGTCAGCCAAAGCGTGCGACTCCAGATCTACACGCACCTGCTCGGCTCGCGCGACGAGGTCGTGGAATGGGTCCGGGGCACCCTGCTCACCGACTACCAACGCCGGTTGCCGGCCCCCGTGTGGGAACGTTTTCTCGCGCGCTACAGCGAGCTGCTGCTGCCCAAGTTGCCCGACCAACGCCCGTTCCTCTACACCTACCCGCGCATCCTCTTCTGGGGACAGCTTGCCGGATGAAAAAGAAGCGGGTGCCCGCGAAGGCACCCGCCGGGATGGCGTCGATGGCGATGGACGAGCTGTGCTTCCCGGATGGTCAGTTGCAGGACGAGGATGCGGAACCGTTGAGCGAGCGCGACGCCGGAAAAGCCCGCGGGTCGTAGCACGGCGTCCCGGGCGAGACAAGTGGCGGGCCGTCACCGCAGGCGGGCGACGCGGGACCTCGCCTCGTCCAGGGCGCGGTGGATCTCCTCCAGCGCGGAACGGGACTGGAGGGCCTCGTCGGCCTCGGCGCGGGCGGCGATCAGCGCCTCCTCGAGCGTGTTCTTCTCCACCGCCAGCGCTTCCGACTCCTTGCGGGCCTGGTCCCGCTCGGCCGCACGCGCCTGGACTTCGGAGACGAGCTTCTCCGCGTGCTCCCGGGCCCGGGCCGCTTCCGCGCGAGCCGCATCCGCGTCGCGAACCGCTCCCGCCGCGCGGGCGCGCTCCTCGCGCAGCTCGCGGGCGAGGCGCGCCGCCTGCCCCAGCGCGCCGTCGCGCTCCGCCTCCAGCAGCTGCATTTCGCCCCGCAGCTGCTCGGCGGCGGCGCCGCGCTTCTCCAGCTCCGCGGAGAGATGGTCGGTCTCCAGGCGCTGCTCGCGCGCTTCCTCGGCGGCGCGCCGCAGCGCGTTCACCGCCGCCTCGAGGTCGGCGCGGAGCTGCGCATTGGCTTCGCCGGCGTGGGCGAGCTCGACGGTCAGATCCTTGGCGAGCTGCGCGACCTGAGCGGCTGCTGCGACCCGCTTCGCCGGGCGCGGGACGGAGAGCCCGTCCGGCGGTGCGATCGGCCGCTGCGACCCGGCCGATTGCGGCGCAGGACCCGCCGGCTTTGGCGGAGGAGCGATGGGTTGCGGCCGCGCAGCGACCGGGTCCGGTGTCGCGGCGCCCTGCTCCGCCTCGAGAGCGGTCTCCCCCCCGGCGTGGGCCGCGGCCAACTCCGGCGAGGTGGCCAGCTCGAGCTGCGGCGCCTCCTCGCTCCCGGCGCCCTCCGCCTCGTCGCCCTCCCGGCCGAGCCGCACGCGCGGCCGCACCCGGGGGACGTTTTCCTCGAAGCCGCGGCTCATCTCATCGTCTCCGCTGTCTTCACCCGCACACCGCCCACGCGCTCCCCGCCGGCCGCCTTGGGCTCCTCCCCGGCGGAGGCGAGCTTCAGCTTCACCGGGTCGCCGATGCGCGCGCGGACCTCGTCGAGCACCGCCTGGATGTCCTGCGCGCCCTTGCTTTCGGCATCGTAGGCGAAGATGGGGATCCCCTCGCTGGAGGCCTGGGCGAACTTGGTGCACTGCCGGATCACGTGCTTGAGCAAGAACTCCGGATAGTGCTTCTGCAGCGCCTCGCGCGCCTCCTTGGCGATCTTGAAGGTCGCGTTGTACGCGTTCACCACGATGAAGATGTGGTCGAGCACGTGCTCGAGGTCCTCCTCGAGCGACTGCACCGTCTCGAAGAGGAGCTTCAAGCCGTGGAAGCTGAGGAAGTCGGCCAGCACCGGCACGAACAGATCGTGCGCCGCCATCAACGCGTTCAGGTTCAACAGGCCGAAGCTGGGCGGCGCGTCGAGCACGGCGTAGTCGTAGGCGCTCTCGATCTCCTTCATCGAGTTGCGCAGGCGGAACTCGCGCGCGGCGAGCGGCATCAGCGAGAGATCGATGGTGCTCATGCTCAGGTTCGAGGGCACCAGGTCGAGCCCCGGCATTCCGGTCCGGACGATCACCTGCTCGAGCGGCGTCTTCTTGATGATGGCGTCGAACAACGTGCGCTCGGCCTCCTCGCCCGCGATGCCCAGGCACTTGGAGGCGTGGCCCTGCGAGTCGAGATCGATGACCAGCACGCGGTGCCCCATCTCGGCCAGGCGGAAAGCGTAGCTGGTCGAGACGCTGGTCTTGCCCGTGCCGCCCTTGAAGTTCAGGAACAGCTGCCTGCGCACCGGCCGGCGGGCGGGCTGGCGGCCGAGCGCGGCGCGCGCGCGGGCCAGATCGTCGACGGTGTAAGAGGTACGCTGCGGCGCTTCGGCGCGCAGCCGCGCCAACGCTCCGCGCGACTCCGCCTCGGTCAGCTCCTGCGGGGAAAGTCCCAGCACTTCGGCGAACCGGCGGGCGGAGTAGCGGATGTTGGACTCCACTAAGGACCTCCTTGTGCGGCGGCGCCCGGGCCTGCGGCTGCGACCAGGCGCTTTCCACGGCGGGTGAGACGGCCCGCGGAGACCAGCGAGGCGACCAGCGGGGAGATCGCCGAGGCCGGCAGGGACAACGACTCCGCCAGCTCGGTTTCGGTGAGCCCGAAGATCGCGGTTTGCACCGCGAGCAAGGCGTCGCTCGCCAGGTCGCGGGCGGAACGGTCCGAGGGAGCCGGGACCGCGCGCACCGGGGCGGAGCGGCCTCGTGCCCCGACGGCCTCCGCGGCAGGCGCCGCGGGCGGGGGCTCGGGCAGCTCGCGAACCGCCGAGGCCGCGCGCACCGATCCCTCCGCGTCCATCGCGAACCGTGCGCGGATTTCCTCCAAGCTCAGCGCCGCGGCGATCGCGGCCGCCCGGCGGCGGACGGCGACCGAGTCGTCGCGCGCCGCGACCCGGAGCGCATCCGGGGCCCGATCGGCGAGGGAGCAGAGTGCGTCGAGCGCCGAGAGGCGAACCAGAGGCTCGGGGTCGGATTGCAGGCCCGCGACCAGATCGGCGCCGGCAGGCCCGCCGCAAGCCACCAGGGCGAGCGCGATCTGTCCGCGCGCGCGCGGATCGGTCTCGCCCCCGAGCGCCGAAGCGAGCGCGGGCGCCGCCGCCGCGACGGGCATCGCGGCCAGGTGTCTGGCGGCCTGCTCCCTCCTGGCCGGATCGCGCGCCGAAAGGCCCCGCAAGCACTGGTCCGCGAGCGCGCTCGCGGCCGCGCCTGCACGGATCGGCGGCGCGACGGGTATCGGCGGTGCAGCCTCCGCCCGGGTGGCCAGGGCCGGGTCCGGGTTGGCGCCGAGGCGTCCCTGCGACCAGAACGCTCGCGCCGCCTCGACGGTATCGTGGCGCGGAGCCGGGACGAGAGGTGCCGGCGGGCTCCACGACGAAGGCGGGGCGATCCCGGCCTTCTCGAGCAGCTCGTCGCATTGTCTCTGCCGTTCGCGCAGCGAGATCACCTCGGCGCGCAGCTCGCTGATGAACGCCGCCAGCGAAGCCTCGGAGTCGCCGGCGCCGAGCGCATGCGAGAGCCTCTCGTCGAGCCAGCGATCGCGCTCGGCGCGCTGGCGCTCGATCTCCCCGCGCGCCTCGGCCAGGCTCGCGGCGAGCTCCGCCGAGCGCACCCGCTCTGCTTGCGCGGCCGCGTGCTCCGCGGCCGCGTGGGCGGGGCGCACCACCAGCGACGACAGGCGCTGCCGCTCCGCCTCGAGCTCGTGCGCGCGCCGGCGGGCCGCCTCGGTCTCGCGCTCCGCCTCGCTGCGCTGCTCGGCGAGCCGGGCCCGCTCCACCTCGGCGGCCTCCGCCCGCGCCTGCGCGGCCGCCAGCTCCGCCGCCATCTCGCCGAGGCGCCATTCGAAAAAGACCACTTTCTCCATCGCGGCGCGCAAGAGCTCGGGCGCGGCCGGCGCGCGCTCGCTGTCGGGACGTTCGTTTCCGCCTCGCGTCTCGGCCACGGCGTACCGTCCGAGCGCCTGTTCACCCCGAAGGGCGGTCGGACGGGCGCTCGGTCGAGTACCGTAAATTGAATGGATCGGCGCGTCAAGTCTTGGAGATCAGGAAAGAAGCGGGACGCGGCAGGGCCCCCCGACCCGCCGCGTCCCGCCGGCCGTCAGCGTCGCCCCCGCAACGCCGGCCTCCCCCACCTGGACGAAAGGCCCCCCGGCTTCCCGCCCAGGATCGTGCGCTCGGGCCGCGAGGCCTTCGCGCAACCCCCGAACTGCTCCCAGACCGGCCCCGCCATCTCCGCCACCCGCCTGCCGGAGCGGCGCCCCGCGCCGCTGCCCACCACGGGAGCAAGCAGCGTGCCGTGCCGGCGGGCCGCCGCGGCCCCGTCCCTGGAGGGAGGCGGCAGCCGGTTCCCCGCGGGAGCTCGCGTGAAGCCTGGGAAGGCGCGGTGCGGAACTGTGAAGCCCGCTACCCAGGGCGGGCGCCGCCGGCGCAGGCTCGCCCGCCGATGGGACGGAAAAGTGCTTGGTTGACTCGGAAGAGCGTACGCTCGCGTCAGGCGGCTTCGCTCGCCGCCGATGCCGCCGCCGCGAGGCCGGGGATCTCGGCATCCAGTCGGGCGCGCCGCCCGGCGAGCGTCTTCGCCCGCGCCTCGCGCGGCGCCACCGGGGCGATCGGCGCCGCGAAGAGAGCATCCAACCAATCCTGGGCGCCCGTGCGGCCGGCCCGCGCCGCCAGGTCGAGAAGCAATGCGGCATCGAGGCCGCGCGCGGCGAGGTGCAGCGCGATCTGTCCGCGCAGCTCGATCGAGAGCTCGAACGCGCCGCCTGCCCACGCCGAGGCGAGCGCCATCTCCTGGGTGCGGTCGGGCCCTCCCCAAAGGCGCGCTCCTCGCTCTTCGACGCGGGTGGACAACGAGGTGGCGCCGACCACCCCCAGCGCCTCGGCCCCGAGCACCTGCGCGACGGCCTCGCGGAGCGCGGCGTCGGGGGAGAGCAGCCCGACTCCGGCGACCGGTTGTCCCGCCTCGGCGAACAGCGCGGACAGCCCGGGGGCTTGCAGCGCGGCGTCCGGAGCGGCAGCGACGAATGCCCAGCCAGCCTGAGCGGCGGCTGCGGCGTACACCAGTCCCGGAGTCACGTCGGGCCCTCCTTCTTCGAGGGCCGACCACACTTCGGCGGCGGTGAACGGCGGCTGGTTCTCGAGCTGCCGCAGGCCCGGAGCGGTGCAGACCACGACTCCCCGCGGGCAGCCGGCGTGCTCGAGGAAGCCGCGCAGCTCGTCCGTGAACGCGTCGGCGAGGTGTCGCCGCGTCGGGGCATGGCGCGCGCCGGACATGGCCCGGATCTGCCTCAGCTGCGGGCGCAGCTCGTCCAGCAGCGAACGGCTGAGGAGGCCGGCGCGGAGGGCGGCGCGGTATGCGTCGTCCTCGCGCAGCTCGAAAGCTCCCAGGGCGAGGTCGCGCAGGCCGGCGAGCGGCGCGCGCGCCCCGAGCGGCGGCGCGGAGCCGTCTTCCGCCGCGCGCCCCGCGCCTCCCGCCTCGACCAGGCTGCCCCAGGGATGGATCAGGTGTGCGCGCGCGGCTTCGACGCCGGCCAAGAGCGAGCTGCCCACGTCTCCCAGACCCACCACCACCAGCCCGAGCGGCATCCGGTTCCTCCAGCTAGCGAGCGCTCGCCCGGCGCGACCCCAAGAAGGCCTTCCCGTGCAGTGGCCGTGCCAGCGCGACTCCGACCAGGATTGTCATCGGCCGCCGGATCCGCTACAAAGCCCGTCCTTTTTCGGACGGACGGAGACCGATGCCAGAGACCACCACCGAGCGCCGGAAGACGCGCGCCCCGCGTCCCAAGGGAAGCGGCAAGAGCTGCCGCATCGAGGGATGCAAGCGCGCCTACCAGGCGAAAGGGTACTGCTTCTTCCACTACGACAAGTGGAAAGCAGGTGAGATGCCCAAGGGGCGCTACAAGACCTGCAGCAGGGAAGGCTGCCTGAAGAAGGTGGCCGCGCACGGGCTCTGCGCCGAGCACCAGGCGAAGGCGAAAAAGGCTGCCGAGGCAGCGCCCCCCGCGCCCGCAACCCCCGCGGCGTAGCACAAGAGATCACCGCGGAGACGCGGAGAGCGCGGAGTCTTTCATTCACCCGAGATCCTCCGCGCCCTCAGCGCCTCCGCGGTGAGCTTGTAGTCTCATCTGACGCTCCGCGCGATCTGCTCCAGCGCGGCGAGCAGCATCTCGACCTCGCGCCGGGTGGCGCGGGCCCGCCGGGGCAACTGGAGCAGCTCGTCGAGCGCGCGGTCGGGCTGCTGCGGGTTCAGGAAGCCGACCCGGGAGAGCAGGTCCCGCGCGCGCTTGCGCAGCATGGCCAGCAGCTGCTCGTCGGCCAGCGGCCTCTCCGGCGAACGCGGAGCCTTCGCCTCTCCCCGCGCGAGCAGGATCTCGTAGCCGAACACCAGCACTGCCTGCGCGAGGTTGAGGGAGCTCTTCTGGGCGGTCGGGATCGTCGCCACCGCGTTGGCGCGGCGCAGCTCGCGATTGGTCAGCCCGTTCACCTCGTCGCCGAACACCAACGCCGCTTCGCCGGGCGCATCGAGCAGCCGGCGCGCCGTGGCCCGGGGATCGAGGGCGCCCGGCACCGCCCGCCCGGTGGTCATCACGACGTCGACGCAGTCCTCGACCGCTTCCTCGATGGTGCGGACCACGCGCATCGCCTCCAGCACCTGGTCCGCTCCGGCCGCGAGCTTGGCGGCCTGGGCGCGGTCGAAGCCGAGCGGCTCCACCGTCCACAGCGCGCCCGCTCCGGTGTTCGCGATCGCCCGCGCCGCCGCGCCGATATTCTGCGAGCTGCGGGGACGGTGCAGGACGAATCGGATCACAGCTCCACCACCACACGTTGTGCCACGGCTCCGCCGCGCTTGCATGCTCCGCGGGGTCGGCTACCCTACGCGCCCCCATGGATCGAATCGGACTGCTGCGCGCCCAGCTGCCCTACACGCTCCGGGAAGCCGACTTTCCCGGGCTGGGATCCCTCTACCGCGGCAAGGTCCGCGACAACTTCTCCTCGGGCGACCGGATCGCGATGATCACCACCGATCGCCTGTCGGCGTTCGACCGGGTGCTGACCACGGTGCCCTTCAAGGGGGAGCTGCTCAACCGGCTCACCTTGTTCTGGTTCGACAAGACGAAGGACCTGGCGCCGAACCACATCCTCGACGTGCCGGATCCCTCGGTGCTGGTGGTGCGCAAGCTCCGGCCGCTCGCGCTGGAGATGGTGGTGCGGGGCTACCTGACCGGCTCGCTCTGGCGCGACCACCAGGCGGGCCGCGGGGCGAAGGCGTACGGGATCGAGCTGGACGCGGCGATGCGCAAGGACGAGAAGTTCCCGAAGCCCATCCTGACGCCCAGCACCAAGGAAGCGGTGGGAAAGCACGACGAGCCCATCTCCTCGCACGAGCTGGTCGCCCGGGGCGTCGTGACGCAGAGGCAGTGGGACGAGCTGTCCCGCTACGCGCTGGCGCTCTTCGCGGCCGGCCAGGAATGGGCGCGCAAGCGGGGCCTGATCCTGGTGGACACCAAGTACGAGTTCGGCGTCGACGCGTCGGGGAAGATCTGGCTGATCGACGAGATCCACACTCCCGATTCGAGCCGCTACTGGATCGCCGAAGGCAGCGAGGAGCGGTTCCGCCGGGGCGAGGATCAGCGGATGCTCGACAAGGAGTTCTTCCGGCAGTGGCTGATCAACGAGCGCGGGTACAAGGGAGACGGCCCGGCCCCGGACATCCCCGACGAAGTGCGCGCCCAACTCGCCGCGCGCTACGTGGAGCTGGTGGAGAAGCTGACCGGCGAGGAGCCGCGCCTGCAGGTCGGAGATACGCGCAAGCGGATCGAATCGTCCCTTCGTGCGAAGGGATACTTGAAGTAGCCGCCCCGGTCCTCGTCTTTCGCACCCCCCATAGGGCGGCTGCATCGAACGGCTCACGGAGGCGCGCCATGCCGAAGACGATGAAGGCAGTCGAGGTCCCGCAGCCCGGTTCGGCCTTCAAGCTGGTGGAGAGGCCCGTCCCGCAGCCCGGCGCGGCCCAGGTGCGCATCGCGGTCGAAGCGTGCGGAATCTGCCACTCGGATGTGCTGGTGAAGGAAGGACATTACCCGGGCATCGCGTATCCCCGCATCCCCGGTCACGAGGTGGCTGGCCGCATCGACGCCGTGGGGGAGGGCGTGACCGCCTGGCGAGTGGGCCAGCGCGTCGGGGTGGGCTGGCACGGGGGACACTGCTTCGTCTGCGAGGCGTGCCGGTCCGGGGACTTCATCGAGTGCGTGCGGGGCCTCGTCTGCGGAATCAGCTACGACGGCGGGTACGCCGAGTTCATGATCGCGCCGCAGGAGGCGCTCGCGGCCATGCCCGATGCGCTCGACGCCACCGCCGCCGCGCCGCTCTTGTGCGCCGGCGTCACGACCTTCAACTCGCTGCGCAACAGCGGCGCCCGCGCCGGCGATCTGGTCGCCGTCCAGGGCATCGGCGGCCTGGGCCACCTCGGGATCCAGTTCGCGCGCAAGCTGGGGTACCGCACTGTGGCGCTCTCGCGCGGGGCGGACAAGCGGGCGCTCGCGCTCGAGCTCGGCGCGCACGAGTACGTCGATCAGGACACGGGCGACGCCGCCGCGGCGCTGCAGAAGCTGGGCGGCGCGCGAGTGATCCTCGCCACCGCGCCCAACTCGCAGCTGATGTCGAAGCTGGTCGACGGCCTGGGCCGCAACGGGACGCTGCTGGTCGTGGGAGCTTCGCCGGAGCCGATCCAGGTCTCGCCCATCCAGCTCCTCGGCGCGCGCCGCCGGGTGCAGGGCTGGCCGAGCGGCACGGCGAAGGACTCCGAAGAGACGCTCGCGTTCAGCGCGCTGAACGCCGTCGCCTCGCGCAACGAGACGTTCCCGCTCGAGCGCGCGGCAGAAGGCTACCAGCGGATGCTGACGAACAAGGCGCGCTTCCGCGTCGTCCTCCAGATCCGCAAGTAGACGCGCCGCGTTTTGGGCGTTTTCTTGCCCTCCTCGCACCTCCTGCTACCTTTTTTCCCAGCAGGGGGCGGTCGATGAGTCGTGCGTTGTTCAAGAAGGCCTCGGGAACGAGGGCCCCGCGGGTCAAAGTGGCCGGGCTGGTGCGCTTGCAATTCGCCACGGTGGAGGAGTTCCTGGTCGCCGAGGCGGTGGACCTGTCGCAGAGCGGGATGTTCATCGGGGGCGAGGAGGTCACCCTCGCCTGCGTGGGCGACGTCGTCGGCGTGCACTTCGA
>DATFTN010000340.1:0-28077 GCA_035261845.1 Myxococcales bacterium | reverse complement strand
TCGCCGAGGCGATCGCCGACTCGATCGGAGCGCCGCTCCCCCGGCACGTCGCCGAGGTGGTGCTGCACCGGCGCGGCGATGCTCCCGCCACCATCACGGAAGCGGCGCGCGCCGGCGACCCTGTCTGCCAGCGCGCACTGGAGACGTTCTGCACCTTGTACGGCGCGGAGGCGGGCAACCTGGCGCTCAAGGCGCTGTCCACTGGCGGCGTCTACGTGGCTGGCGGCATCGCCCCGAAGGTGTTGCCGGAGTTGCAAGACGGACGGTTCCGCGCGGCCTTCCTGGCCAAAGGGCGAATGCGGTCTTTGCTCGAAGCCATCCCGGTGCACGTGGTACTCGACCCGAACACGACGGTGCTGGGCGCCGCCGCGCTCGCCGCGGACGAAGGAATACTTCTGCACCAGACCCGTCCTAAGACGGCGACCATTCCCTAGGGATCCCATGCCCACCCTGAAGCCCGAGCTGGAGAAGAAGGCGATCGACACCATCCGCTTCCTGGCGGTGGACGCGGTGGAGAACGCCAACAGCGGCCATCCCGGCATGCCCATGGGCGCGGCCCCCATGGCGCAAGTCCTCTGGACCCGGCACCTGCGCTTCAACCCCAAGGATCCGCGTTGGCCCAACCGCGACCGCTTCGTGCTCAGCGCGGGCCACGGCTCGATGCTGCTCTACGCGCTCCTGCACCTGGCCGGGTTCGACGTCACCCTGGAGGATCTGAAGAAATTCCGGCAGCTGCACTCGAGGACGCCCGGCCACCCCGAGTTCCGCGACACGCCCGGCGTCGAGGCGACCACCGGTCCGTTGGGGCAGGGCATCGCCAACGCCGTCGGCATGGCCCTGTCGCAGCGGATGCTCGCCGCGCGCGTCGGCGGGGACGTGATCGACAACTACGTCTACGGCATCTGCTCCGACGGCGATCTGATGGAGGGCGTCTCGGGAGAGGCTTCGTCCCTGGCCGGCCACCTGCGGCTCGGCAACCTGATCTTCCTCTACGACGACAACCGAGTGTCGCTCGCCGGCCACACCGACGTGACGTTCACCGAGGACCGCCTCGAACGGTACGACGCGTACGGCTGGCACACGCAACAGATCGAGGACGGAAACGACACCGAGGCCATCGACCGCGCCATCCGCGCCGCCAAGGAGGAGAAGGATCGCCCCAGCCTGATCGCGGTGCGCACCGTGATCGGCTACGGCTCGCCCAACAAGGCAGACACGCACGAAGTGCACGGCTCTCCCCTGGGGAAGGACGAGGTCAGGCTCACCAAGCAGAAGCTGGGGTGGCCGCTGGAGCCGACCTTCCTGGTCCCCGACGAAGTGCGCGCCTTCTGGGCCGCGCGGGTCGAGGAGCTGAAGAAGGGCTACGACGCCTGGCAGCAGAAGCTCGCCCAGCTCCGCAAAGACCCCGCCCGCGCGCGGTCGTGGGACCAGTACGCCAATCGCGAAGTGCCGGGCGATCTGCCCGAGCAGCTCGCCGGGGTGGTTGCGGGCGCTGCGGCGGCCGAGGCGACCCGCAAGGTGTCGCAAGCCGTGATCCAGAAGGTCGCCGAGCTGGTGCCGAACCTGGTGGGCGGCTCGGCCGACCTGGACCCGTCGACGTTCACGTACCTCAAGGACAAAGGCGACGTGAAACCGGGCGACTACGGTGCCCGCAACATCCACTTCGGCGTGCGCGAGCACGGCATGGGAGCGATCGTCAACGGCTTCGCCTACGACGGCTTCTTCATCCCGTTCGGCGCCACGTTCCTCCTGTTCAGCGACTACATGCGCCCGCCGATCCGGCTGGCCGCGCTCTCCCGGCTGCAGAGCCTGTTCGTCTACACGCACGACTCGATCTTCCTGGGCGAGGACGGGCCGACCCACCAACCCGTCGAGCAGCTCGCCTCGCTGCGAGCCATCCCGAACCTGCAGGTCTGGAGGCCGGGCGATCCGCTGGAGGTGGCTGCCTCGTGGGCCGCGGCCCTGCAGCGCAAGGACGGGCCCACCGCGCTGGTGTTCACCCGGCAGAAGCTGCCGCCGCTGCAGCGGGCGACGGCTGGCGACGTGCGGAAGATCTTGCGCGGCGCCTATACGCTGGTGGAGGCGCAGGGCGAGCCCGAGCTGGTGATCGTCGCCACCGGGTCGGAGCTGCCCACCTCGCAGCAGGCCCTGCAGTTCCTCGAACCGGGCTTGCGCGCGCGCACGCGCCTGGTCTCGATGCCCTGTGTGGAGCGTTTCCTCGAATGGCCCGGCGACGAGCAGCGCAGGCTCTTGCCGCGCGGCAAGGCCAAGCTGGCCGCGGTGGAGGCCGCCGGCGGGCTCGACTGGTACCGGCTGGTCGGCGACGGCCTGGTGGTCGGGATCGACCGGTTCGGCGCCAGCGCGCCCGAGAAGGCGCTGGCGGAAGAGTACGGGATGACGCCGCAGAAGATCGCGGGACGCATCGGCAAGTGGCTGGCCGGAGGCGCCGGCGCGAACACGAAGGGGTAGACCATGAAGCCCTCGCAGATGCTGAACGAGGTCGGCCAGAGCCCGTGGCTGGACCTGATCAGCCGCAAGCTGATCCACTCGGGCGAGCTCCTGCGGTTCATCGAGGAGGACGGCATCCGCGGCGTCACCGCGAATCCGGCCATCTTCGAGAAGGCGATCGTCGAGTCGGACGAGTACGACGAGGAGCTGACGCGCCTGGTGGAAGCGGGCCGCGCGCCAATGGAGATCTACGAAACGCTGGCGATCGGCGACGTCCGCGCCGGGTGCGACGTGCAGCGGCCGCTGTTCGATCGCCTGGGCGGCAAGGACGGATTCGTCTCGCTCGAGGTGTCGCCGTTCATCGCCCGCGACACCCGCGCGTCCGTCGAGGAGGCGAAGCGCTTCTGGAAGGCGGTCGATCGCCCGAACCTGTTCATCAAGATCCCCGCCAACCCGGAAGGCATCCCCGCCATCCGCGAGGCCACCGCGGCCGGAATCAGCGTCAACATCACCCTGATCTTCTCCACCCGCGTCTATCAACAGGTCATCGACGCGTACATGGCCGGCCTGGAGGACAGGCTCGCCCAGGGCCTGCCGGTGGCGCAGATCCACAGCGTCGCCTCCTTCTTCGTCAGCCGCGTCGACACGTCGGTCGACAAGCTGCTGGAGCAGAAAGGCGAGAAATCGCTGCTGGGGAGGATCGCGGTCGCCAACGCGAAGGAGGCGTACCAGGTCTACTTGCGGAGCATCGCCACTCCCCGCTGGAAGGCGCTGGAGGCGAAGGGCGCGACCAGGCAGCGGCCGCTCTGGGCGTCGACCGGCACCAAGAACAAGGCGTACAGCGACGTCCTCTACGTGGAGCCGCTGATCGGGCGGGAGACGGTCAACACCATGCCGCTCGCCACCCTGGTGGCGTTCAACGACCATGGGAAGGTGGTGCACGACTCGGTCTTGCAGGGCGTCGACGAGGCCCGCGCGCAGCTCGCCCGGCTGGGGAAGATCGGGATCGACCTCGAGGAGGTCTGCCGCAAGCTGACCGACGACGGCCTTACGCTGTTCAGCACTGCCCTCGAGAACCTGCTGCACGCGATCTCGGCCCGATCAGAGGCGCAGCGCTTCCGCAAGGCGCGCAAGGTGGACGAGCGGCTCGGGCGTCGCAAGGACGCCGCGGAGCAGGGACTCAAGATCGCCGCGGACAAGAAGGTCGCCGTGCGGCTGTGGGCGAGGGACCCCTCGTTGTGGAGCTCGGACCCCAAGCACCAGGAGGTGGCGAAACACCGCCTGGGCTGGCTCGACGTGAGGGAGAGGATGAGGCCCGAGCTGCCCGGCCTGGCGAGCTTCGCCAAGGAGGCGGCGCAGCGTTTCCGCCACTGCGTGCTCCTGGGGATGGGCGGCTCCAGCCTGTGCGTCGACGTGCTGGCGCGAATCTTCGGCAAGCAGCCGGGCGGGCTCGAGCTGCGCGTCCTCGATTCCACCGCCCCGGACGCCGTCCGCAAGGCCGTGGAGGGATTCGATCTCCCCCGCACGCTCTTCCTGGTGGCCTCGAAGAGCGGCACCACCACCGAGGTGAGCTCCTTCTACCGGCACTTCCGCTCGCGGTTGGACGGCATCGCTCCGGGCAAGGCGGGTGGCAATTTCGTGGCCATCACCGATCCCGGCTCGCCGCTCGAGAAGCTGGCGAAGAAGGAAGGGTTCTGGCGCACCTGGGGCAACCCTCTGGACATCGGCGGCCGCTACTCCGCGCTGTCGTTCTTCGGCCTGGTCCCCGCGGCGGTCCTGGGGCTGGACGTGGGAAGGCTGCTCGACCAGGCGGATCGGGTGGCGCTGGCTTCCCACGCCCGCGTGCCCCTCAAGGAGAACCTGGCGATGCGCCTGGGCGCGATCGCGGGCGGCTGCGCGCGCGCCGAGTGCGACAAGCTCACGCTGCTGCTCAGCCCCCGCCTGCGGCCGTTCGGCGCCTGGGTCGAGCAGCTCATCGCCGAGAGCACCGGCAAGAGCGGGCGCGGCATCCTGCCGGTCGACGGAGAGCCGGTGGGCCCGCCCGCCGTGTACGGCAGCGACCGGCTCTTCGTCGCGCTGTGGCTCGCGGGGGAGCACGTTCCCGAGCACGAGCGCGCGGTCCAGGCGCTCGCGGAAGCCGGCCACCCAGTGATCCGCTGGGAGGTGGGCGGCGAGTATGCGATCGCCGGCGAGTTCCTGCGCTGGGAGATCGCCACCTCGGTGATGGGAGGGGTCCTGGAGATCGATCCCTTCGACGAGCCCGACGTGGCGGTCGCCAAGGAGAAGACGAAGGCGCTGCTCTCGGGGGGAAAGCTTCCGCCCGCCGAGCCGGCCCTGCGGGCCGGAGGCCTGGCGCTCTTCTGCAGTCCGGAGCACGCAACGATCCTGCGCAAGGCCGCGGGCACGCTCGGCGGGCAGAGCGCGTCGAGCCCGGTGCACTGGATCGCGGCGCATCTGGCGCTCGGGGACGAGGGCGACTACGTCGCGCAGCTCGGCTACCTGGTGCCGGACGACCGGGTCCGCGCGGAGCTCTCCACGCTGCAGGGCGAAGTGCGGGACGCGACCCGGCTGGCCTGCACCTTCGGGTTCGGTCCCCGCTACCTGCACTCGACCGGACAGCTCCACAAGGGCGGGCCGAACACCGGCGTGTTCCTGCAGGCCACCGTGGACGGAGGGGAGGACATCCCGATCCCCGGACAGCCGTACGGATTCGCCACCCTGTTCGCGGCCCAGGCGCGCGGCGATCTGGAGGTGCTGCAAGCGCGCGGGCGGCGCGCGCTGCGCGTCCACGTCGAGGACGGCGACCCGCGGAAGTTCCTCCAGGCGGTGCGCGAGGCGCTGGGTTTGATCCGCGGTTAAAAGCACAGCGTGGCCGAATACGGCCGCGGCTGGAGGCTCCGATGCAGATCGCGATGCTCGGCCTGGGGAGGATGGGCGCCAACATGGCGCAGCGGCTCCTGCGCGGAGGCCACAAGGTGGTGGTGTACGACGTCGATCCGCGCCGGGCCGCCGAGCTGGCCGGCCACGGGGCGACGCCGGCCACCACGCTCGACGAGGTGATCGCCGCCCTGTCGCCTCCCCGGGCCGTATGGACGATGGTCCCCGCGGGCAGGATCACCGAGGAGCTGGTCGTGTCGCTCGCCGCCAAGCTGTCGAGAGGCGACCTGATCGTCGACGGCGGCAACTCGAACTTCAAGGACTCGATGCGGCGCGCGCAGGAGCTGCAGCAGCGCGGGCTGCTCTTCCTCGACGCCGGCACCAGCGGCGGGGTGTGGGGCCTGAAGAACGGCTACTGCCTGATGGTGGGCGGCTCGCCCGAGGCGTTCCGCCTGGCGCGGCCCGCCCTGGAAACCCTGGCGCCCGAGAACGGCCTGCTCCACACCGGACCGCCGGGGTCCGGGCACTACACCAAGATGGTCCACAACGGCATCGAGTACGGGTTGATGGCTGCCTACGGCGAGGGGTTCGAGATCCTCAGGACTGCTCCGTTCCCGAACCTGGACCTGGCCGCCGTCGCCAAGGTGTGGATGCACGGGAGCGTGGTGCGCTCCTGGCTCCTCGAGCTGCTCGCCGGCGCGCTGAGCAAGGACCCGCGCCTGGAGCAGGTCCGCGGCTACGTCGAGGACAGCGGCGAGGGCCGCTGGACGGTGCAGGCGGCCATCGACCAGAACGTGCCGGCGCCGGCGATCACCCTCTCGCTGCTCGAGCGCATCGCTTCGCGCCAGCGAGAGTCGTTCAACGCGAAGGTGCAGGCGGCGCTGCGCAACGAGTTCGGCGGCCATGAAGTGAAGAAGGCTTAGGCCATGCCGTACGCGCCCGATCACGACCAGCTCCCGAACCCGCTGCGGTACGGTTTGCGCGGGGACTCGGCGCCGGAGCCGTGCGCGCTGGTGGTCTTCGGCGCCAGCGGAGATCTGGCGCACCGCAAGCTGATCCCCGCGCTCTACAACCTGGCCGTCTCGGCGCACCTGCCCGCGGCGTTCGGCGTGGTCGGCGTCTCCAAGAGCGAGTACACGCACCAGCAGTACCAGGAGGACATGCGCGAGGCGGTCGGCAAGTTCTCGCGCACCAAGCCGATCGACGAGGACGCGTGGCGAGACTTCGCGGCGGGGCTCCGCTACGTGGCCGGCGCGTTCGACGACGACGCGACCTTCCAGCGCCTGTCCGCCACGCTGGAAGAGATGGACCGGGCCAGGGCGACGCGCGGGAACCGGCTCTTCTACTTCGCCACGCCGCCCAGCACGTACCCCGTGCTGCTGCAGCAGCTGCACAAGCACGGCCTGATCCGGCCTCCCGGCGACCCCCGCTTCACCCGGGTGGTGATCGAGAAGCCCTTCGGCCGCGACCTGGCTTCGGCGCGCGCGTTGAACCGGATGGTGCTGGAGGTGATGGACGAGCGGCAGGTCTTCCGCATCGACCACTACCTGGGCAAGGAGACGGTGCAGAATCTCCTGGTCTTCCGCTTCGGGAACACCATCTTCGAGCCGATCTGGAACCGCAACTACGTGGACCACGTGCAGATCACGGCCGCCGAGGAGCTGGGCATCGAGGGGCGCGGCCGCTACTACGAGGAGGCGGGCATCCTGCGCGACATGATCCAGAACCACGTCCTCCAGCTGGTGTGCCTGACCGCGATGGAGGCGCCGGTCGCCTTCGACGCGGACTCGGTACGCGACGAGAAGGTCAAGGTGCTGCGGGCGCTCGCTCCCATCGAAGGGCCCGAGGCGGTCGCCCAGCGGGTGGTGCTGGGCCAGTACACGGCGGGCCAGATCGCCGGCAACGACGTGCCCGGCTACCAGGAGGAGAAGGACGTGGCGAAGGGCTCCCGCACGCCGACGTTCGCCGCCATCCAGCTGAACGTGGACAACTGGAGGTGGGACGGCGTCCCGTTCTACCTGCGCAGCGGCAAGCGGCTGCCCAAGCGCATGACCGAGATCGCCATCCAGTTCCGCAAGCTGCCGCACGCCCTCTTCGGCGAGGGGGCTTCGGCCCCCAACACCCTGGTCATCCGGGTGCAGCCCGAGGAGGGGATCGCGCTGCGCTTTTCCGCCAAGGTCCCCGGCGAGCGGTACAGGCCGCGCACGGTGAGCATGGACTTCCGCTACGGGTCAGCCTTCGCCGCCGCCTCGCCCGAGGCGTACGAACGGCTGCTCATGGACGCGCTGCGCGGCGACCAGACGCTGTTCACCCGCAAGGACGAGGTCGAGTCCGCCTGGCAGCTGGTCGACGGAATACTGAAAGTGGTCGAGGCGCCCGACGCGCCGGCGCCCTACCCGTACGAGGCGGGCACCTGGGGGCCCAAGGAAGCGCACGAGCTCCTGGCCCGCGACGGGCGGGCGTGGAGGCGGCCATGAGCGCATCCATCGGAGAGCCCATTTCGGGAGGTCAGGCTCCTCGCGGCTGGGACGAGCTGTCGATCCGGTTCGACGACGGGATGGACCTGGGCAAGATCCGCGCCCTCCTTCAGCAGGCGAAGGAGCGGGGCGGCACCCCGGGAGAGACGGTCAGCGCGTTCAACCTGGTGGGCATCTACTTCAGCCCGGCGGCGTACGAGCGCGCCCAGGCGGCGCTGGAGTCGGCAGGGCGGCTCCACCCCTGCAGGCTGGTGGTGCTGATCGGCGAGCAGCGCGGTGAAGGCGACTCCGTGACCGCGCGCGTCTCGGTGGTCCGCAGCGGCGGCGCGGTCTCGCTGGAGCGCATCGTACTCTCCGCGAAAGGCGCCGGAGTGCGCCACCTCCCATCGGCGCTCCTGGACCTCCTGCTCCCGGAGCTGCCCGTGGTGGTGGTCTGGGGAGGGCGCACCGAAGGCGATCTGTTGCAACGCGCCGTCGAGGCGGCGGATCGGGTGATCATCGACTCGGGAACGCGCGCGCCCGAGGCGCTCGCGGAGGTGGCGGCGATGGTCGCGCGGGGCGCGCCGGTCGGAGATCTGGCCTGGGCCCGGATCTTCCCCTGGATGTCCCTGGCGGCCGACGTGCTCGACGTCCCCAACCTCCGCGAGCACCGAGGCAACCTGCGCAGCGCCAGGGTGATCTGCGCCGGCGGCATCGGAGCGGAGGGCGTGCTTCTGGGGGGCTGGTTCGCGTCGCGGGTGCGCAAGGCGCGGGTCCAGCTGGTCGTCGGACCGGAGCCGGAGACGGACTCGTCGATGCCCGGCGCGGGGGACGGAGCTTCCGCCACCGGCTGGGCCTCTGCGGCGCCGCTGGGAAAGGGACAGATCGCGGCGTTCGAGTTCACCGCGCCCCCCGTCACGTTCTCGCTGCGGCGCGAGAAGGCCCTCCTGATCGCCGAAGTGCGGGGCGACGACGACGGCGAGGTCCTCCATCGCGTGCGCCTGCCCCCGGAGACTCCCGGCCGGCTGCTGGGGCTGGAGCTGAAGCTCCTCGCGGGGCAGGACGAGCTGTATGCGGCGGCGCTGCAGGCGGCCGTGAAACTCCTGCCGAAGAGCGGTCCGTGAGCGAAGTGGCGGTCGTCCGTGATGCCGCCCAGGTGGCGGGTGTCTCGGCCGAGCTGTTCGTCGAGGCGACGGCGGGCGCCGCCGCCGCCCGGGGCCGCGCCTGCGTCGCGCTGACCGGAGGAGGGAGCGCGAAGCCGCTCTACGAGAAGCTCCGCTCCGCCCCGATCCGCGACCGTATCCCGTGGGGCGCGCTGCATGTCTTCCTGACCGACGAGCGCGCGGTGCCGCCGCAGGACGAGCGGTCCAACTTTGGCCTCGCCCAGCGCGAGCTCCTCTCCCGCGTCCCCGTTCCGGCGGCGCAGGTGCATCGGATGCGGGGAGAGGAGTCCGACCTGGACGCAGAGGCGCGACGATCTGCGGCCGATCTGCGCCTTTCGCTGGGCGATCCTCCTCGCCTGGACTTCGTCCTTCTCGGCCTCGGCCCCGACGGCCACATCTGCTCATTGTTCGCCGGCGTCCCTTCCTCAGCCGATCGCGGCGACGAGGAACTGGTCCGCCACGTCCGCGCTCCAGAGCACCTGGAGCCCCGCGTCGATCGCCTGACCCTCACGCCCTTTCTGGTCGTCACCGCCCGCAACGTGGCGCTCCAGGTGACCGGCGAACAGAAGGCGTCCCTGCTCGCGCGCACCCTGAAAGGCCCCGAAGACCTGATGGCGTGTCCAGCGCAGTGGCTGCGCCGCGCGGTCGGGCGCGTGGTGATTGCGGCCGACAACTCCGCCGCCGCGGAGCTGTAGGGTCGACTGCGACTACGAGGTCCGGTGGTGCCTAGCGGACCAGCCGCAAATGAGGACGCCGAGGAGAGTCGCCGGGGGACGGACCGGCGTCTCGCGCTTCGGCGGTCGGCCGATCGGCCGGCTGGGAGTCGCGCGGCACGGCCATCAGCCCCGGCCGGTCCGCGCGGACCGGAGGAGGCCGCTCCGTCCTTCCCAACGTCTGCATGACCTCGGTCGGCAGGTCCTCCGGCCAGACCTGGCCGTCGCCCGCGTGGCTGGTGATCCCGAAGACCGACTCCCAAGGAAGGATGCACTGGAAAGGCGCCCCCGAGAAGGAGAGCGTGGCCTGGATGCGGCGGTCGTCGATCTCGAAATCCGGGATCGAGTACCGGTAGCAAAGGTTCAGCCGCAAGTGGGCATCCCCGGCGTACTGGGGCGGGACGACCACGCCCGGGCGGCGGGCATCGAGGTGCACCATGGTGACGCCGCGCTGGAGATACTGCAGCAGCGTCTGCTTCTTGCTGTGGACCCGGCCGCTCATCCGCGTCGGTAGCTTTGCGCCATTCGTGGTCCGCCGCAAGTGGATCCGGCGTTCAGCCCGCGGCGAATTGCAGCGCGTACAGGCGGGCGTACTCCCCCTTGGTCGCGAGGAGTTGGTCGTGCGTTCCCAGCTCCACGATGCGGCCTTCCGCGAGCACGGCGATCCGGTCGGCGTGCCGGATGGTCGAGAGTCGGTGCGCGATCACCAGGCAGGTGCGGTCCGCCATCAGCCGGTCCAACGCGCGCTGCACCTCGCGCTCGCTCTCGGTGTCCAACGCGCTGGTCGCCTCGTCGAGCAGCAGGATGGGCGCGTCCTTGAGGAGCGCCCGGGCGATGGCGATGCGCTGCCGCTGGCCGCCCGAGAGCGTGACGCCGCGCTCGCCGACCCGCGTCTCGTAGCCCTCGGGCAGCGCGCGGATGAAGCCGTCGGCCCGCGCCGCCTGCGCCGCCGCGACCACTTGCTCGAGCGGCACGTCGGGCCGCCCGTACGCGATGTTCGCCCGCACCGTGTCGTCGAACAGGAACGTCTCCTGCGCGACCAGGGCCACTTGCGCCCGGAGCGATCGCAGCGACACTTCCCGGAGATCGGTCCCGTCGATCAGCACGCGCCCGCCGGTCGGGTCGGCGAAGCGCGGCACAAGGTTCATCAGGGTGGTCTTGCCTCCGCCGCTGGGACCGACCAGCGCCAGCACCTCGCCGCGGCGCAGGGTGAGGTCCACCTCGCGCAGGACCAAGGGGGATTGCGGCGCTCCGTTTCCCCCTGAACGGGCGTTCCGGCGGGCCCGGTCGGGGTAGCGGAACGAGACGCGCTCGAACCGGACCTGGTCGGCGAAGCGAGGCAGCTCGCGGGCGCCCTCGGCGGGGCCGGCCGGCTCGTCGAGCACCTCGTACAAGCGCTGGGCGCCGGCCAGCCCCTGGGTCACGCCCTGTCCGGTGCCGCCCAGGTTCTTGAGCGGCTGGTAGAGGAGCACGATGGTGGCCAGGAAGGAGATCACCCGCTCCGGTTGGAGCCGGCCGAGCTCCACGGCGCGGGCCGCCAGCACCACCGTGGCGGCGATGCCGGCCGCCGCCATCAGCTCCAGGGTGGGAGTGAAGATCGCGCGCACGAAGAAGCTGCGCCGCATGGTGCCCAGGAACCGGTCCTGCTCGGCGCGGAAGCGGTCCGCCTCGTACCGCTCCATCCCGAACGCCTGCACGAGGCGCACGCCCTGCAGAGCTTCGTGGAGGAGGGTGTAGAGCCCGCCGATCTGCTCCTGTCCGCGCACGGCGATCCGCCGCAGGCGCCGGGCGAACCGCACGATGGGCACCACCGTGATCGGCACCGCCACGAAGGCGAACACCGCCAGGCGCCAGTCGAGCGCGATGGAGACGCCCAGCAGCACCAGCACCTGCATGCCGTCGCGCAGGTACGAGGCCAGGCCGTAGGTGACCGCGAACTCGACGGCCGCGACGTCGCTGGCGAAGCGCGAGAGAAGGTCGCCGGAGGAGGCGCGCGCGAAGAACGCCGGCGGAAGCCCGAGGAGCTTTTCTTGAAGAGCACGGCGCAGATCGGCGACCACCCTCTGGCCGAGCATCCCCATCGAGTAGAACTGCCCGAAGTAGGCGACTCCGCGCACCAGCGCTATGCCGAGGATGAGCAGCGGCAGCACGCGCCGCAGCTCTAGCCGATCGAGGCGCGGCAGCCAGGGAAGAGCGGCGGAGCCCAGCTCGCCTCCCCGGAACACGTACTGGAACAGCGGCCCGACCAGCCAGGAGAACAGCCCCGTCGCTGCCGCCAGGAGGACCATCGAAGCGATGGCCAGCGCGAACACCCCGGCATGGGGCCGGACCGCGGCGAGCAGGCGGCGGTAGTTGCCCATCGACGCGGACGGTGCCACAGAGGCCCGCCGTCAGGAAGCCAGGAGCCGTCCGACGACGGGAGCGCCCCACAAGAGCCCCACCGCGAGCGAGACGGCGCCGACGCCCGCCATCAGGGCTGCGTGGGCCGCCGGACGCCGGGCGATCCGGGCGAGGGGAACACCGGCCGCCCCGGTGAGCAGCGCCATCCCGCCGATGGAGCCCAGGGAGAAGAGCGCGAGGTAGGCGAGCGCCGCGGCCACGCTGCGCATCGAGGCGAGCGCCAGCGCCGTGATCCCGCCGGTGCCCGCCAGCCCGTGCAAGAGGCCCACCAGCAGCGGGCGCCGGGCGATGGTCAGCGAACGCAGGTGGAAGTGGCCCTCAGGAGCTTCGTGCACGTGCACCACGTTGCCGTGCGCGTGCTCGACGGCCGCGCCGCCCCGCGCGCGCAGCGCGCGCTGGATGCTGCGCCCGCCCAGGGCGATGAGCATGGCCGACACGCCCAGCTCGAACAGCTCCGCGGCGCGGTCCGGCAGCCGCACGCGGCACAGGAGCAGGATCGCGCCCGCGCCCAGGAGCGCCGCCGAGTGCCCGACGCCCCACCAGGCGCCGAGGACGGCGGCCCTTTGGTGGCGCGGCCGATCGGCCACCAGCGTGCTCATCGCCGCCAGATGGTCCGGGTCGAGCGCATGGCGCAGCCCGATGAGGAACCCGAACCAGCAGCTGGCGGCCAGCGCGAGCATGGCCGGAACGTAGCAGAGTCGAGGGTCTTTAGCGCGCGGTCTCGCGCAGCCGCCGGCGCAGATCGTCGGTGAAGCCGCCGCTCGCCCAGCGATGCTTCCAGCCCTTCACGGCGAGCCAGGCGACGCCGATTCCGGCCAGCAGCGCCGCGTGCGGCAACAGGCCGTAGCCCCGCAGCGTGGGCGGCGCGCCGGCCGCCCGGGCCCGCACGACCTGGTCGGATGCGAGCAGCGCCACCGCCAGCGCCGCCCAGGCCGCCAGCGGATTGTGCTCCTTGCGCAGCGCCCGCCGCCAGGACCAGGGTCCGGATGGCGCGCCGGGTGCGCGGAGGCGGGGCCAGAACCGCGGCACGCGCGCGCAGTAGTGGTCGAACCGGGCGCCGAACCGGCCGCGCAGGAATCCCTCCTCGGCGGCGACGATCGCCCGGTACTGCGCCACGAAGAGGACCGCCACCAGCGCCAGCAGGATCGGGTCGTGCGCGACCACGCACAGCCCCAGCGTGATCAGGAGGTTCCCCAGGTACAGAGGATTGCGCGTCCTGGCGTACGGACCCGAGGTGTTCAGCTCCGTCGCGATCAGGCGCTCGTTCTGCCCCGACGTGCCGTCCGGCACCTGCCCCAGCACCCACGCCCGCACCGCCTGCCCCGCGACGCAGAGCGAGATCCCCGCGGCCGTCCACGCTGGTCCGCCGCCGCCCCTGCTTCGCCACAGCAAAGGAACCGCGACGATCAGGAGCGGCAGCGGCGTGAACGAGCGCCACCGGAACAAAGCCTGCCCGATCCGCTCCATCCTCCCCTGTGCGATCTCGCCGGCCATCTTTTGTCAGTTGGGGTGCGCGAGGACGGAGCCGACGGAGCGGAGGATGGAGGCGATTTCGGAGGCGTCGTCGGGGCGATCGCCGGGGCGCTTCGCCAGGAGGCGGCCCACCAGCGTACAGAGCGCGCGCGGCGCTCCGGGATTGATCTCCGACACCGGAACGGGCCGCTTGCTGATCACCGCCTCCAGGAGCTGGAGCTGGTTCTGCTCGGTGAACGGCGGCCGCGCCGCGAGCAGCTCGTAGAGCGTCGCCCCCAGCGAGTACAGGTCGGCTCGCGGGTCCACCGCCTCCCCGCGCGCCTGCTCCGGCGCCATGTAGCGGTACGTGCCCACCGCGCGGCCCGGATCGGTGGCGCGGTCCTCATGCAGCCGCTTCACCAGGCCGAAGTCGACCAGGATGGCCCGGTGCGCCGGGGTGACCAGGATGTTGGAAGGCTTCAAGTCGCGGTGCACCAGCCCGCGGGCGTGGATGAACGACAGCCCGTCGCACAGCTGCGCCATCGATTCGCAGAGCGCCGCGAGCCGCTCCTGCCGGTTCTGTTCCGCCTGCTCCTCCGCGGAGAGCATCGCCCCCACGCCGGAGGTCAGCGTCAGCCGGCGCGCCCGCGCGGCCGCCAGGAAGACGCCCGAGTCGGGCTCGTCGAAGAGGACGTCGAGGTCGACGCCTTCCGAGGCGCCTTCCACCGGCTCCGGCTCCAGGGGCACGGGATCCCCGACCACGGACAACCATTCGCGCAGGCTCAAGCCCTCCACGAACTCCATCGACAGCCAGGGGATGCCGTCCTCGTCGCCCACGTCGAGCACGCGGACGATGTTCGGGTGCGACAGCGTCCGCAGGGCGGCGAACTCGCGGCGCAGCCGGGTGACCCCGATCGGGTCGACGCCGGGCGGCAGCATCTTGAGCGCCACCGTGGCGCCGGTGCGCGAATCGATCGCCCGGAACACGGCGCCGAGTCCCCCGCGCCCGACCTGCCGTTCGATGCGGAACGGTCCGAACCAACCACGCATGCCTCTCAAGGTAGCGCACGCCCGGCCACGAAGCCGAGGGGCGGCACCCCAAAGTACGTGCCAGGACGTCTGCGCCGCCGGCCAGGGCGGCGCCTGGTGTACACTCCCGCGCTTCATTTTCGGAGGAGAGTTGCTCACCGAGTTGGAGCTCGCGCATCTGCGCGCCGAGGTCGCTGCCCGGCCGCTCCCCCGCCACGTGGGCATCATCATGGACGGGAACGGCCGCTGGGCGGAGCAGCAGGGCCTCCCTCGTCTGGAGGGGCATCGCAAGGGCTCCGATTCGGTGCGGGAAGTGACCCGCGCGGCCCGCAAGCTCGGCTTGCCGGCGCTGACGCTGTACGCCTTCTCCGCGCAGAACTGGCAGCGGCCGGAGGCCGAGGTCATCGGCCTGATGGACCTCTTGCGCGACTACCTCCACCGCGAGCGCCCCGAGATCATGGACAACGGGATCCGGCTGCACGCCATCGGCGAGCTGGATCGCCTGCCGCCGCGCGTCCGGGATCCGCTGGAAGCGCTGCGCCGGGACAGCGCGCGCAACGCCGACATGGTGCTGACCCTGGCGCTGAGCTACGGCGGCCGGGAGGAGATCGTCGCCATGGCCCGCAGGGTGGCCGAGGATGCGAGCGCGGGGACGCTTCGTCCGGACCAGATCGATGCCGAGGCGATCGAGGAGCGCCTGTGGACCTGTGGCCTGCCGCCGCTCGAGTTGGTGGTGCGGACCAGCGGCGAGGTGCGGGTCTCCAACTTCCTCCTCTGGCAGCTGGCCTACGCGGAGATCCACCTGACCGAGACGCTGTGGCCCGACTTCGGCGAGGAGGCGCTGCTCGTCGCCCTGGACGACTTCCAGAAGCGCGAGCGGCGGTTCGGGAAGACGAGCGCGCAGACCCGTCGCGCCCACTGAAAGGCCAGAGAATGACCGGCGCGGACCGCAACCTCCTCGTGCGCGTTCTGACCGTGGCGGTCTTGCTGCCGCTGGTGCTCTGGCTGGTCTGGCGAGGCGGCCTCCCCTTCGCGGTGCTGGTCTCGGCCGCGGCCGCGGTGGCCGCGTGGGAGTTGAACCGGCTTCCCGACCAAGGCACGCGCCCCGACCACCCCTCGGTGCCCCGGGAGCGCTGGCGGGGCGCGGAGATCGCCTCGATCGCCGCGGCTTTTCTCCTGCCGCTGACCGAAGGCCTGGACGCCCACGGCTTCACCGCGCGATGGATCCTCACCGCCCTGGTGATGGTCGCGCTCGCCGACGCGCTCTTGTTCGAGCAGGACATGCCCCGAGCGCCCCGGCGGGTCGGCCTCGCCGTGCTGGGAGCCGTCTATCCCGGCCTGCTGCTCGGCACGCTGGTGCGGCTGCGCCAGCTCCCCGACGGATTCGGCTGGCTGATTCTCACCCTGGCGGTCACGTGGCTGAACGACAGCGGCGGCTACTTCGTGGGGCGTGCGTACGGCCGTCGGAAGCTCTACCCCCGCATCTCGCCCAGCAAGACCTGGGAGGGCGCCGCCGGCGGGCTGCTCGCCTCGATCGGCGGCGCGCTGGCCGTGAAGTCGCTCGGCTGGTTGCCGCAGCTGCCTTGGTGGGCGAGTGTGGTCGTGGGTGCGGGCGCCGGCGTCCTGGGGCCGCTGGGAGACCTCGCTGAGTCGATGCTCAAGCGCGCCTACGGAGCGAAGGACTCCAGCCCCGTGCTCCCGGGGCACGGCGGGCTCCTCGACCGCATCGACGCGCTCCTCTTCACCGGGCCGTTTGTCCTCTTGTGTGCACGCGTGCTGCCCTACCTGGGCTGAAGCGGTGCTGGAAATTCCCGTCATGCACATTACACTGGTCGGAATGGTCTCCTGGGTTCATTCGGCCGGCCTCACGTTGGTCTCGTTCGCGGTGCTCATCAGCGTCATCGTCTTCTTCCACGAGCTGGGGCACCTCCTGGTCGGCAAGTGGCTGGGCGTCAAGGCGGTCCGGTTCTCGATCGGGTTCGGCCCCAGGCTCTTCGGGATGCAGTGGGGCGAGACCGAATACAGGGTCTCGTTGCTGCCGCTGGGCGGGTACGTGAAGTTCGCGGGGGACAATCCGCTCGAACAGCTTGCGCCGGAGGATCGGGGCAGGGGATTCCTGGAGCAGCCTCCGCGCAAGAAGGCGGCCATCGCGTTCGCCGGCCCGGCGGCCAACTTCCTCCTCGCTCTGGTCCTCTACTTCGTCTTGAACGCCGTGCCCCACCGCGATGTGGCGGCCAGGGTGGGGTACGTGAAGCCGGGATCTCCGGCGGCGCAAGCGGGCGTCCGATACGGCGATCGGATCGTCGCCGTCGACGGAGAGAAGGTCGACGGCTTCTTCATGCTGCAGGAGAAGATCCGGAACCACGCGGGGCAGCCGCTCACCCTCACCATCGATCGCGGCGGCCAGCGCATCGACATCCGCTTGACCCCGGCAGTGCACGAGGAGACGAATCCGATCGAGACCGTGAAGCAGGGCCGCATCGGCATCTCCGGCGCCCCGCGCATCGCCGAGATCGCGGTCGCGCCCGACACGCCGGCGGACCGTGCCGGGCTGAAGACCTTCGATCTGGTGGTGAAGGTTGCCGGGCAGACGGTGCCGAACTACGAGGAGTTGGAGGGCCGCCTGGCTTCATTGCGCGGGCCCGTGGCGGTCGAAGTGCTGCGGCGGGTCGAGGTGCCGGCCCCCGGCGGAACGCTCTGGGCGCAAAGGCCCGTGCAGCTGACGCTGGACGCCGCCGGCGCCGGCTCCGGCATCGAGTGCGCCGACCTGACCCTGTTCGCCGTGCTGCCCGGCTCCGCTGCCGACGAGGCGGGGCTGCGCCGCGGCGACCGGGTGGTCTCGATGGACGGCAAGCACGTCGTGTGGTGGTTCGACGAGGCAGAGACCATCCGGCGCGCGAAGGGCGCCGAGCCTTTCCCGATGACCGTCCGGCGGGAGGGCAAGCTCCTCACCGTCACCGTCCGGCAGCACCTGCGCACGGAGCGGGACGACTCGGGCATCAAGGTCCAGGTGCCAGAGCTGGGCGCCGCTCCTGACTCCGCCATCTTCAGCAGCGAGAGCGAACGGATCTGGGTGCGCTACCCGATCGGCGAGGCGGCGGCGCGTAGCTTCACGGAGACGGCGGGCGCGATCCGCGGCCTCGCGCTGGGCATCGCCAAGATCGTCAGCGGCCGGATCTCGTCGGAGGCGATCGGCGGGCCGATCATGATCGCCGACGTGGCCCGGAAGGCGGCCGACGCCGGCTGGCAGATGTTCGTGCTGGTGATGGCGATGATCAGCGTGAACCTGGGCCTGCTCAACCTGGTCCCGCTGCCGGTGCTGGACGGCTTCCACGTCCTCTCGGCCGGCATCGAGGGCATCCGCCGCAGGCCGCTCTCGCTCCGCTTCCGGGAGATCGCAAACGTGATCGGCATCGCCCTGGTGCTCGGGCTGATGCTGTTCGCGCTGCGCAACGACGCGATGCGGAAGTTCTTCGAGTAGCGCCTTGCGCGTCCTCGCGCTGGACAGCTCGTCGCCCCTGCTCAGCTGCGCGCTGTGGGAGGACGGGCGCGCCGTGGCCGGATCGCTACACGCACAGAGGGCCGGCGACGTGCTGCCCGAGGCGCTGCTCGCGCTGGCGCCGCTCGATTCCATCGACGCGCTGGCGGCGGGCGTCGGTCCCGGCTCGTTCACCGGGCTGCGCGTAGGCCTCGCGGCGGTGAAGGCGCTCTCGTATGCGCGCAGGCTGCCGGTGGCGGGCGCCTCCAGCCTGCTCGCCCTCGCTCTGTCCGCCCGGCGTCCCTCCGAGCTCCTGGTGCCCACGCTCGAAGCGCGCCGCGGGGAGCTGTACGCCTGCGCGGTCCGGGGTGGACAGCTCGTCCGCCCCGAGACGGTGCTCCGGGCGCAGGACCTCGCCGCCTGGCTGCCGGAGGGCGCCGTCCTCCTCGGGCCGGGCGCCCGGGCGAACGGCTTCCCGGTCCCGGAGGAGCCCCGCGCCCCCGCCGCCTGGGCCATCGCCGAGCTCTGCGCCCCCCTCCTCCGCGACGCCCACTACTCCGAGTCCGCCTGCTTCTCCCTCTCCCCCAACTACCTCCAACCCAGCATGGCCGAAGTCGCCCTCCGCGAAGGCCGCGTCGGCAAACTCCAGCCGCGATGATGACTACAGGCGTTTCACGCAGAGGGCGCGGAGGAAAGGGAGGGCGCGGAGGTTATTGGGTTTTGAAAAACCAAGCTCCTCCGCGCTCTCCTTTTTTCCTCCCCTCCTCCGCGTGAAACGCTTGTTGGGTTGACGGAGCCGGCGGGGCATGGGACGCGAGAGGGAAGAGAGGTCGATGATGCGTAGAGTGAAGGTGGCGGTGGCGGGGGCGACGGGGGCGGTGGGGAGGGAGATGCTCAAGGTGCTGGAGGAGCGGGAGTTCCCCGTGGCCGAGCTGGTGCCGCTCGCCTCCGAGCGGAGCGAGGGGCAGAAGCTTCCCTTCCGCGGTGAGGAGCTGACCGTCCGGCGCCTCAAGCCCGAGTCGTTCGAAGGGGTAGACATCGCCTTGTTCTCGCCCGGCGCCGCCGTGTCGCGCGAGTTCGCCCCCTACGCCGCGCGCGCAGGAGCGGTGGTGGTGGACAACTCTTCCGCGTTCCGCATGGACGCCGACGTGCCGTTGGTTGTTCCCGAGGTGAACCCGAAGGCCGTGGAGCTGGCGCTCCGGCCGGGCGGGCGCCGTATCGTCGCCAACCCGAACTGCTCCACCATCCAGCTGGTGGTGGTGCTGAAGCCCCTGCACGACGCCGCCGGCCTGGAGCGGGTGGTGGTGTCCACCTACCAGTCCGTCTCGGGCGCCGGCCAGAAGGGCATCGACGAGCTGGAGGAGCAGAGCCGCGCCCTCTTCAGCTTGGGGGAGCCCGAGCCGCGCAAGTTCCCCCATCGCATCGCCTTCAACCTGCTCCCGGAGATCGGTCCCGCCGCTTCCAACGGCTACACCGAGGAGGAGATGAAGATGGTCAACGAGACCCGCAAGATCATGGGCCTGCCCGATCTGCGCGTCTCCGCCACCTGCGTGCGGGTGCCAGTCTTCTACTGCCACTCCGAGGCGGCGAACCTCGCTTTCCGCCAGGAGTTGACTCCGGAGCGGGCGCGCGAGGTGCTGCGCTCGGCTCCCGGCGTGAAGGTCGTCGACGACCTCGCGGAGCACGTCTATCCGATGCCGCTCCTGGGCGCCGGCAATGACGACACGCTGGTCGGCCGCATCCGAAAGGACCTCTCGCAGGAGAGGGGGCTCGCGCTGTTCGTCGTCTCCGACAACCTGCGCAAAGGCGCCGCCACCAACGCCGTGCAGATTGCGGAGCTCTTGCTCCGGGAGCACGAGGCGGCGCTCGGCCTGAAGCACTGAGGAGTTGCCAGTTTGTCCGTCCTGCGCCGCCACGGCCGGACAGATTGTCCGGTCCCCTGCGCCGCCGGGCGCGTGGCGCGAGCAAGGGCTCGCTTCGTTGCTGGCCCGCGGTTTGCTATTTCGGCACCCGTGGCACGACTCGCCCTCGTCGCGGCGCTGCTCGCGCCCGCCTCCGCGCTCGCGCAGCAGATCACGATCACCAGCAGCTTCGCCAAGACTTTCCTCAACGGGGGCGCCCCGTCGGTGAACATCGGCAAGTCGCTCTGCATCCCGAGCCAGGCGATCGACTTCACCTACGACCTCGGGGTAGTGCCCACGCCCGGCGTCGATACCGTCGAAGCGTGGATCATCCAGGGCTCCGGCAACTGCTCGACCACCCCGGGCAGCCCGCCGGCACCGAGCCAGCAATTGTCGGTTCCGAATCAGAGCTCGCAGACGGGTACCTTGCTGCTGCATCTCCGGGTCGGAGAGCTGCTGTTTCCCGACAGTGTCTTCTCCGGCGGTTGCGCGAACACGACCAGCCGCGCCTCATCGCCCTTCAACGAGTTCTTCTGCGTCCGCCGCGTGACCACGGCGGTGTTCGGCGGAAACCCGACGGTCAACTCGAACACGCTGCAGGTCAGCTTCGCGCTCAACCCGCCCAACGCGCCCTCCAGCCCGGTGGCCACGCCCGGCGACTCGCACGTCGTCCTCGACTGGACCTCGAACGACTCTGGCGACCAGGTCTACGACGTCTTCGTCGTCCCGCACGGCACGGATCCGAGCACGATCGACTTGACCAGGTTTGCCGCGCACAACGTCACGGGCACCCGCGCCGACGTCGACCACGACAGCAGCGGAGCGTCGCTGCAAAACGGCGTCATCTACGATGTGTACGTGCGCTCCATCGACGGGTACCAGAACGCGTCGGCGCTCTCGGGCGCGACCCCCATCGAGCCCGTGCTGATCGCCGATTTCTATTCGCGCTATCGCCAGGCGGGAGGAACGGCAACCGGCG
This sequence comes from Myxococcales bacterium, assembly GCA_035261845.1. Classification (GTDB taxonomy): domain Bacteria; phylum Myxococcota; class Myxococcia; order Myxococcales; family 40CM-4-68-19; genus VBKO01. The sequence continues at coordinate 7,181 of DATFTN010000340.1, read as the reverse complement.
GCGGAGGCTGCGCCACCGGAGGACAGGCCGGAGTGCTCGCCTTCGCGGTGCTGGCGTTCGCCGCGGCCCGGCGCAGGCGCAAGACCGCCGCGGCGGCCCTTCTGCTCGCGATCGCTCCGGCGGCGCGCGCCGACTGGACCGGGCTCGACCGCCCGCCAGCCCGGTGGCTCCTCGGGTTCAAGATCGACCGCTACGATCCACAGATCGACACCGAGGCGTCGCTGGTCACGGCGGGCAAGCAGCCCTACCACGACATCTTCCACGGCCGTGCACCGCCGCGGTTCCAGATCGAGCTGGACTACCAGGTCCTGCACCCGTTCGGCTCGGTCCTCGTCGGCGGCACGGTGGGGTTCTGGCAAAACACGGGACACGGCATCTACGCGACCGACTACACCGATCCCGCCACCGGGGTGGTCCACAAAGCTGGCGAGCAGTCCGGCGATACCGCGCGCCTGATGGTGGTGCCGTTCGGCGCCGTCGTCTCGTACCGCCTCGACTGGTTCGCGAATCGCTACCGCTGGCTGCCGGTGATCCCCTACGCGCAAGCCGGGCTCCAGGCAGCGCTCTGGACCTCGTACAACGGCACCGGGGACGTTTCGCAGCCCTCCTCGGGAGGGCGGGGATCGGGATGGAGCTACGGCTACACCGCCGCGCTGGGGCTCGCGCTCGACGTGGGCAGCGTAGACGCCGAGCTGGCGCGCGAGGCCTACGTCGACATGGGCATCCAGCGCACCGCGATCTTCGCCGAGTACGCGTGGACCAGGCTGAGCGATTTCGGCAAGTCGGGCACTCTGATCCTCAGTGACCGCGCCTGGCGCTTTGGCATCTCCGTCGAGTTCTGAAGCAGCACAGCGCCGCCCTATCGGGCGGCGGCCGGACCGCAACCCGGAGCGTCCGCGCTGGGAAAAGCACAGCGCCGCCCTATCGGCGGCGGCTGGCGAAGCGCACGAGCGGGGCCAGGTCGACCTTGTGCTGCTGTACCACGGCGGTGAGCAGCCCGCGGCCGACCCGCGCCAGGTCGCCCAGGCGGGCGATGCGCTCCGCCATCCGGGAGACGCGCGCTTGCTCTCCGGGCGGGATCGCGCGCAGCAGGCGCTCGCGGGCGCGGTCGAAGACCTCCACCGCCCGCTCGATCTGCGACAGCTCCCTCTCGCGCAGCACGCGGGAGACCATCTTCCACACGTCGGTCTCCGCCTCGAAGTACTCGCGGCGATCGCCCGCCTTGCGCGAGCGCTTCACCACCCCCCACCGCTCCAGGTCGGCGAGGGTCATCGAGGCCGCGCCGCTGGAGATGGCCAGCCGCTCGCACAGCTCCGCGGCGGTGAGCGGCTCGCCGGTCAGGTAGAGCACCGTCCACAGCCGGCCCATCACCCGCTTGAATCCCCAGAACTCCATCAGCGCGCCGACCGCGTCCGCGACCTCGTGGACGAGCTCGCGCTCTTCCTCGCGCGTCGCCATCTGGGGGAGTGTAGCCGCTGCTGGACCTTCGGGCATCGTCTCTTTCCTCTTCAGCGCGAGCGGGAGAGGAGCACCTGCGCCACGTGCGCCAGCAGCTCGCGGGTGGAGCTCTGCGGGACGGCCCCGAGCGCCTCGAGCGCGGTGTCGCGCTCCTTCTCGGCGATCCGGCGCGCCGCCCCCAGCGCGCCGGTCCGGTTCAGCTTGACCGCGAAGGCGCGCACGCGCGCCTGCTGCAGCTCCTCTGCCTCGGCGCCCTGGACCGCGAGAAGCTTGGCCATCTCCTCGCGCAGGACGGGCAGCCGTTTGAGCGCGATGGCCAGCGGCACGCTCGGCTTGCCCTCCGCCACGTCCGCCAGCACCGCCTTGCCCAGCGTGCCCGCATCCGCCTCGAAGTCGAGCAGGTCGTCGGCGATCTGGAACGCGCAGCCCGCGCGCTGGCCGAACTCGCGGAGCGCCTCCACCACCGCCGGCCGGGCGCGGGCAGCCAGCGCGCCCGCCTCGCCGCACCAACCGAACAGCGAGCCCGTCTTCTTGGCGGCGATGGTGAGGGCGTCTTCCAGGGTGAAGTCAGTGCGCCCGCGCAGGGCGAGCTGCCGCGCCTCGCCTTCCACCAGGGTCCGCAGCGTCCGCACCAGGGCTTCCATCGCGCCGGAGGCGCGGGAGCGCAGGGCGAGATCGAGGGAGGCGGCAAGCAGCCAGTCTCCGGCGAGCACCGAGACGCCGTTGCCATACGCCACCCGCGGCGCAGGCATGCCGCGCCGGGTGAGCCCGTCGTCGATCACGTCGTCGTGCAGCAGGGTCGCGGAGTGCACCAGCTCGGCGACCACCGCCAGCGCGACCCGCCCTCGAGCGCGCCGGCCGGGTGCCGCGGCGCGCGCGGAAAGGAGCGTGAGGAGGGGGCGGACCCGCTTGCCTCCCGAGCGGAGCAGCGCCTCGGCGGCCGGGGCCAGCTCGCGGGGGCCGCGCCGGGCGGCGCCGACGAGGAGCCTCTCCAGCCGGGGGAGCCCTTCGGCCGCCGCGGTGACGGGCAGCAGCTGCGCGGCCGAGGGACGGGCCTCGGGCCGGGCAGCCGCCTCGACCAGGTCCGAAAGGCCCGCTGAGGTGAGCGCCGCCATGTGCCTCCGATTCGCGGAACTTTCAGAAACTTTTGAAGCAATTAACGGTCGGCGAGAGGCGTGTCAACCACGAGCAGCGGGAGCTGAACTCCGCGAGCGAAGCAGATCGAGCGGTCGTTCGAGCAGCACGCGAGATGTAACGCAGCGCGTCCCGTCCCGGGACGGGACGCGGCGCGTCAACCGAGTAGCCGCCAACTGCACGGTCGCTTGCTGCAGAGCCGCCGTGGCACTCATTTGGATCGACGTTACCGGCGTACGACGCTGAGGTCCGTCTCGGTAGTACCCGCGCCTGTGAGAGCACCTCGGTCTCATTGTCCCTTGGAAAAGTCGGGAATATGCTGCCGCCCCCCACAGGAGGCTCCCCATGAACGTCCGCACCACTGCGCTCGCGGCGCTCTCCGTCTTGTCCCTCTCTCCGGCCGCCCCGGCCTGGGAGCGCGGCGAGGCGACCACTTTCGCCCGCCTGCCCGCCGGAGAAAGGAATCCGGAGGGCCTCGCGCTCGACAAGAGGACCGGCGACGTCTACGTGGCCAACTTCGATTTCCGCGGCACCAACGACGGATTGGGCCATGTGGTCGTCTTCAACAAGGAAGGCAAGCTGCTCCGGGTCCTCAGCCTGAAGGGCGTGCCGGGATCGACGGCGCTCCTGGGCCTCGACTTCCACCCGACGACGCACGCGTTGCTGGTGATCGACTTCGGAGCGCAGCAGGTCCTGAACGTGAATCCGCTGACCGGCGACTCGACCCTGTTCACCAAGGTGAACTCCGCCGCCGGGCTGAACGCGCTCACGTTCGACAAGGCCGGGAACGTCTACGTCTCGGACTCGTTCCAGGGGATCATCTGGAAGACGGGGCCGGCCGGCGGGACGGCGTCTCGGTGGGCTTCCAGCATCCTGCTCACCACCACCGGCAAACCGCCGTTCGGCGCGAACGGCATCGCCTTCGACGAGGACGGGGCGATGTTGGTCGCGAACACCGGAGACGACACGGTCGTCAAGATTCCGCCTGGCGGAGGGGTGGAGACGGCCACGGTCTTCACCAACAGCATCAACGGCGCGGACGGCCTGGCCATCGACGAAGACGGCAACATCTGGGTGTGCGCGAACCAGGCGGACGAGCTCGTGGTGGTCGACAAGACCGGAAAGGCGATCGCCAAGCTCGGCGATTTCAATGGCATCAGCGAGCGCGGCGAGCCGCGCGGCTTCCTCTTTCCGGCAAGCCTCGTGTTCAGCGGGGAATTCGTCCTGGTGACCAACTTGTCGCTGGACACGAACCTGAGGCAGATCGGCTTCAATTCGGTCGACGCCGGATGGGCCGCCCAGGTGAAGACGTACACGGTGTCCAAGATCAAGAAGCGGATCCCGCCGTTGAACGAGGACTGAACGCACGCTTGTCAGGCGTCGGGAGTTGATGCACAGAGAGGCGCGTGCGAGCCGCGGCCGCAGTCTTTCTCGCGACCGCGCTCGCTCCGGCGGCGCGCGCCTCTCCTCCCGACGAGCTGTTCGATCCGCTCAAGTCCATCGAATACGACCTCTACGACTTCGCGCCCGAGGAGCAGGCCCTCTGGGAGGAGTCGCGCTGGTCTGCGAACTCCGTCCGGCTCGACCTGGGGAGCGTGACGCTCCGGGAGCTGTTCGCCACGCAGGAGGCGCAGGTCAACCTGCGCGCGCTGCCCTGGCTCGGCTTCCACCTGGACGTGCAGGACGACCGTACCCGCGAGGCGGAGGTGTCGCGCTTCGCCGCCGACGTGCTCTTCAGCATCGCGCCCGGGGTGGAGCTGGCCGTGTCGGGCACCCCCGACGTCGTCAAGCAGCAGAGCGCCATCGGCGGCGCGCTGGTGCTGACCAGCGCGGATCGGACGCGCTATGCCGTGCTGCGCCTCCTCGACGACGCGGCGTTCTTCAACCTGCAGAACCCCTCCGGCGCCAGCCGGGACTCGCCGGTGTGGCGGGCGCAAGCCGAAGGGCGTTGGGCCAGCGGATCCTTCTCCGCCTGGGGCCGCGCGGACCTGGGGACGAGCAGCGACGTTCGCTATGCCTCGGCCCCGCCTCAAGGCGTGCAGGCCACCTCCGATCAGCGCAGCGACGTCGACGCGCACTTGCGCTGGGCGGAGCGGAACCTCGCCGCGGGAGTGCGGGTGACCGCGCGGAGGCTCGACTCGGCGCGGATGGAGCAGGAGCAGGAGAGCGCCCTGCGCCGCGGGTTCGTGTACGCGCGCGCGTACCTGCTCGCTCCGGTGCTCCCCAGGATCGCGCTCCGCGTGGTTGCGCTCGGGTGGAGGGAGCGGGCCCGCGGCCTGGACCAGGGCGCTGCCTACGGGTTCTCGCGCTGGGACCTGGGCGGCCGCCTGGGCGGGGTGTGGAGGCCCGCTGAAGAGTGGACCTTCGAAGCGGGGTACGCCCGGGTCCACAGCGCGCAAGACCTCTCGGGCCTCCGGCTCGATCAGTGGGCGGACAAGGCCTACGGCACGGTCCGGTGGGCGCCGCGGGAGCGCGTGCGGCTGCACTTCCTGATCAGCCACCAGGTGAGCACAGGCCACTTCGGCGGCTTCAACGGCGGGTTCGAGGTGATCTTCTGATGCGCGCCGTCCTCCTCTGCGCGCTGGGCGCCTGCGCTGCGCGTGCGGCGTGGGCGGGGTCGCTCGGCGACCCGATGTTCTTCCTGCACCAGGACACCTATCAGCTCACGCCCCGGCGCCTGTCCCAGTGGGAAGCAAGCCAGCTCGTCCCGGGCGGGATGGCCTGGGTCGACCTGGGCAGCATCGAGGGGGGCGGATACGACGCGGTCGAGCGCGGAGCGCTCAATCTCGACCTCGCCACGCGCTTCGCATTCCACGCGGAGCTGCGCAACGACCTCGACCTGGACGGGAGGGTGACGCGCGCGGTGGGAGACTTCCTCGTCAACCTGGCACCCGGGTTCTGGCTGGGGGCCTCCGGAGTGCCGGCGGCGAAAAAGCAGGACTACGGAGTGGGAGGCAGCGTCCTCTTCGCGAGCGAGTCCCGTCGCCGCTACCTCCTCGTCCGCCTGGTCGCCGATCAGTTCCTCTACAACCGGACGAACGTCGACGGCGGCACGCGCGCCTCGCCGGTGCTGCACCCGCAGGTCGAGGGGCGCTGGGAGGAGGGCGCGTGGTCGATCGCCGGGTCCCTCGACGCCACCACCGAGAGCGAGACCAGCTTCCCCGACGCCCCCCTGATCACGTTCGAAGCCCGCTCGCGCCGCGAGCTGTCGCTCCACCTCCGGTACGCCGCTCCCGCGCTGGAGCTCGACGCGCTGCTCGACGTCCTGCGCACGCACGATGCGCTGGCCGAGCTGGGGGCGTCGACGGACGTGCGCCAGACGGTCGCCACGCTCCGGGTCGAAGGGCTCTTGCCGCCGCTCGCCGGCACGCGCTGGCGCCCCCGGCTGGGAGTGCGGGCGCTCACCGGCGAAGCGATCGGCAACCAGGGGGGCGGCGCCTACCGGCTGACGCGGCGCGAGCCCGCCGCGCGGATCGCCGCGCAGCGGGAGGCGGGGAGCGCGCTGTGGGAGGTGGGCTACGTGCTCGCGATCCCAGTCCTGCAGCAGACGGGCGCCTCCGCTTTTTCCGCGGCGCCCTACCAGGACAAGCTCTACGGCTCGTGCGACCTGTCCCTGGGGCCGGTCTCCTTGCGCGCGCTCCTTTCCTGGGAGATCAGCAACGCCCGCTTCGGCGGCGCGAGCGCCAACGTATTGATGGCCTTCTAGCAGCTCACGAGCGAGCGGCGGAGCGAGCTTCGATGCTCCGTTGTGTCGACCGTGATCTATTGGGGGGTCGAGGGGGGAGGGAGCTCTCATGATTCGTCACTTCTTCCTCCCGATTTCGAGTGGGTCGCTCGCGAAATCCACCTCGGGAGGAAGAACGACCGTCGGTCTCCAGTGCTTTTCAAGGGGGAGCCAGATCGGAGGTAACGCAGGCCCCGGGCCTCCGCGCGGCCTAGGGTGTCTGCTGGCCGAGCAGGTCCAATTGGCGCGTGGCCTCTCTTAACGCGTCGCGTCCCGGCCCAGAACAAGTCGAGACGCGTATGCAACGCCCGCCGTCACGCTGGTAGACCTTCCGCTTGATTGCATCCGGGATGTGGCGGGAGGAGGCCTCCTCCTGCACGGCCACGGCGGACGGCTGCCGAGGTTTCCGACCGACCCCGAACCGCTCCTTCTTCACGTGGTCGATCAGCAAGTCGAGCGCCCTCTCGACGATGCAGGCCAGGTCTCCATCCGGAACACGGTGCCGGAGCAAGTCCTGTGCCTGTCGGAGCTTGTCGTGAAGTTCCTGGTCTGCGGTGAACTCTACCTGGTACATCTTCTCTGCAAGCGGCGCGATGGAGCGCCGATGGTCTTCGCGCGGCGGGGGCCTCGCGGGCGCTGGTTCGAGGGCGAGGGCAAGCGGTTCCGCTGTGGCTGGAGCGGGCCGCTCCGGGAGCTTCCGGATCGTAGGCGCAACCCGGGCTGTGGCGCCAGACGCGCGACCAACTCCTCGATCTCGCGCTTCGTCTTGCCTGCCGCCTCGGCGAGCACCTCGCAGTGATTCTCGGCTGTCAGGTGCGGCGCGAGCAGGCGCAGTCCGGTCAGGTGGACGTGCCCGGACCGAGCT
>DATFTN010000339.1:0-4795 GCA_035261845.1 Myxococcales bacterium | reverse complement strand
GATGTTCACGTCCTTCACGTCGAAGGGGATGTACTGCTCCGCCTCCCACTGGATGCTCTCCTCCAGCTCCTCCTGGCTCATCCGGGGCATGGAGATCTTCTTGATGATCACGCTGTGGCCGCTGACGCCGATGGCCACTTCGCGGTGCTTCAGCTTGTACTGGGAGAGGAGCTGGCGGATGGCGTCGACGATCGCGGTCGAGTTCATCAGCGCGCCGTCGACGATCGCCTCGGGCGGCAGGGGAGCCACTCCGAAGGCGTCCAGGATGTAGCCGCGCTTGGCTTCCTTCAGCTGGACGAGCTTGACGGACGAGGACCCGATGTCCAGGCCGAGCGCGAGCTTGCTCTTCGCCATCGTCTTTCTCCCCTACAGAGTCACCCGGACGTTAGCGCCCGGTGACCGCGGCTCCAAACAATTTTGACCTACCCGTACTACCGGACTCTTACCTGAAACTACCGAACCTCCTCGCCGACTACTTGGCTGCCCGGTGCCCGTTTCCGTTGCGGCGCCGCCCGAACAGCTTGACCGAGTCCTGCACCGACAGCCCCAGCGCGAAGAGGATCTTGCGCTTGGTCTCCAGGCGGCAGTCCTTGCCCGCCTCGATACGGTCGATGGTGGACTCCGAGACCCCCGCCTTGCGCGCGAGCTCCGCCTTCGCCATCAGCTGCTGCTCCCGGAACCGCTGGACGTTGTTCACGCGCCCTGACCTCCCGATCGGCCCGTCACAATCGATCCACGGACGTGCGGGTAGGCGTCAAGGAACTGGCCCGCACTGAAGGTGCAGTGACGGGTCACTTCGGGTTCACTTCACCCAAAATGGGGGGTAGGAAACGGTAATGAAACGCAAACGACAGTGAGTCCTTCTACTCCCCGATCCCGTACTCGCGAATTTTGTACAGCAGCGCCCTGGGACTCAGCTCCAGCAGCTCGGCTGCGCGGGTGCGGTTCCCTCCCGTCCTCTCCAGCGCCTTCCGGATCAGCTCCGCTTCCAGCGCCCGCTGCGCCTTCTTGACGGACAGCTCCCCCTCTTCGGGGGGCTGGGGTGGTCCCCCGGGAGGGCGGGACGGGCGCAGCTCGTCCGGCAGCGCCTCGGGGCCGATCTCTTCTCCTTCCGAGAGCACCAGCGCTCGCTCCAGCGCGTTCTCCAACTCGCGCACGTTGCCCGGCCAGCGCCAGGAGAGCAGCAGCCGCAGCGCATCCGACGAGAGCGGCTTCGCCGGCACGCCCAGCCGGGAGGCGTGGCGGTCCAGGAAGCGGCGGGCGAGCGCCTCGATCTCGTCGGTCCGCTCGCGCAGCGGCGGCAGACGCAGGCCCACCACGTTGAGCCGGTAGAACAGGTCCTCGCGGAAGCTGCCGCCCGCGACCGCCTGGGCCAGGTCCTGGTGCGTCGCCGCCAGCACCCGCACGTCGACGCGGATGGTCCGCGCGTCTCCCACCCGCCGCACCTCTCCCTCCTGCAGGACGCGCAAGAGCGATGCCTGCAGGTGGAGCGGCAGATCGGCGATCTCGTCCAGCAGCAGCGTCCCGCCGTCCGCCTCCTCGAACAGGCCGCGCTTGGCCGACACGGCGCCGGTGAAGGCCCCCTTGGCGTGGCCGAACAGCTCGCTCTCGATCAGCTTCTCCGGGATGGCCCCGCAGTTCACCGCCACGAACGGCCGCTCGGCGCGGGGGGACATCTCGTGCAGCGCCCGGGCGATCAGTTCCTTCCCCGTGCCGCTCTCGCCGCTGATCAGCACGGTGGTCTTCGCCGGGGCCACCTTCTGCGCCGTCCGCAGCACCTCCTTCATCGCCGCCGACTCGGCCACGATGGCCCCCGCTCCCCGGGACGCCTCGATCTCCCTGCGCAACCGCCGGTTCTCCGCCCGCAGCCGTTCGCGCTCCTCGGCCTTGCGCAGGACCAGCAGCACTTCGTCGGGCCGGAACGGCTTGCCCAGGTAGTCGTACGCCCCCGCCTTCATCGCCTCCAGCGCCAGGTCGTGCGATCCGTAGGCGCTCATCACGATCACCGTGGTCTCCGGCGCCTGCTGGCCCACCGCGCGCACCAGGGAGAGCCCGTCCATGCCCGGCATGCGCACGTCGGTGACCAGCGCGTCGTAGTCGCGCGCGGCCAGCTCGCGCAGCGCGTCGTCCCCGTCCTTGACCGAGCGAACGAAGTACCCCTGCTCCGCCAGCAGCACCGTGAGCACGTGGCGGATCGGCTCTTCGTCGTCCGCGATGAGGATCGAGCGCAGCGCCATCGCCGGAAGGCTAACAGCCGCGGCGGCCGGACCGAAGAGAACCGCCGGCGGCGCCCAGAAGCCGCCCTACCCCCAGGCCGCGAACTGGAGGAGGAAGGAGGTCCCGGTGCCACCCGCGCGCTTCCGCGCCGAGATCGACCCGCCGAAGCGCTCCATGGTGGCGTGGCACAGCGCCAGGCCCAGCCCCGTCCCCTCCCCCGGCGTCGCGGTGGTGAAGAACGGCTCGAACAGCCGGGTGGTGGCCTCGGCGGGCAGGCCGCGGCCATCGTCGATCACCTCGACCACCGGGGAGCCGCTCTCCGCCCGGCCCTCCACTTCCACGCGCCGCGCGCCCGCCTTGGCGGCGTTGACCAACAGATTCAGCAGCACCTGGACGACGGAGTGATCGTCTCCCCGGGCGCGCGGCAGGTTCGGGGGCACCCTCAGCTCCAGCGCGCAGCCGGTCCAGCTCGGCTGCGCCTCCAGGAGGGAGCGCGCGCGCTCCGCGGCGGCCCGCAGATCGACGGGCTGCAGGTCGCGCGCGGGCGGCCGGGCCAGTCCGAGCAAATCGCGGAGGATGCGGTCGATGCGCTCGGCTTCCCGGGCGAGGCGCTCGAGGTAATCGCCGGGGTCCTTTCCCTGCCGGAGGCGGTCGCGGAGGATTCCCAGGAACCCGAGGAGCGCGGTCATCGGATTGCCTACCTCGTGCGCGACTCCCGCGGCCAGCCGGCCGACGCTGGCGAGCCGCTCGCTGCGCGCCACTTCCTCGCGGGCTGCCCGCAGCTCCCGGTTGTTCCGCTTCAGCTCCTCGATCTGGGACTGCACCCGGGCGCGCTCCTCCCGCAGGCGCAAGTCGAGGCGGTTCACCGCGGGCAAGAGGCGCGCGAGGAGATCGCCTCCCTCGGCCAGGAGGGGCCCGTCCGCCGCCGCGTCGGAGATGCGGTCCAGCGCGGAGTCGATGCGCGCCAGCGGCTCGACCAGCTGCCGGTCGAGGACCCAGAAGACCAGCGCCGCCAGGAGCAGCATGCCCAGGAGCACGAGGACCAGCGCGGGGCCCACCAGCGAGCGGGCTTGCGCCGCCGCCGGGGCCAGGTCCATCTCCTGGCTCACCGCCGCCCCGCGCACCTCCTCGCAGACGATCAGCCGTTCGCCGGCGCGCTGCGGTGCCCCGCACGGCGTGCCTTCCCGCCAGGAAAGCCCTGCCGCCTCGGCGGCGCGCGACGTGCAGGCCGCATCGGCCCCGCAGCGGCGGACGATGGACTCCGCAACGGCGCGCAACCCCGCACGCGCGCTGGCCACGTGGCGGCGGGTGATCTCGTCCCGAGCACCGAGGAGGAGCGCCACGGCCAGCACCGCCGCGCAGAGCAGGCCGGCTCCGATCAGGATCGCCAGCAGACGGAGCCGCAGACCGAAGCGGCGCTGGCTCATCCGAAGAACCTCTCCAGCGCGTCGAAGTACCACCGGTACAGCGCGTCTCCGGCCAGCAAGACTTCCAGGGCGGCGAGCGCCAGGAACGGGCCGAACGGCACCGCGTGGGGAGGCGGCACCCAGTCCTCCTCGTCCGGATCGTGCGCCGGCTGCTTGGGCGGGGAATGGCCGTACCAGGAAGCCGCCGGGCCGCCACCGGTCGCGTCCGCCGGGCGCGAGGACCGTTCCCGCTCGTCGTCGCGCGCGGCGCGTTCTACCCGGGCCCTTTCCGCCGGGCCCCGGCCGAGGAACAGGAGCACGGCCCCCACGGCCGAGCCCTGGATGGCCGAGAACAGCACCAGTGGGAGGAGCGCCTGCCAGCCCAGCCAGGCGCCGATGCCGCCCAGGAGCCAGACGTCCCCCCACCCCATGGTCTCCTTCTTCAGCACCTTCTCGCCGACCAGCGCGATGGCCGCGAAGAACGCGAATCCGGCGCCCGCTCCGATCAGCGAGTCGGTCCAGGTCAGCCCACGGTTCCAGAGCGGAGAGAGCAGCCCCGCCGCCAGGAGCGGCCAGGTGATCTCGTGCGGCAGCAGCCAGGTGTCCAGGTCGATGTACGTGAGCGCGATCAGCCCGCAGGCGAACGCCGCGTATCCGAGCGTCGCCCACTGCCCGCCGAAGCGTCGCCAGATGGCGAAGAGGAGCAGCGCGGTGAGCAGCTCGACCACGGGGTACCGGCCGCTGATCGGTTGCCCGCACTTGCGGCAGCGGCCGCGCAGCGCGATCCAGGAGACGATCGGCAGGTTGTCGTACCAGGCGATGCGGCCCTCGCAGCGGGGACAGCTCGACGGGGGCGAGAGCACGCTCCGCCCGTGCGGAACGCGGGCGATCACCACGTTGAGGAAGCTGCCCAGGCAGGCGCCGACGAAGATCACGTAGGCGTCCGCCGCCCAGGAGGGCGGGGCGGTCATGCCGCCGGCGCCGCCCCGTCGCGCGCGCGCTGCACGAAGAGGCTCTCGAGCGTCTGCCGGTGCGGCGCCAGCGAGACCAGGACGCCTCCCGCCCCCACGATGGCGCGAACCGCCGCCTGGGCCGGGGCCTCGGAAGGAAAGGTGAGGACGACGGCGCCGTCCCGCCGCAGCACCTGGGCGCCCTCGCCGGCGAGGCGGTCG
>DATFTN010000338.1:0-3817 GCA_035261845.1 Myxococcales bacterium | reverse complement strand
CGCACGCTCGGAATTGCGCTCGCCGGGACGGCCCTCTCGATCCTCTGGGGCCTTCCCCTCGGGGTGCTCGCCACGCCGTCGCTCTTCCGCCGCGGGCCCCTCCTCGCCGGCGAGCGCTTCGGCCCGCTGAGCGCCGTGCTCGCCGGCGCGAGCCTGGCGTCGCGCGCTCTACTCCGATTCCTGCGCGCCGTGCCCGACCTGGTCTGGGCGCTCCTCTTCGTGGTGGGGTTCGGCCTGGGACCATTGCCCGGAGCGTTGGCGCTGGGCGTCAGCGCGGCGGGCATCCTGGGTCGCGTCTACGCCGACCTCTTCGAGGGGGTGCCGCCCGGTCCGGTCGTGGCGCTGCACGCGGCCGGCGCCTCGCGGCTGCAGGTCTTCGCGGCGGCCATCTGGCCCCAGGCGGCGCCTTCGGTCGCCGCGTACACGCTCTACTCCTTCGAGTGCTGCGTGCGCGCCGCCGCCGTGCTGGGCTTCGTGGGCGCGGGCGGCATCGGGGGAGAGATCAACCTCTCCATGAGGCTGTTCGAGTACGGCCAGGTGCTCACGCTGCTCATCGCCTTCGTCGTGCTGGTGCTGTTCACCGACGCCGTCAGCCGGCGGCTCCGCGGCCAGTTCCAGCCGAACGCCGTGCACGGAAGCAGCTTCCTGCGAGGCCCGGTCGAGGGCAGGGGCCTTGCGCGACGTGCCTCCGCCCTGATCTGGATCGTGCTGGCCGCCCTCGCCTTCCAGCAGGCCGGGTTCCTCGGGATCGCGGCGCCGGGCCTCTTGGGCCATTTCGCTCGTTTCACCCGGCAGCTGTTCCCGCCCGACCTGTCCCCCGGCTTCCTCGCCAGCTTGTGGGAGCCCCTCTGGCAGACCGTCTCCATCTCGGTGGTGGGCACCGCGATCGGCATCGGGTTGGGCGGCGCGCTGGCGCTTCCGGCCACGGCCACCCTGCTCCTGGATCGCCGCGACGCGCCCGGCGCTCTCGGGCGCGCGGCCGGGCTCTTCGCGTACGCCTCCTCGCGCCTCGTGCTCGCCATGCTCCGCTCCATCCCCGAGCTGGTCTGGGTGCTGCTCTGCATCCTGGCGGTCGGGCTGGGTCCGTTCGCCGGCGCCCTCGCGCTCGGCCTGCACACGGCGGGCGTGCTCGGGAAGCTCTACGCCGAAACGTTGGAAGAGGTCCCCGACGGCCCGGTGGAGGAGCTGCGCGCGGGCGGAGCAACGCGGCCGCAGCGCCTGCTGTGGGCGATGTGGCCGCAGGCGCGCGAGATGCTGCTCGGGTACACGCTCCTCCGCTGGGAGACGAACCTGCGCGTCTCGACCGTGGTTGGCCTGGTGGGCGGCGGCGGGTTGGGGCTCGCGCTCTACAACAGCGTCCAGCTCGGCTTCTACCCGCGCGTCGCGACGCTGGTCCTGCTCATCTACCTGCTGGTGTCGGTGACGGACTGGCTCTCCGACCGGCTGCGCAAGCCGGCCGCATCCCCGGAGGCGCCGCCGGCCAGCGCGATGGAGCTGATCAGCGCTGCTTCTGGTACTCCTGCAGCGCCTTGACGCTCAGCGGGCCCTGCCGGAGCGCCTCGATCGCCGCCACCGCCGCGCGGCAGGAGGTGAGCGCGGTGAAGTACGGGATGCCGTGCATCAGCGTCTCGCGGCGGATGCTGTAGCTGTCCGCGATCGCCTGCTTTCCGGCGGTGGTGTTGAAGACCAGGGCGATCTCGCCGTCGATGATCTTGTCCACGATGTGCGGCCGGCCCTCCGCCACCTTCAGCACGGGCGTGGCCGGGACGCCCTTTTCGCGCAGGTAGCGCGCCGTGCCCTGGGTAGCGATCACCTCGAAGCCGCAAGCCACCATCCGGCGCGCGAGGTCGACGGTCCCCTCCTTGTCCTCGTCCCGCACCGAGATGAAGACCTTCCCTGAAAGGGGCAGCGTGTTGCCCGCGGCGATCTGGGCCTTGGCGAACGCCCGGGCGAACGAGTCGTCGAGGCCCATCACCTCGCCCGTGGAGCGCATCTCGGGCCCCAGGATCGTGTCGGCGCGCGAGAACCGGTGGAAGGGGAACACGGCTTCCTTCACGCTCAGGTGCTTGGGCACCACGGTCTTCGTGATCCCTTGCTCGGCCAGGGTCTTCCCCACCGTGCACAGCGCAGCCACTCGCGCCCACGGGATCCCGGTCGCCTTGCCCACGAAGGGCACCGTCCGCGAGGCGCGGGGATTCGCCTCCAGGATGTAGATGCGGCCTTCGCGGACGGCGAACTGCACGTTCATCAGCCCCACCACGTGCAGGTGGCGAGCGAGGGCGACGGCCTGGCGGGAGATCTCCTCGACGATCTTCGGCTGCAGGCTGAAGGGGGGCAGCGCGCAGGCCGAGTCGCCGGAGTGGATCCCGGCCTCCTCGATGTGCTCCATCACCCCGCAGACGACGTAACGCTCGCCGTCCCCGACGCAATCGACGTCCACTTCGATGGCGTCCTTCAGGAACCGGTCGATCAGGATGGGCCGCTCCTCCGAGGCCTGCACCGCCTCCGTGGAGTACTGCACCATCCCTTCGTCGTCGTGCACCACCTCCATGGCGCGGCCGCCCAGCACGAAGCTGGGGCGCACCATGACCGGGTAGCCGATGCGGCGAGCGGTGGCGAGCGCCTCGTCCGTGCTTCGCGCCACGCCGTTCTCCGGCTGGAGCAGCTTCAGCTCCTCCACCACTTGCGCGAACCGCTCCCGGTCCTCGGCCGCGTCGATGGCGTCCACGCTGGTGCCCAGGATGGGAATGCCCGCCTCCAGCAGCCCCTGCGCCAGCTTGAGCGGGGTCTGCCCGCCGAACTGGACGATGGCGCCCATCGGCTTCTCGCGCCGGGCGATCTCGACCACGTCCTCCAGCGTGAGCGGTTCGAAATAGAGGCGGTCGGAAGTGTCGTAGTCGGTGGAGACCGTCTCGGGGTTGCAGTTGACCATGATGGTCTCGAACCCCGCGGCGCGCAGCGCGAAGCTGGCCTGGACGCAGCAGTAGTCGAACTCCACTCCCTGCCCGATCCGGTTCGGGCCCGAGCCGAGGATGAGCACCTTCTTGCGCGCGTCGGGCCGCACCTCGTCCTCGTCCTCGTACGACGAGTACAGGTACGGGGTATTGGCCTCGAACTCGGCGGCGCAGGTATCCACCCGTTTGAAGACCGGGTGCAGGCCCTGCGCCTCGCGCTTGCGGGCGATCTCCTTTTCGGTCTTTCCCGCGAGCTGCGCGATGCGCTTGTCCGAGAAGCCGAGCCGCTTCCACCGCACCAGCTGGGGCAATGCCTCGCCGGAAGCGATCTCCCGCTCTGCGCGGATCAGCTCCTCGACCTCGCGAAGGAACCAGGGGTCGACGGCGGAGAGCTGGGCGATCTCGCTGGTGGAGATCCCCGCGCGGTATGCCTCGCCCACCCAGAAGAGGCGGCGGGGCGTCGGCGTCTTGACCTCGGCCCGGATGCGCTCCAGCTCCTGGGGACTGTACCCGGTGGGCGGGAGCACGTCGCGCCCCAGCGGGCTGTGCAGGCCGGTGGTGCCGTCCTCCAGGCTGCGCAGCGCCTTCTGCAGGGCTTGGTTGAAGGTCCGCCCGATCGACATCACCTCGCCCACCGACTTCATCGAGGTGGTGAGGGTCCGGTCCGCGTGGGGGAACTTTTCGAAGTTGAACCGGGGGATCTTCACTACGCAGTAGTCGATGGCCGGCTCGAAGGAGCTGGGCGTCGACTTGGTGATGTCGTTCTGGATCTCGTCCAGCGTATAGCCGACGGCCAGCTTGGCGGCGATGCGCGCGATGGGGAAGCCCGTCGCTTTCGACGCGAGCGCCGAGCTGCGCGACAC
>DATFTN010000337.1:0-12108 GCA_035261845.1 Myxococcales bacterium | reverse complement strand
TCACGCGAGACGTGTCTGGTTCGAAGATGATCGGTGCGCATTCGGCGTCGGAGCACGAACGACCATTGACCGCGCAGTTGGCGGCTACTCCGTTGACGCGCCGCGTCCCGTCCCGGGACGGGACGCGGCGCGTTACATCTCGCGTGCTGCTCGAACGACCGCGCGGCATTCGAAGAAGCACCGCTCGCGCGGTTGCGCTCAAGCGGTCAGCTTCGCCCGGCGAAAATATCGATCACGTCGCGCAGCAGCTTGAGGCCCTCGTCGCGCGGCCGCTGGAAGCTGTTGCGCCCGATGATGGAGCCGAACGCGCCTCCGTCGCGCAGCCCGCGCACCTCCTGGAGGATCTCGTCGGTGCCCTTCGCTTCGCCTCCGGAGAAGATCAGGATGCGCTTCCCGTTGAACGCGCTCTGCACCACGTGCCGGACCCGGTCGGAGAGGGTCTTGATGGGGATGCTGTACTTCTCGAAGACCTTCTGGGCCTCGGGCTGGTAGATGAACTCGGTGGGCGGCTTCACCTTGACGACGTGCGCGCCCAGCTCGCAGGCGATCTGCGCCGCGTACCCGGCCACGTCGACCGCGGTCTCGCCTTTCTTGTCGGTGATGCCTTCGCCGCGCGGGTAGCTCCACACCACCACCGCCAGGCCGCGCTCCTTGGCCTCCTCGGTCAGCTGGCGGAGCTCCTCGTACATGGTGTTCCGCGCGGCGGAGCCCGGGTAGATGGTGAAGCCGATGGCGACGCAGCCCAGCCGCGCGGCGTCCTTCACGCTGCCGGTGACGGCGGAGCAGGGCGGATGCCCCTTGGAGAGCGTGTCGCTGTTGTTCAGCTTCAGGATGATCGGGATCTGCCCGGCGTACTTCCCGGCCACCGCCTCGAGGAAGCCCAGCGGCGCGGCGTAGGCGTTGCAGCCGGCGTCGATGGCGAGCTGGATGTGGTACTCGGGATCGTATCCGGCGGGATTCGGCGCGAACGAGCGCGCCGGCCCGTGCTCGAACCCTTGGTCGACGGGGAGGATGACCATCTTCCCCGAGCCGGCCAGCCGCCCGTGGTTGAGCATCCGGGCGAGGTTCGTCTTGGTGCCCGGGTTGTCGGAGGGATACCAGCTCAGGATCTCGCGGACTCGCGCTGTGAATTCCATGTCGGCCTCTCGGATCGAGTGGGGGAACCTATCAGCGGCGAGCGCCGGCGTTCAAGGAATCCGCGCCGCCTTGTCGACAAGCAGGCTGCCGGAGGGCGTTGGATGGAGGTGCTGCAGCGCGCAGGTAGGCGCGCGGCCAAGTGGCCGTCCCGGCTGGCGACGGGAGCAGTGGTCGCGGGTGCGCCCACGGTCCACAGTGAATTTCCCGCGCGCGTTCCGCTACGCTGCGGCGGAAGTCGGAAACGGGAGGGGTCTCCATGGGAGTCTTCGGGACTCGGCTGTTCGGCCAGGTGGACCGCGTGCCGGGCCTGTTCTGCGTCCGCACCAGGTTCTTCCACATCAATTTCGTACCGCTGATCCCGCTCGCCTCCTACGTCGTGTTCGAGGAGAAGGGGAGCGAGGGCCGCGGCATCGAGCTGAAGAAGCTGCGCTGGAATTCCGTGCTCCTCGCCTGGGTGCGCACCCCGCTCTGGATCGCCTGCGCGATCGGCACGATCGTGGGTCTCGTTCAGGGAGCCGGAATCCAGCACGATTGGCACACCGCGGCCCCGGTCCTGGGCGTGTCGCTGGCCGCCGGCGCCGCCTGGTTCGCGAGCTACCGGCTCTCCGCGGCCTCCTTCGAGCGCGCCTCCGAGCTGGCCCGCCTGGCAGGGCTTCCGGCCCAGTTCATCGCCGCCCTCGAGCAACACTTCGGCCGCAGCTTCGTCGCGGACCTGGCCCACTAGCTTCGCGTCACCGCAGGTACTGGTCCACCTCTTCCGCGAGCTCGGCGATCTTCTCCCGGCTGCGGAACTCGGGCGTCAGCTCCAGGCGCGCGCCGCGCACCACCTCGCGCTCGCGCAGCATCACCAGCGAGCTCTCCAGGGTCGCCTTCGACAAGGACTCCAGCCGCCGCACCCGTCCAGCGAGCCAGGCCGCCCGGCCCCGGTCGAGCGCCTTCTGCGTCCACTCCCGAGCCGGCATCGGCGCCGCCAGCAGCGGCTCCAAGGCGTCGACGGCCAGCAGGATCCCCTCGAGATAGGGCCGCAACAGGTCCCCTAGCAGCTGCCCCAGGCGCACGCCCGCGGAGACCGGCACCACCTCGTCGCCCTCGCGCACCACGATTCCCCAGCGGACCAGCAGCTGCAGCATCTCCTCGACCGTGGACTCGAGCGACCGTCCGGGCTCGAAGATGAAGTCGTGCTTGAGCAGCCTGGAAAGCTCCCGGGCGCGGTCCAGCACCACTGCACGAGGAGCGCGTTGCCCGCCGTAGCTGCGCACCGCGAGCGCCAGGATCGCCGGAGCCACCAGGAAGTGGAGGATCGCGTTCTTGTGGTAGTCGAGCGCCATCCGGCGCTCCTCGACCACCGAATAGAAGCGCTGTCCGCCCGCCTCCGTCAGCTTCACGTTCCCGTCGGCGGCCAGAAGCTGCAGCGTGCGCTGCACCAGGCCGGAATCGCGCAGGCTGGAAGGCGGAAGTCCCGCCCCCGCGCTCCCCACCTGCCAGGCGGGAGCGCGCGCCCCCACGTCCAGCGCGGCCTGGTGGAGGAACTCCGCCCGCGACAGCACCTCCTCCTCGGACATGCCGCGCCGGTCGTGGCTGAGCAGCACGGCGGAGACGAGCCCCACGGGCGCCAGCGGCGTGGCACGGTTGATCCCGGCCGCCACCCGCAACCCGAGCGCCCGCACCAGGGCGCGGCGCTCCTCCTGCGCGTGGTTCTTCGGATCGACTCCGCGCTCGGCGAACAGCCTGGCCAGCGAGATCGGGTCGCCCACCCGGATGGTGATGCGCCCCAGCCGCGTGCGCAGCACCTTGGTCGCGGAGAGGAGGGCCTTGGCGTCCTCCTTCTGCTTCTCCCCTCCGAGCAGCTCGTGCTGGTAGCTGCCGGCCTCGGCGATCTTCTCGTAGGAGATGGAGATCGGGGCGAACATGACGTCCGGGCGGACTCCGGTGAGCCAGGCTTCCACCTCCAGGGTCAGCATCCCCAGCTTGGGCGGGAGCAGCTTGCCGGTGCGCGAACGGCCGCCCTCGACGAAGAACTCCTGGGTGAAACCGTCGCGGAGCAGGCGCTTCACGTAGGCCTGCATCACGGCCGAATACACCCGGTCGCCCTTGAAGCTGCGCCGGATGAAGAAGGCGCCGCCCAGGCGGAGGAAGCGGCCCACCGGCCAGAAATTCAGGTTGTCGCCGGCGGCGATGTGCGGCGGCTGCAGACCGTAGTCGTCGCAGACGACGGACAGGACCATGTAGTCGAAGTGGCTCTTGTGCGAGGGGCACAGGACCAGCGGGGCCCGCGCGCCCGCTTCCGCCAGCCGCTTCATGCCCGCCTCGTCCACGTCCACGCCGTCGTAGATGCGGCGGAACATCCAGCCGGCGATGCGCTTGAGCACGTCGACCGCGAACGGGTTGTATCGGGCGGCGATCTCGCGCAGGTCCTTGCGCGCCTCGCGGTCCAGCGAGTCGTCGGCGCGCCCGCGCTCGCGCGCCATCTCCGCCAGGGTGCGCCGCAGCTGCAGGTCGTTCAGGGTCTGATCGATCACCCGCTGGGGCGACTTGAGGGGCGGCCCGGTGACGACTCGCGCTTCGCGGGCCAGGTGTTGGTAGAGCGCCCCGCGCACCTGGCGGGCGATGCGGCCCGCCCCGGCCTGCGGCTGCTCCGCCACCACCGACGCCAGATCGATGGGTGCGCCTACCTTGATCATCGCCTGCTTGCGATGCAGCGCGTAGGCGAGGAAGCTGCGCAGCGCTCCCGGCTCGTCCGGGTCGCCGAAGAGGAAGTCGCGCAGGCCGCCCTCCAGCTTCTTCGGACGCCGTCTCCAGACCAGCGTGATCGGGACCAGCTGGATGTGCTGCATCGGCTGCTCGTGCTGGAGCGCGGTGAGGCCCGGGAAGGGATCGGCCAGCACCGCCACCGCGCTGGGCAGCGTGCGGGGCATGCGCAGAAACACCAGCGCCGCCTCGCCCTGGCGCACCGCCTCGACTACCTGGGCGGACGACTTGTCCAGCGCCGCGGCCGGAGGGCGGACCTGCTCTCCGCCCAGGTACCAGCGGGCGAAGGGAGCGAAGATCCGGTAGCCCAAGCCGGTCGCGGCGCGGGCGATGGGGAGACCCAGCCGCCAGAAGCTCCAGTTGAAGAACAGGAGATGGAGGAGAGACGAGGATCGCAGCACGTAGACCGGCGTCCCCAGCGCCGCGGCTGCGCGGAGCGCCTCCCGCGCCTCGTCGGGAAAGGCGATCGAGCGGAACATCCGCGAGAGCAGCCACCGCGCGAACGGCCCGTAGTGGCCGGCTCGCGCGGGACCCTGCGGAGCGCTCAGCGTCAGGGAGGTGCCCGGCTCGGCCACGGCCGGGAGTGTATAGCCGACGATCAGCGGGTGGCGCAGCCCGGCGTGCCGCCCAGGCCGGCCAGCTCGGCCACCACGGATCGGGGATCCTCGACCAATATGGCGACGAGCCGCGCGAGACGCTGCCCGGCTCCGGCGGTCGCGCGGAGCCACGCCGTGCAGGCAGGGCCGCTCCGCTCCACCCGCTCGGACGGTCCGCGCGCCTCGCGCACCTCGGCCAGCCAGAGCGGAGCCGCGGCGCCTTCCAGGGCGGCGGCCAGGCCGCGTCGGGCGGCGAGATCGGAAGCGGCGTCCAGCTCCGCCTCGTCGGGGTCGAGCCCGTCCTGCTGCGCGCGTGCGGCGTGCGCGTCGAGGGCGCCGCCCTCGCCGAGCGCCTCCAGCTCGGCGCGGACCCAGGGAACGAGGAAGGCGGGATCGAGGCGGGCCATCAGCGCGGCGTCAGCTGCACGTCCACCGTGGCCGTGCCGCCTGCCGTGACCCCCACTTGCTGCTCCTTGTCGCCGAGCCGCTCGTGCCAGAGGCGCAGAGTGTGCTTTCCCGGGGGCACGCCGGAGATCGTGTAGCTCCCCGCCTCGTCGGTCACCGCGAACGCCGAGGTCGGCAGCACGTCGACCCAGGCGCGCATCCAGGGATGGACGTCGCAGGTGATGCGGAGGAGGCCCGGCTGCTTGAGCGGCTTGGGGATGACGTGGTTGGGCACCGGCATGGCGTAGTTGAAGACGGTCTTGTCGGCGTCGCGCGCGTGCACGTTGTGGAACAGCTTGTCTCCGTTCACGATGTCCAGCGTGGCCCCGGCGGGCATCGCCACCACGTGCGGGGTGAACTCGCACTGCTTCTGATCGAGGGTCACCTTGATCTTGTCGGCCCTGGAAGGCTTCGGGCCGTCGGCGATCCAGAGCACCGCGTTCTTCACCCCGCCCCCCTGGCCCACCTCGAGCGCCTCGTCCGGCTTGCTCGTCCCACAGGTCTTGATGTCTCGGGTGACCGGCAGCGGAGCCAGCTTGGGCGGCAGCCCGGTGAGCGTCACCTTCCCGCTGACTCTTCCCGCGCCCGACCCGGTCGCGCCAGGCGGAGGCGCGGCCGGTGCAGCGGCGCCCGCATTGGCCTGGGCGAGCAACAAGGCGAACGCGGCGAGCGCGTGCATGCGGGCTCCTTCCGGGAGCGCTGTTGGTAGACCATGGGACGCCGGGTGACAAGCGCTTGTTCACCCCGGCCCCCGGTATCCCTTGACAGGCCCGGCCACCTGTCTACATTCGCGCCCCCGTTGACCGGCGGGCTTCCAGTCCGCCCTGCACCCGGAGGTTTTCCATGGCCGCCAAGGAGATCAGCTTTCACCAGGCCGCGCGCGACCAGATCCTGCGCGGCGTCCAGATCCTCAGCGACGCCGTCGCCGTGACGTTGGGCCCCAAGGGGCGCAACGTGGTCCTGGAGAAATCATTCGGCGCCCCCACCGTCACCAAGGACGGGGTCACCGTGGCGAAGGAGATCGACCTCGCCGACCACTTCCAGAACATGGGCGCCCAGATGGTGCGCGAGGTGGCCACCAAGACCTCGGAAGTCGCGGGTGACGGCACCACCACCGCGACGGTGCTCGCCTCGTCCATCTACGCCGAAGGCCAGCGCCTGGTCGCCGCCGGCCACAACCCGATGGCGCTCAAGCGCGGCATCGACCAGGCGGTGGACAAGGTCGTCGGCGAGCTGAAGAAGCTGTCCACCAAGACCCAGGGCAAGACCGAGATCGCGCAGGTCGGCACCATCAGCGCCAACGGCGACGACACCATCGGCAACATCATCGCCGAGGCGATGGAGAAGGTGGGCAAGGAAGGGGTCATCACCGTCGAAGAGGCGAAGGGCCTGGAGACGACCCTGAAGGTGGTCGAGGGGATGCAATTCGACCGCGGTTACGTCTCGCCGTACTTCGTCACCGACCCGGCCCGCATGGTGGCGGAGCTGGACGAGCCGTACATCCTGATCACCGAGCGAAAGATCTCCGCGATGGCGGACCTGATCCCCCTGCTCGAGCAGGTGGTGCGGACCGGCAAGCCGATCCTGATCATCTCCGAGGAAGTGGAGGGCGAGGCGCTCGCCACGTTGGTGGTGAACAAGCTGCGCGGCACGCTCAAGGTCGCGGCGGTCAAGGCCCCCGGCTTCGGCGACCGCCGCAAGGAGATGCTGCAGGACATTGCGGTCCTGACCGGCGGCAAGGTGATCGCCGACGAGCTGGGGCGCAAGCTCGACCAGGCGACTCTGGCCGACCTGGGCCGCGCCAAGCGGGTCACCATCGACAAGGACAACACCACCATCGTCGACGGGGCCGGCAAGAAGAGCGAGATCGAGGGGCGCATCAAGCAGATCCGGGCGCAGATCGAGGAGACCACCTCCGACTACGACCAGGAGAAGCTGCAGGAGCGCCTGGCCAAGCTGGCCGGCGGCGTGGCGGTCATCCAAGTGGGCGCCGCCACCGAGACGGAGATGAAGGAGAAGAAGGCCCGCGTCGAGGATGCGCTGCACGCGACCCGCGCGGCGGTGGAGGAAGGCATCGTCCCCGGCGGCGGCGTGGCCTTCGTCCGCTCGCAGAAGGCGCTCGACAAGATCGGCCAGGGCGACGAGAAGGTCGGCGTGCAGATCGTCCGCCGCGCCATCGAGGAGCCGCTGCGGCGGATCGTGCAGAACGCCGGGCTCGAGCCGAGCATCGTCCTGCAGAAAGTGCAGGAGGGGAAGGGTGGATTCGGCTACAACGCCCGAGCCGACAAGTACGAGGACCTGGTGCAGGCCGGCGTGATCGACCCGACCAAGGTGACCCGCACCGCGCTGCAGAACGCGGCCAGCGTGGCCGGGCTGCTGCTGACCACCGAGGCGCTGGTGGCGGAGAAGCCGAAGCGGAAGAAGGCGGGCGGCGCCGGCGCCGGCGCGGGGATGGGTGGCATGGGCGGGATGGGCGGCATGGACTACGGCGGCGGCGATGATCTGGACTATTGAGTGGCACTCTTCGACGCAGTCGCTTTCGATCTGCTGACTGCGCTGCTCGACTCATGGTCGCTTTATACGCGCGTTGCCGGTGACGAGGCGCTGGGCCGAACCTGGCGCCTCGCTTCGCTTCGCCGGGTCACTGCGCAGGGGTCCTACAGATCGTACGAGGACATTCTCGCGGAGGCGGCGGCCGACGCGGGGGTGCCCGCGGCAAAGCGCGACGAGCTGGTGGCGCGCTGGGGCGAGCTGAAGCCTTGGCCCGAGGCGCCGGAGGTGCTGCAGCAACTGGCTGGAAAGAGGCTGGCGATCGTCACCAACTGCTCGCAGCGCCTGGCGGAGATCGCCGCGGCGGCGACGGGCGGCCGATTCGAGCTGGTGATGAGCGCGGAGCGGTCGGGCGCATACAAGGCCGATCCTCGCGCGTACCAGGCAGCGCTGGACGCGCTGCGCCTGCCTCCGGATCGGGTGCTCTTCGTGGCGGGCTCGGCGCACGACGTTCCGGGCGCCTCGCGAGTCGGTATGCGGGTGTACTGGTCGAACCGCCAGCGCTTGCCCGTGCCGGAAGGAAGCCCTCAGCCTCTGTACGACGAGCCGGATTTGCGGCGCCTGTCCGAGGCCGCAACCCCCCGCCGATAAGGCGGCTCCGCTGGAATTCCGAAAGCTTGCCTGCCTGCGCGAGGACGGGGTACAGGTGGAATGCTCCCTGTCCTGTATCCGTCCGGAGGCGACGCACCAGTGCCCAAGTCCCTGCTCCTCGCCGACGACTCGGTCACCATCCAGAAGGCCGTGGAGATGACGTTCAGGGCCGAGGACGTCATCTTGACCATCGTGTCGGACGGGAACGAGGCGCTTTCCCAGGCACGAGAGGCGAAGCCGGACCTCATTCTCGCCGACGTCGGGATGCCCGGACTGGGTGGCTACGAATTGTGCGAGAAGGTGCGAGCGGATGCGGGCATTCGGCACATCCCCGTGCTGCTGCTCGGCGGCGGAACGCCGATCGATCCCGCCAAGGCGATTGCGGTGGGGGCGAACGGCCACATGCCCAAGCCCTTCGACTCGCAGAAGCTGATCGACCAGGTCAAGCAGATCCTCGCGAATCCCAAGGCCGTTCCGGTGGCGGCACCGAAGCCGGCCGCGCCAGCGCCGGCCCGGCCCGCCGCCCCTCCGTCGCGTCCTCCCGCGCCGTCCGCGCCTGCTTCACGCCCTCCCCCGTCCGGTGCCGCGCAGGGCCACACGATCCAGATGGCGCGGCCGCCCACCGTGCCCGGGATGAAGCCCGCTGCCCCCACCTCCCGTCCACCTGGAGCGCCCGCGGCTGCGCCCAGGCCTGGGGCCCCAGCCCCTTCTCGTCCACCTGGAGCCGTCCCCCCGGGCGCCCGGCCCGCTGCGCAGGCAGCGCCCAGGCCTCCTGGCCCGGCCAACTCGCGCCCGCCGCCGGCCGCCGGCGCGCGGCCGCCGACTGCGAAGGTGCCTCCAGTCAGCAAGCCTGCGATGCCACAGGCGAAATCTGCCCCGCCCCCCGCCCGCGAGTACACCGACCGCTTGGCTGTCCCGGCGACGGACGAAGAGATCCCGATGGAAGTCGACGACATCGTCGAGGAGGCGCCTGCATCCGCCCCTGCGGCTCTACGAGCCGTGCCTCCGCAACCCTCCGCCAAGCAACCTGCGCTGTCTGTCGTACCAGGGGCGCGCGGCGCGTCCGCCGACGGTGGCGAAGCCTTGCTCCGGGAGGCGCTCTCCAAGGCATCGCGCGAGGTGATCGAGAAAATTGCCTGGGAAGTCGTGCCGGAGCTGGCGGAAACGATCATCCGCGAGGAGCTCGAGCGCTTGATGAAGGAGCGCGGAGCGTAAGAGCTTCCGGGCCGCCTGGAAGCCGCTGTGACCGCAGCACTTCCATCCACTGCCGCATGTGGTATCTCCACGCGACGCGACGTGCGCGTTTGGAGGAGCCCGTTCAGATGGCGGCGACGGAGACCGGGATCGCGGTAGGGCCCGAGCTGGACAAGCCCTACGAGCCGTCCCAGGTCGAGCCGCGCTGGGCGCGCGAATGGGAACAGCGGGGCTATTTCCACGCCCAGGACGTTTCGGACAGGCCACCGTATTGCATCGTCCTGCCGCCGCCGAACGTGACCGGCAGTCTCCACCTGGGACACGCGCTCACCGCGACGATCGAGGACGCGCTGACCCGGTGGAAGCGGATGAGCGGCTTCAATGCGCTCTGGCAGCCCGGCATCGATCACGCGGGTATCGCCACCCAGCTGGTGGTCGAGCGCGAGCTTCTCCGCACCGAGCGGAAGTCCCGGCACGACCTGGGACGCGCCGAGTTCATCCGGCGCGTCTGGCAATGGAAGGATCAGTACGGCAGCCGGATCGCGCAGCAGCATCGCGCGCTGGGCGCCTCGCTCGACTGGGAGCGCGAGCGCTTCACCATGGACGAGCACTCCTCGCGCGCCGTGCGCGAGGCGTTCGTGCGCCTCTACCAGGAAGGGCTGCTCTACCGATCGGAGCGGCTCATCCACTGGTGCGTGAAGGACCGCACGGCGCTGAGCGATTTGGAGGTGGAGCACGAGGAGCACGCGCAGGCCGAGCTGTACAAGTTCGCCTATCCGCTCGCGGACGGCTCGGGCGAGATCGTGGTGGCCACCACCCGTCCGGAGACGATGCTGGGGGACACGGCGGTCGCCGTGCACCCGGACGACCCGCGCTACAAGGCAATGATCGGGAAGCTGGTGAAGCACCCGCTGCTGGATCGGACCATCCCCATCATCGCCGACGCCGAGCTGGTGGACCCGAAGTTCGGCACCGGAGCGGTCAAGGTCACTCCGGCGCACAGCTTCGAGGATTTCGAGGCCGGCAAGCGCAACCGGCTCCCGATGATCAACATCCTCAACCTGGACGGCACGCTGAACGAGAACGCCGGCCGCTTCAAGGGCCAGGACCGGATCGCCGCGCGGCCCGCGATCAAGGCTGCCTTGAAGGAGCTGGGGCTCGAGCGCGGCAGCGAGATGCACCACCTTGCCCTGGGCCGCTGCCAGCGCTGCGAAGGGGTCGTCGAGCCGCTTCTCAGCAAGCAGTGGTTCGTCAAGACGAAGCCGCTGGCCGATCCCGTGATCGAGGCGGTCGAGGCGGGCCGGATCCGCTTCGTGCCCGAGCAGTG
Source organism: Myxococcales bacterium (assembly GCA_035261845.1). Lineage (GTDB taxonomy): Bacteria > Myxococcota > Myxococcia > Myxococcales > 40CM-4-68-19 > VBKO01. The sequence goes on along the minus strand of DATFTN010000337.1, from coordinate 1,521 downwards.
GAAGGCGGAGCTGTTCCGCTGGCTGCGCAACATCCACGACTGGTGCGTCTCGCGCCAGCTGTGGTGGGGCCACCAGATCCCGGCCTGGTACTGCGAGTACGGCCACGTGACGGTGGCGCGGGAGACGCCCCGCGAATGCGAGACCTGCCACTCGGGCCGGCTGACCCAGGATCCGGACGTTCTGGACACCTGGTTCTCGTCCGGGTTGTGGCCCTTCTCGACCCTCGGCTGGCCGGACGACACCCCCGCGCTGCGCACCTTCTATCCGAACTCGGTGATGGAGACCGGGTTCGACATCCTCTTCTTCTGGGTCGCCCGGATGGCCATGCTGGGCCTGCACTTCACCGGGGAGGTCCCCTTCCGGGTGGTCTTCCTGCACGCGATGGTGCGCGACAAGCACGGCGAGAAGATGTCCAAGACCCGCGGGAACGTGATCGACCCGCTCGACCTCACCGCCAAGTACGGCGCGGATGCGCTGCGCTTCACGCTGGCGTCCATGGCCGGCCAGGGGCGCGACATCAAGCTGGACGAGAAGCGCATCGAGGGATATCGCGCCTTCGCCAACAAGATCTGGAACGCCGCACGCTTCGTGCTTCGCAGCGCCGACGGCTACGACCCGGATCGCCCGGCGCCTCCGGCCAGCGTCTACGATCGCTGGATCCTCTCCCGGTTCCAGCGCTGCGCGGACGAGACCCGGCAGGCGATGGAGGAGCTCCGTCTCAACGACGCGGCGAACGGCATCTACCGGTTCGTCTGGGGCGAGCTGTGCGACTGGGCGATCGAGCTGTCCAAGCCGGCCCTGTACGGCGACCGCAGCCCGGCGGAGCGCGCCGGAACGCAGGCGGCGCTGCTGCAGTCGCTGGAAGGCGCGCTGCGGCTCTTGCATCCGTTCATGCCTTTCGTGACGGAGGAAGTGTGGCAGCGGCTGCCCAAGCGCAGCTTCCACGCGCCTTCCATCATGATCGAGCGCTATCCGGCGCCGGACTCGCTGCTCGACCCCCGCGCCGAAGCGGAGATGGACGCCCTGGTGCGCGCCATCGACGGCGCGCGCAGCCTGCGCGGCGAGGTGAACCTGCCGCCCAATCAGGCGGTGCCGCTGGTGCTGGTCCCGCGGGACGGGGCGGCGCAACGGCTCTTCGAGGCGCATCGCCAGGCGTTCAGCCGCCTGGCCAACGCCTCCGAAGTGCAGGTGCTGGCGCCCGGCGCGCCGCGGCCGCGGCAGGCCGCGGCGCACGTCGAGCCCGAGGTGGAAGTGCACCTGCCGCTCAAAGGCCTGATCGACTTCGCCGCCGAGAAGGCGCGCGTGACGAAGGAGCTGCAGAAGCTGGAAGGAGAGCTCGCCGGCCTCGCGAGGCGCCTGGACAACCCGGGCTTCCTCGCGCGCGCGCCGGCCGAAGTGGTCGAGAAGGACCGCGCCCGCGCGGCAGAGCTGGAAGAGAAACGGGACAAGCTGACGCGCCACCTGGATCGCGTCACGAGAGCGGAGGATGGAATGAACGAGCAGAAGAGCGGGAGCAACGG
>DATFTN010000336.1:0-17822 GCA_035261845.1 Myxococcales bacterium | reverse complement strand
TGACATCCGAGAACGCCTGGAACGGGGGAAGATACCCCCAGACCTGACATGTACCAGCTGTACAGGGCCGCGGACCGGACCTCTCCCCCCGCGCCGGTGATTGCACAAGCGGGGCGCACGCGCGGCCTCAAACTGATCGTGCACCCGCCGCCGACAGTGGCCGCCGATAGGGCGGCCCTGAGTTTTGAATCGCGCCCCCTATGCTACGATCGCGCGGTGACTGCAGATGCCAGCCTTGACGAGCTGCGCGAGCTGACCGAGCACGCCCTGGCGGAGGGCCTGCGCGACGCCCAGCGGGACCGCTGGCGTAAGCTGGTGGCGCAGCTGCTCGGGCGCACCCAGTCGCAGGAGGGCCGGCGCAAGCACATCCGGGCGGCCGCCGGCCTCGACGTCCACGTGCTCGAGCCGGAAGACCTGCGGGGCCTGGTCACCAGCACGGTGGGCGCCGGGGGCGTGTCCATGGCGATGCCCTCGCCCCCGCCGGTAGGCACGCCGCTCGCGCTCTCCATCAAGGTTCCGCAGCGGAAGGTGCCGCTGTTCGTCAAGGCGCAGGTGGCGTGGGCGCGCGAAGGAGAGATCGGCGCCGTGTTCACCGACGCGGTGCAAAGCGACCGCGAGCTGCTCGAGGCCATCGCGGTGCGCGCCCTGCTGGCGCCGGGCGGGATGCTGCCGCCATGAAGCTGCTGCACGACGACGTCTTCCGCCGCCTCTGCCGCGCGCGCGACCTCGTCCGCGAACGCTCCGCGGAGCCGCTGACGGTCGCGCAGCTCGCGCGCAGCGCCGGCGTGTCGCGCTACCATTTCCTCCGCCTGTTTCGCACCGCGTTCGGCGAGACGCCGCACCAGTACCTGATGCGCGTGCGCCTGGAGCGCGCGCGCGAGCTGCTCGCCGCCGACGCCGCTTCGGTCACCGACGTCTGCATGGAGGTCGGGTTCTCCAGCCTGGGGTCCTTCAGCGCGCTCTTCGCCAAGCGCGTCGGCATGCCGCCCAGCGGATACCGGAAGAAGGTCTATTCGGTCCGCGAGCTGCCCGGCGGCTTGTCGCGCCTGTACATCCCGTCCTGCTTCCTGATCGGACTGGGTCCCGGCGAGTAGGTCCGTTTTCGCAATTTGCGAGAAGCGCGGCGCGCAGCGCACCTGATAGCGCGGAGCTCAGGGAGGACCCACATGATCCAAAAAGTCTCGCACATGGCGGTGTACGTGCTGGACCAGAACCGCGCCTACGATTTCTACGTCAACAAGCTCGGCCTCGAGGTCCGCACCGACGCGAAGATGGGCGATTTCCGCTGGCTCACCGTCGGTCCCAAGGGACAGCCCGACCTCGAGATCACCCTGATGGAAGCGAAGCCGGGCCCCATGCTCGACGAGGCCCGCTGCAAGGTGCTGCGCGATCTGATCGAGAAAGGCACCTTCGGCTGCGGCGTCCTGGAGACGGCCGACGTGCGCAAGACGTACGAGGAGCTGAAGGCCCGCGGCGTACAGTTCATGTCCGAGCCGAAGGAGCGCTTCTACGGCATCGAGGCGCTCCTGAAGGACGACTCGGGGAACTGGTTCAGCTTGACCCAGCACGCCGCCCGATAGGTTTCCTAACGGGCTCCCCAGCGCAGTTTCTGGCGGAGGATCGCGAACGGGTCCAGGTCGGGGTTCTTGAGCAGCACGGCGCGATATGGGGCGGTGCGGATCTGCACCTCGTCGCCCGCTTCCAGGTGGCGGCCGAGCGCGCCGTCCACGGTGACGAACATCTCGCCCCGCGAGACCAGCTTGACCCGCATCGGCAGGTCCGCCGGCAGCACCACCGGCCGCTGCGTGAGCGCGTGCGGGCAAATGGGCGTCAAGAGGATCGCATCGAGGGTCGGGTACACGATCGGGCCGCCGGCGCTCAGCGAGTAGGCGGTGGAGCCGGTCGGCGTGGCGACGATGAGCCCGTCCGCCTCGTAGGTGGCCGCCTCGCTGGAATCGACCGAGACGTCCAGGCGGGCCATGCGGCTGAGCGCGTCGCGGGAGATGACCACGTCGTTGAGCGCCGCCCCCGAGAGCAGCACCTGCCCGTCCCGGCGCACCTCGGCGGCGAGCATCAGGCGGCGCGAGGCCTGCAGCTTGCCCGCCAGCGCGGCGTCGAGCGCCTCCCAGACCCGGTCCCGGGGGAACTCGGTCAAGAAGCCGAGCGTGCCCATGTTCACGCCCAGGATCGGGACCTCGCGGCCCGCGCACAGGCCGGCCGCGTGGATGAGCGTGCCGTCCCCGCCGAGCACAACCAGCAGGTCGGCCTTCGACGCCAGATCCCGCCCCGGTCCGCATGGCACGGCGGAAACCGCCGCCTCGGTTTCGACCACTGCCTGAACGCCCCGCTGGGCCAGCCGCGAGACCATCTCCCGCGCGAGCTGGGCGGCATCCTCGCTGTGGAGCCGTGGAACGATTCCGACGCGCATCGAAGGGACTTTATCACCTCGACCTTCCCCTCGACCTCGACCCCGATTTTGACCTTGTCCTTGTTACAATGTCCCGAATGCCTCCCACGTACATGCCTCGCGGCCGCTCGGGGCGCGGTCGGGCGGGCGACCTGTTCCGGTCGGCCGCCTCCCGTGATCCGCGAGTGATTCCGCTCGCCGAGAGGATGCGGCCGCGCTCGCTGGACGAGGTGGTGGGGCAGAAGCACATCCTGGGTCCCAATACCCTGCTGCGCGAGGCGATCGAGTCGGACCAGGTGCCCTCCCTGATCCTCTGGGGACCTCCGGGGACGGGGAAGACGACCCTGGCGCGGGTGATCGCCTCCGCCACCCAGTCGGAGCTGGTGGCCCTGAGCGCGGTGGAGAGCGGCATCAAGGACATCCGCGAGACCGTCGCGGGCGCCGAGCTGCTGCTGGGAGAGCAGCACCGCCGGACCCTGCTCTTCATCGACGAGATCCACCGCTTCAACAAGGCCCAGCAGGACGCGCTCCTGCCCCACGTGGAGAAGGGCACCGTCACGCTGATCGGCGCCACCACCGAGAACCCCAGCTTCGAGGTGATCTCCCCCCTGCTCTCCCGTTGCCGGGTGTTCGCGCTGCGTCCGTTGGAGGAGCACGACCTGCGCGAGCTCCTGCTGCGCGCCCTGCGCGACGAGGAGCGTGGACTGGGCCGCGCGGGCCTGCGCCCCTCCGACGCTTTCCTCGACCACGTGGTGCGCCACTCGAGCGGCGACGCGCGCCGGGCGCTCAACGCGCTGGAGGTGGCGTCCGCGCGCGCGCAGTCGGAGAAGCGGGCCGATCTGACCGAGAAGGACGCCGAAGAGGCGCTGCAGCAGAAGACGCTGCTCTACGACAAGTCGGGCGACGCCCACTACGACACCATCAGCGCGTTCATCAAGTCGCTGCGCGGCTCGGACCCTGACGCCGCCGTCTACTACCTGGTGCGCATACTGGAGAGCGGCGAGGAGCCCCGTTTCCTGCTGCGCCGGATGGTCATCTTCGCCAGCGAGGACGTGGGCAACGCCGAGCCGCGCGCGCTGCAGGTCGCGGTCGACGCCTTGCGCGCGTTCGAGCTGGTCGGGTTGCCCGAGGGCGTGCTCCCCATGACCCAGGCGGCGGCGTTCCTGGCCAGCTGCCCGAAGAGCAACTCCGTCATCAGCGCCTACTCCAAGGCGCGCTCCGCCGTGCTGGAGCGCGGTCCGCTGCCGGTCCCGCTCAAGCTGCGCAACGCGCCCACACCGCTGATGAAATCGATGGGGTACGCGGGCGGGTACCGCTACCCGCACAATTTCGAAGGGCACTACGTGCCCGAGGAGTACCTCCCCGACGAGCTGCGGGGGAGCCGCTTCTACGAGCCGAGCGAATCCGGGGAAGAGGCGCGCATCAAGGAGCGCCTCGAGGCGCTCCGCAAGCAGCGGGACGGCGGCGAATAATCCCCTTTTTTGGGAAGAATCCCCAGGGGGCCGAACGTTGACACGCTGCCCCAGATCCAGTAGACAACCCCGCCTTTTGGAGAGAAGGGCCGCATGAAGACCGCGATGGGCAGCAAGCAGACCGTCCAGCGCAACTGGGTGGTTTTCGACCTGAAGGACAAGGTGCTGGGGCGCGCCGCGACCACCATCGCGAGCGTCCTGCGCGGCAAGCACAAGCCCATCTTCACCCCCCACGCAGACTGCGGGGATTTCGTGGTGGTGGTGAACGCGGACAAGGTCCGGCTCACCGGAAAGAAGTGGCAGGACAAGAAGTACATCCACCATACGCAATACCCGGGAGGGCTCCGCGTGTACTCGGCGGAGCAAGCGGTGGCGCGCCATCCCACCCGCCTGGTCGAGGACGCGGTCCGGCGCATGCTGCCCCGCACCAACCTGGGGCGCGCGCTGATGAAGAAGCTGAAGGTCTACGCGGGCGACAAGCACCCGCACGCGGCGCAGAAGCCGACCGCGATGGAAGCCAGCGGCGGGCGGCCTGCGCCCGCGCCCGCACCCGCACCCGCACCCGCGCTGCGCTAAGAGAATTGAGACACAGGGCGGGGGCAGACCGCCCGCCACTGGGAGATTCAGTAGATGGCTACCAAGGAGCTGCTCGTCACCGCCACCGGCCGCCGCAAGGAGTCGATCGCGCGGGTGCGCCTGAAGCCCGGCTCGGGCGAGTTCGTCGTCAACGACCGCACCCTGGACGATTACTTCGGGCGCGAGACCAGCAAGATGATCCTCAAGCAGCCGCTCGAGGTGGTCGAGCAGCTGGGCAAGGTGGACATCGCCGTGAACGTCTGCGGCGGAGGGCTCTCGGGCCAGGCGGGCGCCATCCGCCACGGCATCAGCCGGGCGTTGACCAAGTTGAATCCCGACTTCCGCCCCGCGCTGAAGAAGGCCGGTTTCCTCACCCGCGACGCGCGCGTGGTGGAGCGCAAGAAGTACGGCCGGCCTGGCGCTCGCAAGCGCTTCCAGTTCTCGAAGCGGTAATCCGTTCCCTCGGCAAGCGGTCGTGCGCGGCCTCGCTCCGGCGGGGCCGTTGCGCTTCAGTCCCACCTGGCTAAGATGCGCGGCCCTTACAACGGAGGTCCACCATGGCGAAGGCAATTCCTGAAGGTCTGCACAGCGTGACGCCGAACCTCACTGTCGAGGGTTGCGCGGAGGCGATCGAGACCTGGAAGAAGGCGTTCGGCGCGGAGGAACTGATGCGCGCGCCGGATCCGAGCGGAAAGAAGATCTGGCACGCCTCCGTCCGCATCGGCGACTCGGTCATCTTCTGCAACGACTACTCCCCCGAGATGAAACCGGACGCCCCCCGCCAGGCGCGCCTATGGGTCTACCTGGGCGACGTCGACCGGGCCTTCCAGCGAGCCACGGACGCCGGCCTCAAGGCAGTGATGCCTCCCGCCGATATGTTCTGGGGCGACCGCATCTCCGAGGTCCAGGACCGCTGGGGCAACCAGTTCGTCATCGCCCAGCACGTCAAGGACCTGTCCCCCACCGAGATGAAGAAGGCCCAGGACGAGTTCGTGGCGAACATGCGGAAGTAGCCAGCCGCCGCCGATAGGGCGGCGCTGTGCTCTTCACGCGATGCCGGTCATCATGGGCTGGGCATCGCGCGTAGCCACCCGCACCGTAGCAACCACGTTCGCGGCTCCACCACGATCTGCCGCTCCCATCCGGACGACATCGGATCGATGGCGTCCGGGTGCACGGCTTCTCCGCGCCGGGCTGCATGGATCAGCGCGTTCCCCTGCACGTACGGCTCGAAACGTCCCATAAGGGAGATCGTGTTGCGAGGTCTCTCCCTGAAGCGGGCGCAGAAGTTGTTCGGGCTCGCGACTACTGAGCTGATGTACGAGTGCTTCCCGGTCACGGACTCGGTTGCGCGAACTCTGCAAACGTTCTCGCCAGACCCGCTCGACGTCACGCGCCATGATTATTTCCTGGAACGCAGAGCGGCTGATGATTTGTAGGAGATTTCGCCCGCGACTCTGACGCGCGTCGCAACTCCCAAGCCGCGTGTGCATGCTACCGTCCCCGCCCGATGCGGCGGATCCTGCAGAAATTCCTGGTCGACGGCCTGGTGGTGTTGGGCATTGCCGTGAACGTCGGGTTGCTCCTCATCAACCTGCGGCCCGAGCGGCCGCACCTAGGGAGGCGGGCGAAGGCGCGCATCCTGCTGCGGGCGAGCGACCCGCGGATCCAGTGGATGCGGGCGAACGAGTTCAACGAGTTCGCCATCGCCAGGGACGTGGACTTCGAGTTCGTGAGCGCGCCCACGTTCGAGGACGTCCACCAGAAGCTGATCGAGGAGAAGCAGCTTCCGACCGGCCTGCTGCTCGCCGACGTCGACGACGAGCACGCGCAGGAGTTGAAGGACGGCGGGCTGGTGCGCCCCATCGCCGACGGCGCCGACCCAGCCGAGCTGCGCGACACGGTGTCCGACTTCATCCGCGAGGCAGCGGCCCGCGGCACGCTGGACGGCAAGCAGTGGTACCTGCCCAAGCGGGCGCTGGTGAACGTGGCGGTGTACCTGCGCCCCGCGATCGAGGACGCGTACCTCCACTGGGAGGAGGACCGCAAGGCGATCGACGCGGCGCTGAAGGAAGCGAACGGCGCCGGCCTGCCGAAGGACTTCCGGCTGCGCCGCACCCCCGACCGCTGGGACAGCTTCGACCTCTTCGTCGCTGCCTGGAGCTGGGCGCACCACCCGGCGCGCTGGGCGGAAGCTTCCCGGAGGATCGCCGCGGACAACGCCGTCGCGCCGCAGACCGCGCCGCGAGTGGCCTGGCCCTGCGGGGACAGCGAGGACGGCTCCGGTCAGCTCTTGAACGACCTCTATCGGCACGGCCTGCGCGAGGAGCAGCTGGGGCAGCTCGACGCGCCGCCCCTGCTGGATGCGCTGCAGTGGCAGGCGCTGTTCCGCAAGCACGGACTGCTTCCCGAGCAGTGCGAGAAGAGCGGGCTCGAGCAGCGCAACGTCAACGGCCTCTTCCACGAGCGCAAGCTGGCGTGGGCGCCCATCGATCAGGCCGACTCCGTCTGGCTGCACGGCGGCGCGCGCAGGGACGCGGAAGCGGGAATCCCGGGGCCGGGCGACCTCTCCTGGGCAACCCTCCCGCAAGGCGTGTCGGCGGAGCTCGCCGCCGGCGGCCAGCCCGCCCGCAGAGGGCGCAGCTTCGCGTTCGAGGAGGTCCACCTGTGGGCGGTGCCCGTCCGCTCTCCCGACCCCAAGCTCGCCTTCCAGATCGCCCGCTTCCTTTCCCAGCGTGGTTTCCAGCAGCGGGAGACCGAGGCCGAAGGAATGCTCCCCGTGCGCGAGGACCTGCGCCAGGACTATCCGATCGCGTTCCGCCTGGTGTGGATGCAGAGCCTGCTCGACGCGAGCTTCCGCCAGCTGGAGCGCGGGACCGCCGATCTGCCGGCGGGCTGGGCCGGCGACGACTGGGACGACAAGTACCTCAAGCTGCGGCAGGCAGTGGTCTACGGGCGCCCGAAGGACGCGCCCGTGACGCTGGCAGCGATCCGGGAAGCGGTGCGGCGGGCCTCCGCCACCGCGGCGGCGGAGGCGACGCACGATGCCCGGTGAGAAGCCGCCCCAGGGCGCCCGCGAAGAGACCGCGCTCTTGCGCGAGGAGGTGGCGCTGCAGAAGCGGGAGGCCGCCCAGCGCGGCGCTCGCGAGGCGTTCATCGAGCAGCTCAAGAACCGCGTCTCGGTCGCCGCCATCATCCTCACCACCGCGCTGAGCTTCATCGGCAACGTGCGCAGCGACCGGGGCGACGCGGCGGGAGCGGCCCGCGCCGCCGCCGAATCCGCCCGGCGCCAGGGCGCCGAGCTGTGGGCCTACTACCAGATGAAGATGGCGGAGAAGTCGTCGATGGAGATCGCGCGCGACCGCATCCGCCTGGACCTGTCGGCGCGCGGCCTGCAGCGGGACGACCCGACGGTGCGCCTCGACGTGCTCAAGCTCACCGGCTACGAAGAGCGCATCCGCGATTTCGACGCGGAGACGGAGCGGGTCTTCTTCCGCGTGCAGGACCTGGAGGCCCAGGAGGACGTGCAGCAGCGCGCGGCGATCGAGCCTTCCCGCAGCGCGTTCCGCTACGAGCTGGGCGGGAAGCTGATCACGCTGGCGCTGATCCTGCTGTCGGTGACCATCCTCTCCAGCAAGCGGTACCTGCTCTGGTCCGGCGTGACGCTGGGCGCGGTCGGGTTGCTGGTGTCCTTGGACGGCTACTTCCTGCTGTTCTAGCCGCGCCGGCGCTGGCTGTGGGTATCGGTGCGCGGCGGGGCGACACCGTCACCGTCCTCGGCAGATCCCCGGGCGGCGGGAACTTTCGGGCCTTCACGGGCCGCTGCTATCGTCTGGGCACTCTCGACGAGGTGGAGGAACGATGGAGCTCAACGAGATCCTGCAGGTGGCGCTGCGTGGCGGCGCCTCCGACATCCACCTCAAGGCCGGCCTGCCGCCCATGTTCCGCGTCGACGGCAACCTGGTACCGCTCAAGGACGCCCGGCGCCTTCCGCCCGAGGAGATCTCGCGGATGGCCTTCGGGATCATGAACGACTACCAGAAGGAGAAGTTCAAGGCCCAGAACGAGCTGGACCTGGCGTACGGCGTCCCCGGCCTGGGCAGGTTCCGCGTCAACGTGTTCCAGCAGCGCGGCACCCTCGGGGTAGTCCTGCGCGTCATCCCCTTCAAGATCGCGACCATCGAGCAGCTCCTCCTGCCCAAGGTGCTGGAGAAGATCGCGGCCGAGCAGCGCGGACTCATCCTGGTCACCGGGACCACCGGCTCCGGAAAGTCGACCACGCTCGCCGCCATGGTCGACCACATCAACACCAACGAGACCTGCCACATCATGACGATCGAGGACCCCATCGAGTTCCTCGTCCGCGACAAGCGCTCGATCGTCAACCAGCGCGAGGTCGGCGTCGACACCATGAGCTTCGGGCAGGCGCTCAAGAGCGCGCTGCGCCAGGACCCGGACGTGATCCTGGTGGGCGAAATGCGCGACCTGGAGACCATCGAGACGGCCATCACGGCCGCGGAGACCGGTCACCTGGTGCTCTCCACGCTCCACACCCTCGACGCGACCGAGACCATCTCCCGCATCATCGCCGCCTTCCCGCCGCACCAGCAGAAGCAGATCCGCCTGCAGCTGGGCTCGGTGCTGCGCGGCGTCGTCTCGCAGCGTCTGGTGCCGCGCGCGGACGGCAAGGGGCGCGTGGCCGCGGTGGAGGTGCTGGTGGCGAACTCGCGCGTGCGCGAGATGGTCGAGGACAAGGACCGCACCAAGGAGATCCCCACCGCGATCGCCCAGAGCTACACCACCTACGGCATGCAGACGTTCGACCAGTCGCTCATGCTGCTCTTCCGGCAGAACGTGATCACCTACGAGGAGGCCGTGCGGCAGTCTTCGAACCCGGACGACTTCGCGCTGCGCGCCTCGGGCATCAGCGGGACCAGCGACTCGACGTGGGACGACTTCGACAAGAAGGACGAGGCGCAGAACGGCAAGCTCCCGCCGCGCCCCCCACCTCCCGCCCGCCCCGGCGTCCCCGCCTCGGGCCGCCCCGCCCCGGCCGCCGCGAAGCCCGCCCCCGCAAAGCCCGCCTCCGGCACCCCTGCGCCAGACGACGACTTCCAGATCGAACGCTTCTAACAGGCGGACAAGAAGATCACCGCGGAGACGCGGAGGGCGCGGAGTCTTTTCCCCCAAGATCCTCCGCGCTCTCCGCGTCTCCGCGGTAATCTTTTCGCCGTGACCCCCTTGGATCGGGCGATGAGGTTGCTCGCGCGGCGGGCATACACGGCCATGGAGATGGACAAGGCGCTGGAGAGGGCCGGTGTGCCGGAGGGGGAGCGGGCGGAAGCGGTGGCGCGGCTGAGGGAGCTGGGGTACATGGACGACCTGGAGGTAGCCCGTGCGCGGGCCCGCACCCTGCTCGGACGGGGGGCGGCGCCGCGGCTCGCCGAGCGGCGGCTGGGCGAGCAGGGAGTCGAAGCGGCGCAGGCGAGCGCCGCGGTGGGCGAGGCGGCGGAGGGCGCGACCGAGGCGGAGCTGCTCGACCGCGCCTTGCAGAAGATGCTGCGCGGCCGGGCGCCGGCCGGCGACAAGGAGCGGCGCCGCGCCTTCCGGGCGCTCGTCGCGAAAGGACACTGCCCCGCGCAAGTGGCGCGCGCGCTGGGCATTATCTGGGATGGAGACGATGAGTAGCCGTAGCCGGTGGATGGGAGCGGTCTTCCTGGCGCTCTGCGCGGCGTGCGCGGGCAGCAAGGACAACGTGGACATCACCAAGCCCGTCACCGGCGCCGAGGCGTCGAACGCGGAGAAGGCCTACAACCGCGGCCTCCAGGAACGCAAGGACAAGAACTTCCTCGAGGCCGTCCGCTACCTGGAGTACGTGCGCAACAACTTCCCCTACTCGCAGTATGCCGGTCTGGCCGAGCTGGCCATCGCGGACATGAGCTTCGAACGCGACGACTTCGGCACGGCCGCCGCGCAATATCAGGACTTCGTCAAGAGCCACCCCTCCCATCCGAAGGCGGACTACGCCGCGTTCCGCGCGGGCCTGGCGCGCTGGGAGGACAAGCCCTCTGACTTCTGGCTCTTTCCGCCGGCCGACGAGAAGGACCAGGCGCCGCTCCGCTCGGCGCTCGATTCCCTGCAGCGGTTCATGCTCAGCTACCCGAAGAGCGAATACGTTCCCCGCGCGCGCCAGCTGGTCGCCGACGTCCGCGAGCGGCTGGCCAAGCACGAGCAGTACGTGGCGGACTTCTACTGGAAGCGCAAGGTGTGGAAGGGCGCGGCCACCAGGCTGGTCGGGCTGGCCGACAACTACGGCGACCTGCGCAACGGCACGGTGCGCTCCGACTCGCTCTGGCGCGCCGGCGAGGCCTACCGGAACCTCAACGACGCGTCGAACGAGCGCAAGGTGCTGCAGCGCCTGGTGCTGGAATCCCCCGGCGGGGACCATGCGCGAGAGGCGCAGGCGCGGCTCCAACAGCTCCCGTCCGAAGAGGGGGCTCCGCCGCCCCAGCAGAAGGCGGTGCGCCCTTCTCCCACACCCGCCGAGCCGCAACCCGCCAAACCTACAGAGCCCTCCAAGTAGCGCACAGGGTCGCGGCGTCCGGTCGGCGACTGGACACGCGTGATAGCGTTTTTCCCATGGACGACGCCGTCCGGGAACTCGTCGCCCTGGGGAGGGATCATTTCCAGCGCGGCAATTGGCCGCTCGCCGTGGGACACCTGGAGCAGGTGCTCGCTCGCGGAGCCTCTTTCGCGGACGTGCACCACATGCTGGGCGTCTGCTACCACCAGCTGGGCGAGTTCGACCCGGCGCAGCGGGCCTTCGAGCGCGCCCTGGAGATCAACCCGGGGTACGTGGAAGCCTCGCTGAACCTGGCCATCCTCTGCAACGACCTGGGGCAGTACGAGAAGGCGCAGAAGATCTACGCGAACGCGCTGCAGCGCGCGCGCAACGGCGGCGCGGGGCACGCCCCCGGCGACGAGGCGCTCGACGGGTTCACCCAAGGGAAGATCGCGAATCTGCATGCGGCAGTGGGCGACGCCTACCTGGCGGCGCGCCGGCCGGCGGATGCGGCGGCCGAGTTCAGGCGCGCCCTGCAGCTGGCCCCCGCCTTCGTGGACGTCCGGATGAAGCTCGCGTCCGCGCTGCGCGACTGCGGAGACGCCGGGGCCGCCGCCGCCGAGCTGGGGCGCGCGGTGCATGACGCGCCCGCCTACATCCCGGCCCGGGTCGCGCTGGGACTCGCCTGCTCCGCCGGCGGCAAGCTGGACGAGGCGATCGAGCAATGGGAGCAGGTCCTGCGCATGGACCCGAACCACCGCACCGCCCAGCTCTACCTGAAGCTGGCCCGGGCCCAGCGGCCGGCTGCCGGGGGCGCGTGATGACGGAACGCGTCTACGCGCTCCGATTCATCAGCGGAAAGTACCAGGGCGGCGAGTACCCCCTGCAGGATGCGCGCGATCTGGTGATCGGGCGCTCCAGCGACCTGGACATGGTGCTGATCGAGGACATGGTCAGCCGCAAGCACGCCAAGATCACCCTGCAGGACGGCGCCATCACCATCGCGGACCTGGGCTCCACCAACGGCACCTTCGTCAACGGCGAGAAGGTGAAGAAGACGCAGCTCAAGGAAGGCGACCGGGTGCTCATCGGCACCAGCATCCTCAAGCTGGTCACCGTCCAGCGCAGCGCGCTTCCCATCGACACGCGCGCGGCCCAGGAGCAGCTGGAGCGGACGGCGGCCGCGCAGGAGCGGAAGGGCCGCAGCGCGGTGCAGGGCCGGCTCGAGGAGGTGCCCTTGGTCGACCTGCTGCAGCTCCTCAGCACCTCGAAGAAGACCGGCGCGATCGTCATCCAGGGCTACCGGGGCGGCCGCATCCACCTGCGGAGCGGCAAGGTGGTCGCCGCCGTGATCGACGCGGACCCGACCCTCCCGCCGAAGAAGGCGCTGTACCGGATGGTCGGCTGGACCCAGGGCGGCTTCGAGTTCGTTCCGCAGGAGGGCGAGCTGCCGCCGATGCCCAACGAGATCCGGGAGAGCACCGAGGCGCTGGTGATGGAGGCGATGCGGCAGCAGGACGAGCTGGCCCAGGGGGCCCTGCCCGCGCCCACCTCGGCGATCGGCATCGCCATGCCGCTCACTCCGCGGCTTCGGGACTTGACTGCCGAGGAGATCGACCTGGTGCAGCTGGTCCACAACTACGGGGTCGTCCAGGCCGTGCTGGACCGCGCCCAGGGCAGCGATCTGGAAGTCGCGCAGAAGCTGGCGGCGCTGCTGCAGCGCGGGTACCTGCGTCAATTCTGAATCGCGCGCGGCAGTGCGGCATCTTCGACTCGCGACCGACGGCGCGCTGAAGTCATGATAGAGCGTTCTTCGATGAGAGACGTGAGCGGACACGGGCAACCGGCGCCTAGGATACCGCGGCTGACCTTGCTCAGCCACGGGTCGGGTTGAGCCTGCAAGCTCCGCCCAGCGGAGCTCGCGCAGGTCTTGCGCGGCCTACCGGTCTTTCCCCGCCCCCGGCAGCTGCTGGTCGGCACCGAGACGCGCGACGACGCGGCGGTGTTCCGCCTCGACGCGAAGCACGCGCTGGTCGCGACCGTCGACTTCTTCGCCCCGGTGGTCGACGACCCGCGCGACTACGGCGCCATCGCGGCGGCCAATGCGATCTCCGACGTGTACGCTATGGGCGGCAAGCCCCTCTACGCGCTGAACCTGGTCGGCTTCCCGCGGGGACAGCCGTGGGAGCTGCTCACCGAGATCCTGGCCGGAGGCGCCGAGAAGGCGCACGAAGCGGGCTGCCCCATCGTAGGCGGGCACAGCGTCGACGACGCGGAGCCGAAGTACGGGCTGGCCGTCACCGGGCTGGTCGATCCGCGGCGAGTGCTCACCAACTCCGGGGCGCGTCCGGGCGACGCGCTGCTCCTCACCAAGGCGCTCGGCACCGGCATCGTCGTCTCCGCCATCAAGAAGGAGCAGGCCTCGCCCGAGGTCCTGCGGGCCGCCGTCGCCCAGATGAAGACGCTCAACCGCGCCGCCGGCGAGACCCTGGCGCGGGCCTGGAAGGACGTTCACGCGCTCACCGACGTGACCGGATTCGGGCTGCTCGGGCACCTCGACTCGATGCTGCGCGCGAGCGACGTGCGGGCGGTGGTGCGGGCAGAGGCGGTGCGCGTCCTGCCCGGCGTGCGCGTCCTGGCGCGGGCGGGGCTGGTGCCCGGCGGCACGCATGCGAACCTCGAGTTCGTGGCTCCGCGCACCCAGCTGCCCGAGAAGATGGAGGAGGCGGACCGGCTGGTGCTCGCCGATGCCCAGACCAACGGGGGCATGCTGGCGGCCGTCGCGCCGCGCGCCGCCGAACGGCTCCTGCGCAAGCTGGCCGACGCGGGCGCGCCGGCCGTGCGCATCGGCGAGGTCGTGCCCCGAGGGCAGCGGGAGCCGGGCGTCACCTTGGAAGGGGCGTTACAAGGTTGAAATGCCGCGCCGCCCCATTCGTAGGGGTGGTCAGGAGGCAGCACATGTTCCGGACTGCAGCAACCCTCGCCCTCGTCGCTCTGGTGGCACTGGTGGCAATCCGCATCGTCGCCGGCGTGGCTGGCGGGATCCTCGGCATGGTCCTCGGGATCGCGTGGCTCCTGTTCAAGCTCCTGATCGTGGCGGCCATCGTCTACTTCGTGCTCACCATCGTGGCGCCCGACACGGCGAAGAAGGTGCGGGAGCGGATCTCGGGCAGCACGTCTCTCTAGATGCCGAAGAGCGCAGCGCCGCCCGACCAGCCACTCCAAGAGCGCAGCGCCGCCCTATCGGCGGCGACTGTCGGCGGCGGCTGTCGGCGGCAACTTGCCGACCTTTCCCCACCCGCTGCTCGCCGCCACTGGGGCAGCGGTGTGTTCTTCCGCTTGGGTGCCGGGCGTCTGGTATCCTGGCGGGCGTGGGCCGACTCGCTGCCCTGCTGGTCCTCATCCCGGCCGCCGCCCTGGCCGAGCCCGGCCGCTCCCTGGTGGTCGTGCTCGACCCCGGACATGGCGGCGCCTATCAGCACGACGGCGCCCACGGCCGCGGAGGCCTGATCGAGAAGGACGTGGCGCTGGCCGTCGCGCTCCGCACCAAGGAGGCGATGGAGCAGTCGGGCGTCACGGTGGTGCTCACGCGCGAAGTCGACGCCGACCTCCCGCTCACCCGCCGCGCACAGATCGCGAACGAGGCCGGCGCCGACCTGTTCCTCTCCATCCACTGCAACTCGATGCCGAAGCTCAAGGACCGCCTGCTCACCCGCGGCGTCGAGACGTACTTCCTCTCCCCCGACCCGACCGACTCCGACGCGAAGCTGCTCGCCGAGATCGAGAACGGCGGTTCCGAGGCCGGCCCGGCGAAGAGCTCGGACGCCGTGAGCGGCATCCTGGCCGATCTGGCCCTGGGTCAGGCGCGCAACGACAGCTCCCGTCTGGCGGAGATCGTGCAGCGGCGGATGGTGCGCGACGCGCGGATCTCCGGGCGCGGGGTGCGCCAGGCGCCCTTCGCGGTGCTGGCGGGGACCCGGATGCCTTCGGCATTGGTGGAGATCGGCTTCATCTCCCACCCGATCGAGGGGCGGCTCCTGGGCAAGGAGCGCCACCAGAAGGCGATCGCGGAGGCGCTCGCCGCGGGCGTGCTCGAGTACGCCGACAAGGTGCTGGCGCGCCGGCTGGTGGCCGCTCCGCGGCGCGTGGTCTTGCCCGAGGTCGTGCTGGTGGGGCGCAAACCCGCGCCCGGACCCGCGCCGGCGGCATCCTCCGTCGCGCCGGTTGCGGCTGCGGCAGCCGCGCGGTAGCAGAGCGGGATGCCCCGCCAAAGCCGAGCCTCCTCGGAGCTGCGCCCAGTCCGCATCGTCCCGGGATTCACCGAGTACGCCGAAGGCAGCGTGCTCTGCAGCTTCGGCCGGACGCAGGTGCTCTGCAACGCGACCGCCGAGGAGCGGGTCCCCAGCCACGTGAAGGGAAGCGGGCGCGGCTGGATCACTGCCGAGTACGGCATGCTGCCGCGCTCCACGCACACCCGCAGCGATCGGGAGGCCGCCAAAGGCAAGCAGAGCGGGCGCACGCAGGAGATCCAGCGGCTGATCGGCCGCGCCCTGCGCGCCGCCTGCGACCTGACCGCGCTGGGCGAGCGCCAGGTGCTGATCGACTGCGACGTGCTGCAGGCGGACGGCGGCACGCGCACCGCTGCGATCACCGGCGCGTACGTGGCGCTGGGCATCGCGCTTCGCCGGATGCACCGCGAGAAGGCGCTCCGGCCGCCGGTCGCCGCGGTGAGCGTCGGCATCCTGGAGGGCAAGCTCCTCCTCGACCTCGACTACGAGGAGGATTTCGCGGCCGAGGTGGACCTGAACGTGATCGGCAACGCGCAGGGCGAGTTGCTCGAGGTGCAGGGCACGGCCGAGAAGCGGCCATTCACCCCGCAGCAGCTGCACGAAATGGTCGCGCTAGCGCAGAAGGGCTTGCAGGACTTGCACCGTGCGCAGACGGCGGCGCTGGCCGAGGCGCAGGCGCAGGACGCGAAGTGAAGCTGCTGATCGCGACCTCGAACCCGGGAAAGCTGGTCGAGGTGCGCGAGATCCTGGACGGCCTGGAGCTGGAGCTGATCTCGCTGGCCGACCTGGGACTGGCCGCGCCCGAGGAGCCGTTCGCCACCTTCCAGGAGAACGCCGCGGCGAAGGCGACGGCCTGCGCTGCGCGCGCCTCGCTCTGGACGCTGGCCGACGACAGCGGGCTGTGCGTGGATGCGCTCGACGGCGGTCCGGGCGTGCGCAGCGCCCGGTTCGCCGACTCGGATGAGGCGAGGCGGCGCAGGCTGCTCGAGCACCTTCGCGCCATTCCCCCAGGCCAGCGCGGGGCGCATTTCTTCTGCGCCGTCGCGCTGGCCTCTCCGGACGGGCAGCGCATCTTCCGTGCGGAGGGGCGGGTGGACGGACAGATCGCCTTGGTGCCCCGGGGCGCTGGTGGGTTCGGGTACGACCCGCTCTTCCTCCCGGACGAGGCGCCAGGACGGACCCTGGCGGAACTCGAACCGGCGGAGAAGAACCGCCTGAGCCACCGCGGGCGCGCGCTACAGCGGCTCCGGCCCCTGCTGCTGCACGGGTTGGCGCGCGAGGGAGACTTGCCCGGGCGTTAGTATTGCGCACAGGGCGGAAATCGAGTACTTCCGGCCCTCGCTTCGCGGGGCGTAGCGCAGCCTGGTAGCGCGCCTGCCTTGGGCGCAGGAGGTCGGAGGTTCGAATCCTCTCGCCCCGACTTCCGCAGCGAATTGGCGCGCCCAGCAGGATTCGAACCTGCGGCATCCAGCTTAGAAGGCTGGCGCTCTATCCAACTGAGCTATGGGCGCGATGGGAGCAAGGAGAAGGGTAGCAGCCTCGCGGACTTGGCTCAAGAGCGTCGACCACCCCGCTCCGCCCGTCCGGGTGGCGCCGTCCCAGCCGATCGTGTAGATCCGGCGGCCCCAGCGAGGTCGGTATGGTGGCTGTAGCTCAATGGTAGAGCACTGGACTGTGACTCCAGGTGTTGCCGGTTCGAGCCCGGTCAGCCACCCCAACCAGACCCACTGGTCGTCTTTCTAGTTCGCGTCCACCTCCCAGATCAGGCGGACCAAGGCCCCGAACCGGCCGGTGCCCGGTTCCCAGGGCAACGCCGCCCCGATCTGCACGGCGCCTGTGCCGAGGACGGCTTCGGGAGCAAGCATCCACGGCGAGGAACGCGCAAGGTCGGCCATGGCTTCGACGCCGCAAAACCCGAACGGCACTTCGAGCAGAGTTGCAGCTTCCGCGCGCAGCGGCACCACATGCGCGCTGTGCCCCCCGGCGCCGGCCCCTAGCGCCCCGCGCAGCGTGAACCAGCTACGGCGAATCCCGCCGCGCAACGAGAAGGCAACCGGCAGTGCCGGTTCGCCCAGCTCCGGCATCGCTACGTCGTTCTCGAACAGGCGTGCCGTCGCATCGATCATCAGGTGAAAGTCGCGGGCCTGATCGTGGAGCAGCACGAAGGCCAGCGACGGCCGCAGCTCCGTGCCGGTCTCTCCCGCGTCCTCGCGTGACGCCGCGCCTTCCAAGGAAACGCCCAAGCGCGACAGCACACGCCATTCGATCTCCAACCCGGTGCTCCACGACCCGCCCGGTCGCCGAAGAACGCCAGTTGCGTCTACCTCCAGCTCGCCCGCCTCTGTGCTGTCGATGTCCGTGACGCTTTCGCCGATGAGCGGCTCGGGCATCTTCCGCCCGACCCGCGGCAATGCCGCGAGCAGCGCAACGAAGAGGAACGTCACTCCGTGTGACTGCTCTTTGGCGTCGTCATCGCCGCACCGTAGCAGCCACCGGCTGACGCGCAAGTTGCGCGT
>DATFTN010000335.1:0-8204 GCA_035261845.1 Myxococcales bacterium | reverse complement strand
TTGGAGCTCCAACAAGTCGCCCGCCGCAGCTGAGCTCTTTCGTTTCACGCAGAGGGCGCGGAGGAGCAAAGCGAGGGCGCGGAGGATCCTGTTGATCAACTGATCTCCTCCGCGCCCTCCCTTTTCCTCTGCGCTCTCCGCGTGAAACGCTCTAGTCCTTCCCATCGGCCGGACATGCTAGACAGCGGGCATGAGCAGGGCGGATAGGTTTCTCAAGGCGTGCAGGGGGGAGGAGCCGGATTGCACGCCGGTGTGGTTCATGAGGCAGGCGGGGAGGTACCTCCCCGAGTACAGGGCGGTGCGGGAGAAGGTTTCCTTCCTGACCCTGTGCAAGACCCCGGAGCTGGCGGCCGAGGTGACGCTGCAGCCGATCGACGTCCTCGGAGTCGATGCCGCCATCCTGTTCAGCGACATCCTGGTGGTGCCGGAGGCGATGGGCCTGCAGCTCGTCGTCGACGACGGCGGCCCGCAGTTCCCCGAGCCGTTGCGAGGCCCGGGCGATGCGCGGCGGCTCCACGTGCCCGACCCGGAGCGCGAGCTGCGCTACGTCCTCGACGCGGTCCGGCTGGTCCGCAAGCAGCTCGCCGGAAAGGTGCCGCTGATCGGCTTCTGCGGCGCGCCCTGGACGCTCGCGGCGTACATGATCGAGGGCCGCACCTCGCGCGGCTTCGAACGGGCCAAGGCAGCGCTCCTGGACGACGAGGCGTTCGCGCACCAGCTGCTCTCGCGCATCTCGGAGGCGCTCGCGCTGTACTTGCAGGCCCAGCTCGACGCCGGCGCCGACGCGCTGCAGATCTTCGATTCCTGGGCGGGTGCGTTGGCCCCCGCCGACTACGCGCGGCTGGGCGCGCCTTACGTCGCGCGGGTCGTGCAGCAGCTCCGGCGCGACCGCAAGCAGCCGGTCATCGTCTTCGGAGTCGAGACGGGCGAGCTCCTGGGCCAGCTCGCGGCCACGGGAGCGAACGTGGTCGGAGTCGACTGGCGGGTGCCGCTCGACGAGGCGCGCGCGCGAGTCGGGCCGGCGGTGGCGCTGCAGGGGAACCTC
This sequence comes from Myxococcales bacterium, assembly GCA_035261845.1. Lineage (GTDB taxonomy): Bacteria > Myxococcota > Myxococcia > Myxococcales > 40CM-4-68-19 > VBKO01. The sequence goes on along the minus strand of DATFTN010000335.1, from coordinate 7,159 downwards.
GACCCGGCCGCGCTGCTCCTCGCCGCGCCGGCGGTCGAGAAGCGCGTGCTGCGGGTGCTCGAGGAGGCGCGCCGCGCCGGGCCGGGAGGGCACATCTTCAATCTCGGCCACGGGATCCTACCTTCGACCCAGGTGGAGAACGCCAGGCTCGCGGTGGACGTGGTCCACCGGGGCTTGCCCGCCCGCTGATCGCGCGGCCGTCTCCCCTCCCGCACGCCCGCCCTGCCGCACTTCCACGGCCGCCGCCGAGCGCCCAGCTTTCCGGCGAACAACAAGGCCCCAGGAGGGACGACCATGACGTTGCAAGCCACGTTGCTCGCCGGCGCGATCGCGATCATTCCTGCGCTCGCCCGCGCCGACGATACGCAGAAGAACCAACCCAGCTCGATGGATCACAAGGCGATGGACCACGGGTCCAAGCAGCTCACCGACAGCCAGGTACTGATGAAGCTGCATCACATCAACGAGGAAGAGATCGAAGTCGGCCAGATCGCGCAGAAGAAGGGCAGCACGCGCGACGTGAAGGACTCCGGGGCCACCCTGGTGCGCGACCACACCAAGGCGGACCAGGACGTGAAGACGCTGGCCTCCAAGATGAACGTCGACCCGGAAGCGAAGAAGGCCGACGCCACGCACCAGGAGAAGCAGCAGGTCATGCAGAACAAGATCGACCAGCTGAAGAAGATGAGAGGCAAGGACTTCGACCGCGCCTTCGCCCAGATGATGGTCAACGGCCACCGCCAGGCCATCGAGATGGTGAAGGACGCGCGCGGCACGGTGCAGAACGCCGAGCTGAAATCGCTGCTCGACCGGCTGCTGCCCACCCTGCAGAAGCACGAGGACATGGCGAACGACATCCTCGACAAGGCGGGCAATACCGCGAGCGTCCGGTAAGGCAGCACCGGGCGCCTGCGCGCGCGGCAGGGTAGAACGGTAGCGTGACCGCGCTCCGTTCGCCCGCCGCCGCGCCGCTCACCGGGGTTCTCCTGCTCAACCTGGGCGGACCCGACTCGCTGGAGGCGGTCGAGCCGTTCCTGGTGAACCTCTTCAGCGATCCGTTCCTCATCCGCCTTCCCCTGCGCGGATGGCTCCGGCGGAAGTTCGCGCAGTGGGTGGCGCGCAAGCGCGCTCCCCACGTCCGGCAGCTGTATTCCGAGATCGGCGGCCGCAGCCCGATCGAGCCGATCACCCGCAAGCAGGGGGAGATGCTCCAGGCCGAGCTGGGACCCGGCTACCGCTGCTACGTCGCCTTCAGCGCCTGGACGCCCTACATCCGCGAGGCGGTCGAGCGCGCGCAGGCGGAGGGGTGCAACCGGCTCGTCGGGGTGTCGCTCTTCCCCCAGTGGTGCAGCGCCACCACCGGCTCGGTGCTGCACGATCTGCGGGCCGAAGCGGCCCGGCGCGGGCTGCCGGTGGTCGAGGTGGACCGCTACCCAGAGGACCCGACGTACCTGGACGCGCTGGCGAACACGGTCCAGGAGGGGCTTCGGCGCTTCGATCCGGCCGAGAGGGCGCAGGTGCACGTCCTGTTCAGCGCCCACGGGGTTCCGGTCAGCATCATCCGCAAAGGCGACCCGTACGAGCGCGAGGTGCGCGCCACCGTCCAGGGCGTGGTCGCGCGGCTGCCGCCCGGACAGCCCTGGTCGCTGTCCTGGCAGAGCAAGGTGGGACCGGTGAAGTGGCTCGAGCCGGCCACCGCCGAGCACCTGCCCGCCCTGGCCGCCGCCGGGGTCGCGAAGGTGCTGGTGGTCCCGGTCGCGTTCGTCTCCGATCACATCGAGACGCTGCACGAGCAGAGGATCCTGCTGCGGGGCATCGCCGAGCGGGCCGGGATCGCGCGCTACGAAGTGGCCAACGCGCTGAACGACTCCGCCCTGTACGCGCGTGCGCTGGCGGGACTGGTGCGCGTCGCCGAGGCGAGGGCCGGCTGATGGCCCACGGGGTCGTGGTGGTCGGCGCCGGGGCCGCGGGGATGAGCGCCGCCCTGGCGCTGCGGGAGCGAGGCCTGGCGCCTCTTCTGATCGAGGCGGAGGACCGCGCCGGCGGCAAGCTCGGCACCGAGTCGCGGCGCGGGTTCCTCCTGGAGCGGGCCGCGCTGGGGCTCCTCGATCGCACCGGCGAGCTGGCCGAGCTGTGCGGAAAGCTCGGGCTGGCACCCTCCCCTGCCAGCCCCGCGGCCTCGCTGCGCTTCCTGGAACGGGAGGGAAGCATCCATGCGTTGCCGCACGGCCTTCTGGGGGCGCTCGGGACGCGGCTGCTCAGCGCTCGGGAGAAGCTCGCGCTTCTGGGCGAGCCATTCCGGCGCCCCGCGCAGGAAGGCAGCACTGTCTCCGAGTTCTTCGCGCACCGACTGGGCCCGGGAGGCCGGTTCCTGGGGGACGCCCTCCAGACCGGCATCCACGCCGGGGACCCGGAGCGGCTCGAGCTGCGCACCGCCTTCCCCACTCTGGCCGCGCTGGCAGGGGCCGGACGGGGGAGCCTTCTCCGGGGCGCCCTCGCGAGTCGCAGAGGCAAGGCGAAAGGTCGGCCTGCGCGGCTGTCCTCGTTTCGCGGCGGCATGCAGGACCTGGTCGACGCCCTCTCGCGCCAGACGCTCCCCCAGCTGCGGGCGCGCCTGCGCGCGATCCGGCCGGCCGGAGCGGGATACCGGCTCCAGGTGGAGGCCGGCGGCACGGCGTCGGAGATCGACGCCGAACGGGTCATCCTCGCGGTGCCGGCGCCCCGCGCGGCGGAGGCGCTGGAGGGGCTGGACGTTCCGCTGGCCGCTCGCCTTCGCGAGCTCGAGGCGGCCGCGATCACCCTGGTCCACCTGGCTGTCCAGCCCGAGGACGTGGCGCCGCTGCACCGAGGATTCGGGCTCCTGCGGCCCGGCAGACCCGTGCTGGGCGCCCTGTTCCCGGCCGCGCTGTGGCCCGATCGGGCGCCGGACGGCCAGGCGCTCCTCACGGCGCTGGTCGGCGGCGCCCGCCACCCGCAAGCCGGGGCGCTTCCCGACGAGGCGCTGGTGCGGCTCGTGCGCGACGAGCTGCGCCTTCCCCGCCCGCCGGACCTTCTGCGGGTCGTGCGCTGGCCGCAAGCGATCCCGCAGTACCAGCCCGGCCACGGAGCGCGGATCGCCGAGATCGAGCGGCTCACTTCCGCCCATCCAGGGCTTGGGCTGACCGGTTCGTGGTATCGCGGCGTGGGCGTGCTCGACTGCCTGCGCGACGGACGTAAGGTCGCGGAAGAGTTGACCAAATAGCCATGTCACGCGCCGGTTGCCAACCGTGGTCCGCGCTTCATGCTAGGACAGCGGTCAAAGGCCATGGACCACCCCGCGCCCATACCGGCGCCCTCAAGTCCCCCGCCTCCGCCGCCCGAACCCGAGCCGCCGCTGCCGCCCACGCGGTGGCAGCGCTTCAAGCGGGCGCTCCTGGGCGGGCCGAAGGACGTCCAGGATCCCCTGCTCTTCCAACACATCTCGCTGGCGGCCTTCCTCGCCTGGGTGGGGCTGGGCGCCGACGGGCTGTCCTCCTCGTCCTACGGGCCGGAAGAGGCGTTCAAGGCGCTGGGCGAGCACCAGTACCTGGCCGTCTTCCTGGCCGCGCTCACCGCGCTGACCGTCCTCATCCTCGCCGCCTCGTACAGCAAGATCATCGAGCACTTCCCGTTCGGCGGCGGCGGGTACGTGGTGGCCACCAAGCTCCTGGGCCCGCGCTGGGGCGTGGTCAGCGGATCGGCGCTGCTCGTCGACTACATCCTGACCATCACCACTTCGATCGCATCGGGCGGCGACGCGGTCTTCTCCAGCCTTCCGGACAACTTCCACTTCCTCAAGCTGCCCACCGAAGTGGTGGTGATCGCCGCGCTCACGGTGATGAACCTGCGCGGCGTGAAGGAGTCGGTCACCACGCTGGTGCCGATCTTCCTCACCTTCGTGCTGACGCACGCCGTCGTCATCGTCGGGGGCGTCTTCTTCCACCTGGGCCGGGCGAGTGAAGTGGTCGAGCACGTGCGCACCGGCCTGAACCACGACCTGGGGACCCTGGGCACTTTCGCGGTCCTGGCGCTGTTCATGCGGGCCTATTCGCTGGGCGCAGGCACGTATACCGGCATCGAGGCGGTCTCCAACGGCCTGCAGATCATGCGCGAGCCGCGGGTCGCGACCGCCAAGCGGACGATGTTCTACATGGCCGTCTCGCTGGCCGTGACCGCGGCCGGAATCATCCTGGGCTACCTGCTGATCAACGTCTCCCCGGTGCCGGGCCAGACCATGAACGCGGTGCTGACCTCGAAGCTGGCGGGCTCGTGGAACGTCGCCGGATTGCACTTCGGAAAGTGGTTCGTGGTGATCACGCTCTTGTCCGAAGCGCTCCTGCTGTTCGTCGCGGCGCAGGCCGGCTTCATCGACGGCCCGCGGGTGATGGCGAACATGGCGCACGATTCCTGGCTGCCGCATCGGTTCACCGCGCTCAGCGACCGGCTCACCATGCAGAACGGCGTGCTCCTGATGGGCCTCACTTCGCTGGCCATGCTGGTCTACACCCAGGGCTCGGTGTCGGCGCTGGTGGTCCTGTACGCCATCAACGTGTTCGTCACCTTTTCGCTCAGCCAGGCCGGGATGCTGCGCTACTGGCTGATGGCCGACACGCGCCGCAAGCACCCGGACTGGGCCAACCACATCTGGATCCACGTGGTGGCCCTGCTGATGTGCGTCACCATCCTGGTGGTGAACGTCCTGGAGAAGTTCACGGAAGGCGCCTGGCTGACGGTGGTGGTGACCGGCGCGCTGGTCGCCCTGTGCCTGGTGATCAAGCGCCACTACCGGGGCGTGTTCGCCCGCCTGAAGCGGCTGGACACCATCCTCGAGGCGCTTCCCACCAGCGGGCCGCTCAAGGAGCTGCACATCGAGAAGCGCAAGCCCACCGCCGTGCTCCTGGTGGCCGGCTTCTCCGGGCTGGGCATCCACTCGCTGCTCACGGTGGTGAAGCTGTTCCCCCGCTACTTCCACAACGTGGTGTTCATGTCGGTCGCCACGATCGATTCCGCCACCTTCCACGGCGTGGAGGAAGTCGACCGGGTGCGCGAGGAGACCGAGACCGCCCTGCAGAAGTACGTCGATCTGGCCCGGAGGATGGGGATCCCGGCCGACTACCGGATGAGCGTCGGTACCGAGGCGGTGTCCGAGTGCGAGCGGCTCGCCACCGAGGTGGCCCGCGAATACGAGCGCAGCATCTTCTTCGCCGGCAAGCTGATCTTCGAGCGGGAGCAGTGGTGGGACCGCTTCCTGCACAACGAGACCGCGATCGTGATCCAGCGGCGCTTGCAGTTCGCCGGGCTGGCCATGGTGATCCTGCCGGTGCGCGTCCTCGAGTGACGGGTCTCCTCGGGCAGTTGACCGACTCAGCGAAGCCGTCGACACGATACGGTGGCGCGATGCGCATCCGGTGCACCGCCGCCGGGCTGCTCGCCTGCGCCGCCGGTCTCGGCGCGGCGCACTGCTTGCCCGGGCCGGACCCAGCGCACTGCGAGGCGCCCCGTGGCGACGTCGTCGACCCGTGCGCCGAGCCGGCGCCCGGAGGCGGAGCTCTTCCCGGCATTCCCGATCCCGGCGAGGTGCCGGCGGGGAGCGTGGGCGACGATGGCGGCAGGGTCGAGCGGCTCTGGTTCGCCAGCACGGGAGACACCCGCCCCGGGTTTTGCGATCGGACGGACGACTACCCGTCGGCGGCGATCGGGCAGATCTCCCGCGCCATGAAGGCGCTGCGGGTGCAGTTCGCGCTCGACCTGGGCGATCACATGTACGTCTGCAACCAGTCGCTGCTCGAGGCGCAGACCCAGATGCGCCTCTACATGGGCGCGGTCGCGCAGGGACCGCCGGTCTGGTGGATGACGATGGGGAACCACGAATGCGGCAGCCAGTCGCCGCCCTACTCGTGCTTCGCCGGGCGCGGCGACGCCAACTTCACCGCCTACATGGCCGCGCTGCGCAGGCCCCTGCCCTACTACTTCACCGACGTTCAGACCTCGCTGGGCAAGGCCCGATTCGTGGTGATCGCGGACGACTCGTGGGATGCGGCGCAGGCGGACTGGCTGGAGAGCACGCTAGCGGCCGCCGACGCGAGCGCGCGCTACACCATCGTGGCTCGCCACCACCCCATCACCGGCTCGAGCACCGGCAACCCGCGGATCGTCCAGGCCATCGCCCGGCACAAGTATTCGTTGATCCTCACCGCCCACTCGCACCTCTACGCGCACGATGCGGTCGCGTTCGGCGGCCGGAGCGCAATCGTGGGGCTGGGAGGCGCTTCGGCGACGGTCCCGCCCGGCTTCGCGACCGTGCTGCAGGGCGCGGACGGATCGCTGACCTTCGTGCGGCGCGACGCGAACGGCAATCCCATCGACGTCCCCTGGACGGTCGCCCCTCAATGACCTTCCGAGTCGCCGGAGGAAAGGGTCGCGTGGCGCTGGTGTGCCGGGCCCGGCTGGGCCAGCCGGAACCAGAGCGGCTTCTGCCCCTCGCGCCAGAGCAGCGCTTCACCTTTCTGCATCGGACGTCCCAGCGGGGCCAGCCTGGGCAGGCCGCGCGCCGCGCAGAAGTCCGCGACCGTCACGTCGGCGTCGGGTCCAACGGCGATCACGGCCTCGAGGCGCTCTAGGAACGGCCGGGAGAGCTCGCGCGGCCTCGCAGTCACCGCGACGACCCCGCTCAGATCGGGGGGAACCGACTCCTTCGCCGGTTGCCCCGGCGCAGGCAGGAAATGGTGAGCCTCGTCCACCACCAGCCAGTGCGGCCGGCCGGTGGTGGCGCGCAGCTTTTGGATGCACGGTAGCAGCGAAGAGAAGAAGCCGGGCCGATCGTCGTGCCGCACCGCGACCAGGTCGACCACCACCTCCTCGTTCGGCATCGCCAGCGAGTGCGCGACCTCGTGCACCGTGGGCGCCCTCCGCGCCTCGCCGATCAGCACCGTGCGCTCGAACTCGGCCCAGTCCCCCTCGGCATCGACGATGCAGCACTGGTAGCAGGCGTCGATCAGCCTCTCCACGAAGCCCTTGGCGGCGGTCGACTTGCCGCTTCCAGGGGTCCCGGCGAAGAGCAGCGGCCCGGAGGCCGGCTTCACCGTCACGGGGGCGCCGCGCTCGTCCTCTCCCAGCGGCAGATCGCGCCGGGTGGAGCGCG
>DATFTN010000334.1:0-22384 GCA_035261845.1 Myxococcales bacterium | reverse complement strand
GCCCGCAGCGGCACCACGGCGGCGCGCGCCGAACAGCAGGTCTTCCTCGTGGGCGAGGAGGAGAAGGTGGCGTTGCTGCTCGCGCTGCTCGAGCAGGACGAGCTGTCCACCCTGGTGTTCACCCGGACCAAGCGCCGCGCGGACCGGGTGGGCAAGGCGCTCGCGCGCGGCGGCCACCACGTCGCGATCATCCACGCCGACCGCTCGCAGGCGCAGAGGCGCCATGCTCTCGAAGGCTTCCGCTCGGGAAAGTACCGCGTCCTGGTGGCCACCGACATCGCCGCCCGTGGCATCGACGTGGCCGAGATCGGGCACGTCGTCAACTTCGATCTGCCGCACGTGCCGGAAGACTATGTGCACCGCATCGGCCGCACGGCGCGTGCCGAGGCCAGCGGACGGGCCTCGAGCTTCGCCTCGCCGGAGGAGCACGACCTGCTCCGCGGGATCGAGAAGTTCACGCGGCGCGCCGTGGAGCGCGCGGCTGTCCCGCGGGAGCACGAGGCGTTCCGGAGCGAAGTCCTCCGGCGCGCGTCGGCGCTGCGCGAGCGCGGCGCGGAGCCGAGGCATCACGCACATCACGCCCGGCCTCGCCGGGGACACGGATCGCCGGTGCACGGCGGCACGGCTCCGAGGCAAGGGAACCACGCACCTCGGCGCCTCGGCAGCTGGAAGCCGCGCCGCCGCCGCTAGCCGCCGCAGGGGTCAGCTCGCCGAGGCCCCTTCTTGGGAGAGTCGGCGCGTCCTTGGTAGAAACGACCCGGGGGAGGTGGGTGTGGTCCAGGATCCCGCCGGGATTCTCAATCGCGTTCCCGAATTGGAGTCGCTGACCGGCGACCCGAAGGTCCGCACCGCGATCGAGTCGGGCGACCCCTTCAAGGTCTACCGGGCGCTCTTCTGGGCCAGGCTGATGGGCCGGCTGACTTCCCAACGGGAGACGCTCAGTGCCCTGCTCCGCAACCGGCGCCTCTTCGCCAAGCCGATCAAGGGCAGCCCGTGGCTCGGGACGATCAACGGCTTCGGCGCGACCATTCTCGGGCAGTCCGAGCTCGAGCCGGACGGCACGCACGTCGCGACCCACGCGATGGTGGTCTTCTTCGTGGTGCCGCTCCTCCCGCTGGGAGCCTACCTGGTCCGGAAAGAGCAGTCGGGAGTGCTGCGATCGTCCTGGCGGATCTTCGCCCGGGTACCGATGGGTCCCGTGCCCTGGCTGTGGGGCCGGCTGGTGGCGCTGGGCGCCATCGCGAGCGTGCTGCTCGGCGCCTTCGCCGTGGTGCACTCCGCCCGCTACGGGGACGTGCGGGTGCTGAACGGGTTCGACGTTCCCGTGGCGATCACCCTCGGCGACCAGACGGCCACGGTGCCCGCCCTGGGAGACGTGGTCCTCAGCGCGAAGGTGGGCAGGCTCCGGGCCCGCGCGGCGACCGCGGACGGGATCGAAGTCGACGCGCTCGATCTCGACGTGACCAGCGGAAAGCGCGTGCTCGCCTGGAACCTCGCCGGCGCCATGCCCGCATTCCTGGTCGACGTGGTCTACCATTCCCGCGACAAGGGCCCTGTCGACGAGCCGGAGCCACCGATCCGCGCCGTGTATTGTGGCGACCGTCTCATCCAACTGCCGTCGGTCGACTACGCGTTCCGCGCTCCGGACAAGTCGATCAACATGCCCTCGAGCTCCAGCCAGGTGGTGAAGTCGTACCTCGACTACGAGCGCGGCTCGAAGGAAGGCCCCCGTCGATGCTTCACCTACCTCGCGCAGAAGGGCCGGGAAGCCGAGGCGGCCGCCTTCCTCGAAACCGCGGCGCGGATCGCCAGGTGGGATCCGAGCGCGGCTGCCGCGGCCGTGCACGCGCGCCTTGCCCGATCGGCGAAGGAAGCTTTGCAACTCGCGAAGGAGGCGCGCGACGCGCGGCCGAACGAAGTCGAGCTGCACCGGGTCTACCAGTTCACCGCCGAGCAGGCCGGCGTCGGAAGCGAGCTGATCGACGAATACAGGAAGCGTGCACAGGCGGAGCCGGCCTCGGCGGACGCGCAGTACCTGTACGCGCGGCTCCTGCATGGGACCCGGGGGCGCGCCGTCATCGACGAGCTGGCCGAGCGCTTCCCGGATCACGTCTACTTGCTCCGCTCCTCGTTCTACTTGCGTTTCCGGGGCGGCGATTGGAAAGCCGCGCACGAGGCATGGGGGAGACTCCGCGCCAAGTCGGCCGACGCCGCCACCGAGCTGGCCGACGAGGAGATCCGTTCGCTGGTGGCAATCGGCAAGTTCGGGGACGCGATGAAGCTGGCGGGCGCCACCTACGACAAGGGCCCGGTGTGGATGCGCACCACGATGGCCCATCGATTCGCCCGCTCCGGGGCGGTCGGAGGGGTGGGCGCGTCCGACATCCTCATCTCGAGAGTCGAGGCGGACGCCCACCTCCGCACCGGCGAGAAGCTGTGGCTCCTCCGATACCAGAGTGGGGTCAAGGTCCCGAAGGAAGCCACCGCCCCCGGGCTTGCCCTCGAGCGGGCGGCCGTGGAGGGCCCCGCGGCTGCGATCCGCCTGGCCGGGTCGGCTTCCGAGACGGACCTTGGTGCGCTCAGCCATGCGACCTGGACGCTCCTCTACTGCGAGGCGGCCCGCCTCGGAAACGCAGAGCTGGAGCGGTCTCTCGTGCGCCGGGCCGGCGTTTCCATGTGGGCCGGCTGGGGAGACCTGGAGAAGATGCGGAAGCTGGCTCGCCTCGAGCTCGCTTCCCCCGAGGTCGACCTCGATCCCGAGGTCCTGGCCGCGGCCTTGCTGGTGCGATCGAGGAACCCGTCGCTCCCCGCGCCGGAACGCAAGATCCTGGTGGACGAGGCGCGGCGCCTCGACGTGTTGCGCGGGGCGGTCACCAACGCGATCCCGGCCTGGAAGACTTGAGCAGGATCGCGCTCACGCTTCTGCTCTGGGCGGGGTTCTGGGGTCTGGGCCTCGCGCTGGGCGGCGCGCTGCTCTCGCTACCCGTCGCGGAGTTGGTCTACCAGGGTTCGGTCAGCTTCCCCGGAGTGCTGGCCGGGCTGGGCGGCGTGACGGTGCTCGGGGCCATCCGCCCGCGCGGTTGGTTCGGGAAGGCCAAGGCTGGTCCCCGCCAGCCGCTGCGCCGGGAGCAGGTCCCCGCGCTCGCAGAATTCGTCGACGGTGTGGCCCGCCGCGCAGGAGCGGCGCCGCCCGATCGGCTCGCCTTCTGCGACTACGCCACGGCCTACGCGCCCACCGAGCGGCGCCGGGGAATCCCATGGCGCCGGGAGGTGGGCATCGGCCTGCCGCTGTTTGCCGTGTTCGGGCGCGACGAGCTCGCGGCCGTGCTCACCCACGAGTTCGGGCACCATCTCGGCGGCGATACCGCGCTCGGACCGTGGGTCTACCGCACGCGCCGCTCGCTGGGCGGAACGCTGTTCGCGCTCGACGAGTCCTCGTTCTTCCTCGACGTTCCCTTCCGCGCCTATGGCCAGATGTTCCTGCGCGTGTCCTCGCAGATCTCGCGCGAGACGGAGCGGGCGGCCGACCGGCGAGCGGCGAGCGCCTTCGGCGCCGAAGCGATGGCAGGCGCTCTTCTCAAGACCTACGGTCTCGCGCCGCTCTGGGACGTCTACTTCGAGAGCGAGGTGGTTCCCCTGTTGCAGCGCGGGATCCGGGTGCCCCTGCTCGAGGGCTTCCGCCGCTTCCTCGCCGAGCCCGACCGCCGACCCGACGTGACCCGGCGTATCGACGAGGCGCTGCACCGCGCGCCCTCGCCCTGGGACTCGCATCCTTCGCTCGAGCAGCGGATGCAGGAGCTGGGGTTCGGGAAGACGGCGCCCGCCGCGTTGCAGGGACTGGACCCGGGAGGGGGATGCCTCGACCTGCTCGGCGGGGAACGGGCCGCCGAGGACGCCTGGTACGGCGTGGCGGTCAACGGCACGCCCACGCCGATGAGCTGGGACGAGCTGGGCGACAAGGCGATCCTGCCTGCGCTCCGCGGAGCGCTCACGGCAGCACGGCTGCCCGATCCATCGACGACGCCGATCGCCTCGCTGCCCGGAATGCTCGCCTCCGGCACTGCGCTCTGGGACCGGGCCCGGGCGGAAGGGATCGACGTGCTCTCCCCCGAGGCCAAACGGCAGCGCGCTCGCAGGCTGCTCACCGACTGGCTGGCGGTCTCCCTAGGGGCGCGGGGGTTCGAGGCGCAGGTTCGCCCGGGCGCTCATCTGCGGCTCCGGCGAGGTGGCCTCGCGGTCGAGCCGGCCGCTCTGGTGGAGCGGCTCGCTGGCGGCACGCTGGCGGAGGCCGACTATCTCGCCTTGTGCGAGTCGATTCAGCGCGGCGGGACAAGCTGATGCGGTCAGGTCACCGCTGGGTGTCCGGTCCGCGAAACGTAAACCAGGTACGCGAAGAGCACGTCGGCTACTGCTCATCGAGCTGACGAAGGATGAACTCACCGAAGAGGGGGACCGCAAAGGAGTACCGGCCGTGCCGGTTCTTGTAGACCAACCGTTTCCTCCAGTGAGCGACTTGCAGAATGTGGTGGAGCCGCGGCCTTCGAGGCCGCAGCCTAGGCCTTTCGGCGGAGCACATTACCGCCTTTCGTCTTATCTACCCCAAGGACTGAAAATGCGTACAGCATCCGGCGCTTGGCAACACGGGGGCACTTCGAGCATCATCCGCGCCGCCCGCCGACTCCTAGACCGAGGAACCCATGCGCATCCGGCTTGCGTGCTGCATCGCTGTCCTTTCGTCCACCGCCGCTTTCGCCGCACCGAAGGACCGCTGCGCCAGCCTGCGGGCCGCCTTCGGGACCCGGCTCGCCGACGCGAACTGTTCCGAGAGCACCGACCTGACCACGAACAACGCCGCGACGACGCCCGCGAACAACTCGCTTCCCGGGCTGCCGCCCTTCGCGTTCACGCCCATCACCGACCGCGGCGTCATCGCTCCCGACGCGGCCAACAAGACGCCGATCACCAAGGCAGTGCCCGGCGTTCAGCTCAATGCGCGCATCGCCAGCGATCCGACGGGCCAAGGCCGCTTCCTGCTCCGGCTCCCGGACGACTGGAACGGCCGGCTGGTGGTGGCTGGCGCTTCAGGGACGCGGAGCGAGTTCAACGGCGACTTCGCCTGGAGCGACTACGTGGTGCAGAAAGGCTACGCCTACGCTTCGCAAAACAAGGGCGTGCTCAACCTGCAGCTGACGACTTCCGCCGACCCGCTGGGATGCCGGCTGAACCCCTCGTCTCCCGTCTTCGTGCATTTCTTTGACAACGACCCGGGCCAGCAGTTCACGCGCTGGGCGAGCTTCATGGCCCAGGGGGCGATGCTCGCCCGCCGCGGTGTCGAATCGCACTATGGCCGCGAGGCCCGCCGCACCTACGCGGTCGGCACCTCGAACGGTGGCTACCAGGTGCGCCGGGCGGTGGAGTCGTTCCCCAGCCTGTTCGACGGAGGCGTGGACTGGGAGGGCACCTTCGTCGATGCCGGCGCGCCGAATCTACTGACCGACCTGCCCCCTGCGATCCTCAACTTCCCCGACTACGTCGCTTCGGGATTCAGCTCCGCCAGCACGGCGGCGAAGAACATCAAGGCAGCGGGTTACCCGCAGGACTTGCCGCCCGTGCCCGTGGGGAACCCCCCGGTCCCGACCTCGCTCTGGACTCTTTACAACGCGCAGTTCTGGGAAGTGACGCAGTGCCAGTGGCAGAAGCGCCTCGACCCGACTTACGACACCTACGGGTCGGGGACCGGCACGTACAACTACATCTCGCGGCTCTCGGTGAGCGACGTCGGCGCGAACTTCGCCGCATTCGCCACCACCGGACGCATCCGCAGGCCGCTCATCACGGTGGCCGGGACGATGGATGGCCTGTTGCCCATCGACCACCACGCCCGCGCCTACGCGCGCAAGGTGGCCGCTGCGCAGGCGGACGCGGACGACGACGAGGGCGACGACAAGCCCGCGTACCGGCTCTACGAGGTGCAGAACGGCAACCACATCGAGACGTTCAAGCTGACCTTCCCCCAGCTGGAGTTCATCGAGCCGCACGCGCAGCGCGCCTTCGATCTTCTGATGGACTCGGTCGAGCGGCACGCTACGCTCCCACCCTCGCAGTGCATCCCGCACCGCGGCGCCATCTCGGCCACCCCTGTGCAGCCCGGGCACTGCGCCAGTCTGTTCGTCGCTCCCTGAACAGGACGGCCTACGCTTTGAAAGGCGCAGCGCCGCCGAATACGGCGGCGGCTGGCGGGTCGGCCCCTCAGGAGCCGATCCGCTGCACCAGCCAGGTCAGTCCCAGGCAGCCGACCGCGAGCGAGCAGACCCGCACGCCCACCGTCTCGAACCAGCGCCTCTTGCGCAAGATCGCCAGGAGCGGCACCGCCACCGCCACGATGCAGACCTGGCCCACCTCGACCCCGAGGTTGAACGTGACCAGGGCCGCGGCCAGGCCCGAGCGCGGCAGGTTCAGCTCGCGAAGCACGCTGGCGAATCCGAAACCGTGGACCAGGCCGAAGGCGAAGGTCAGCATCCAGCGGTGGCGCAGGGTGGAGGCGCGCGTTCCCCGGCGCAGCGCCCACAGGTTCTCCGCCGCGACGTAGACGATGCTCGCCGCGATGAGCGGCTCCACCAGCCGCGGAGTGGGATTCACCACCGCCAGCGTGGCGAGCGCCAGCGTGATCGAATGCGCCACCGTGAAGGCGGTGACGATCTGCACCAGCTCCTTGAAGCTGCCTCCCAGGAGGAGCAGGCCGATCAGGAACGCGATGTGGTCGTAGCCGGTGAAGATGTGCTCGACCCCCAGGCGCAAGAACCGCCCGGCCGCGGTCCAGAAGCCCGACCGCCGCTCGATGTCGAACCCCGGCGAGTCCGCCTGCGCGACCCGCTGCGCGACCAGGCCGCCGGTGAACGACACCTTGGCCACGTGCGCATGCCCCGGCGGCAGGACGTCGATGAAGCCCACCCGCACCCGCAGCGCATCTACCTCGTCCGGGCAGGTCCACGATCCTTCCACCACGATGCCGTCTTCGCCTTCCACCTGGGCGCGCCCGCCCGCGTCCCGCCGGCATGGACCGTCCGGCGTCGTCAACGCATACTCGTCCAGGGTGAGGTGCAGGAGCGCGGGCAGCACCGCGTCGACGCCCTCCTGCGTGAACGCGCCGTCCGGTCCTTGTGGAAGCCGGAGCAGCGGGTTCAAGTCCGCGGCGGCGAAGCGCAGCCGCGCCGAGACGTGCTCGCCGCGGACGTCGAGCTCCCCGACCGAGACGCTCTGTTCGTGCGCCCGCGCCGGAAGCGCCGCGCAGAGGAGCAGGATCGCCCACGCGCGCTTCATCGGGGAGCCGGCAGGATCCCGGCGAGCAGGCGGTCCTGGCCGTCGTCGCGGCCGCGCCCGGGCGAATCCAGGTGCAGCCGGTTTTCTCCTTGCGTGTAGAAGCCGAGGTAGAGCCGCAGCGGATTCCGCCCGGGTACGAACACGACGGGGTCGGCGACCAGGTCGCCGGGTCGCCACGCGTCGGTCGGGTAGCGGCCGCCGGCGGGATCGTGCTCGGCGTGGATGCGGGTGCCGGCGGGGTCGTCGAGGTGCACGAAGATGCGCCAGGAGTCCATCTCGGCGCGGCACCGCCAGACCAGCGTGAGTCGCGCGCGCTGTCCCGCCGCCAGGACGGCGGGCTCGAGCCGGTAGCCGACCAGCTCGGCGGATCCGCCGAACACCGCGCCCACCGGCACCAGGCCGGGCGGCACCGCCGTGAGCAGCACGTCCGACAGCGAGCCGCGGTCGACGTCGCGCTTCTGCGGCGCGTCCTGCCAGGGCCGCTCGATGCACGCGCACAGGGCGGCGAGCGCGAGGAGCGGAAGGCGCACGGCGCGGATGCATACCACGAGGCCGGGCCGCCGCCAGATCGTCCGGAACGGGAGAGCAGTGCCTTCAACTTGGCCGGGCGTCGCTTGTCCCCAGGCCCGCAGGCGTGCGATCAACGTCCCATGGGGGCGCTCGCGCTGCAGCTCGCGATCGTCATCGCGGCGTTGCTCGTCGGCGGCCTGGGTGGATTCGCCCTTGGCCGGGCCCCGATCGGCAGCCGGAGGCGGCTGGCGACCAACGTGCACGCGATCGCCGGGAAGCGGGTGAAGGTCCTCTCCGGCGCCGCCGAAGGCGCCGAGGCGGTGGTGCTCTTGACCGGCGAGCACTGGAAGGCCCGGTCCGTGTCTGGCTCGCTCCAGGCCGGCGACGAGGCCCGGGTGGTCGCGCTCGACGGGCTCTGCCTGCTGGTGCTTCCCGAAGGAGGTCTCCGATGACCACGCTGATCGTGTTCGTCGCACTGGGCGTCTTCGCGGCGTGGTTCTTGCGCGCCGGCTTGCGCACCGTGCCGCAGGCACAGGTGATGATCATCGAGCGGCTGGGCAAGTACCACCGGACGCTGCACAGCGGCCTGAACCTGGTCGTCCCCTGGCTGGACAAGCCCAGCCCCTTCCTGGTGCGCCGGCAGGGCGCGGCGCAGCTGACCAAGTACGTCGACATGCGCGAGATGGTGCTCGGCCTGGACAGCGAGCAGGTGATTACCCGCGACAACGTCTCGATGGGCGTGGGATCGGTGATCTACTACCAGGTCATCGATCCGGTGAAGTCGAAGTACGAGATCCAGGACGTCGGATTCGCCATCGACCAGCTCACCCGCACGAACCTGCGCAACATCATGGGCGGTCTCACGCTCGACGAGTCGCTCACCAGCCGCGATCACGTGAACCTCCGCCTCCGCGAAGTCCTCGACGAAGCCAGCGAGAAATGGGGCGTGAAGGTGACGCGCGTGGAGATCCGCGAGATCGACCCGCCCAAGGCCATCCTGGACGCCATGGCGCTGCAGATGCAGGCCGAGCGGGAGCGGCGCGCGCAGGTGACCACTGCGGAGGGACAGAAGCAGGGGGCGATCCTCAAGGCCGAGGGTGACAAGCAGTCGAAGGTGCTCGCCGCCGAAGGCGACCGCGACGCCCAGATCGCCCGTGCGGAGGGAGATCGCCAGAGCGATATCCTCCGTGCGCAAGGCCAGGCGCAGGCGCTCGCCACCGAGTTCAAGGCGATCCACGAGGTGGGAGTGTCGCCGCAGATCCTCGCCCTCAAGTACATCGAGGCGCTGCAGACCGTGGCCGGCTCGGGCGCCAACAAGGTGTTCATCCCCTACGAGGCGACGGCGCTGGTGGGCGCCCTGGGCACCCTGGTCGAGACGCTCAGGCCTTCCGGCGGCACGGTGGCGGCCGGGTCGCTCGGGCACGCGGGACCGATCGCCCTCGAGGAATCGGTGTTGAGCGCCGCGGCGTCGGTGGCGAAGAAACGGACCTAGGCAGATCGGCCAGCCGAAGATGCGCTATGACGGCTTGCCGTGGAGCCGCTCGGGAGCTACGCGCACCGGCTGCCCCCAGGCGCCGGCCTGGCCGCAGGCGCGGTCGCGGTCCTGTTGGGGACCGGCCTGTTCGAGCTGTCGCGTACACTGGCGGAAGTGGCGCGGGGCCGCTGGTATGCGGGGAACGGGCGGGACGTCTTCCACGCCGGCGCCGTCGCGGTCCTCGGGGCCGCATATTTCCTCAGCGGATTGCCGCCCGCGCTGGCCTTCGCGATGGCCGCGACCGTTTGCATCCCGCCCCTGCTGATCATCGACGAGGTGCCGGAGCGGCGCCGCCGGGTCGCGCTGTTCCTCGCCATCCTGGCTCTCGGTTCGGCGCCGGCGCTGATCGACGCGCCGGCGATCGTCGCCGCCAGCAATGCGCTCGCGCGGGCCTTGTTCTACTGACTGCGACCGAGCATGGCGTCCAGCTTCCCCTGCTCCTCCAACGCGTGCAGGTCGTCGGACCCGCCCACGTGGTCCTGGCCGATGAAGATCTGCGGGACCGTGCGCCGGCCGGTGCGCTCGGCCAGCTCGATGCGGGCCTGGTCGTCGTTCGCCACGTCGATCTCTTCGTAGGGGACGCCCTTGCGTTCCAGCAGGCGCTTGGCGCGCACGCAATAAGGGCAATAGGGGGTTGTGTAGATTTTCACGGGCTTCACGAGAGATGGGATACCGGTCGGGCTCAAAAGGACCGGGACTGGGCGCCGTCGACCACCACGCAGGCCCCGGCGATCCAACTCGCTCTCGGACTGCACAGGAAGGTGATGCAGTCGCCCACTTCCTCGGCCGTCCCGAAGCGCCCGAAGGGGATCTCGCGGCGCGCGAATTCCGCGATGCCCTTCGGATCGCTCCGCAACCTGCGCTCCCAGGATCCGCCCGGGTGCAGGATGCTGCCCGGAGCCAGGGAAAGGACCCGAACGCCCCGCGGCGCCAGCTCGCGCGCCTGCTCGTGGGCGAGGCTGATGAGCGCCGCCTTGGCCGCGTTGTAGCCCATCGAGCCCCCGCCCTCCCGCCCCCAGATGCTGGCCACGTGCAGGACGACGCTTTGCTGGCGGCTGCCGGGCGCGTCGACCGAGGGCGGCGGCAAGGCGCCGCGCTCTTTGGCGGACGCTTCCAGGAAGGGCAGGGCGAGGCGAGTCGCCCGGATGGCCGGCCACAGGTTCCGGTCGAACGCGGCGGCCCAGGCCGCATCGTCCATCTCCGCGCCGCCCGGTTGGCTGCCGCCGACCAGCGTGACCAGCACGTCCAGGCCGCCCAGCCCCGTGGCGGCCTCGCGCACGGCGCGTTCGAGCTGCGCCGGATCGGTCGCATCCGCGGCGATGGCGAGGGCATGCGGCGCTCCCGCCTGCCGGCACAGGCGCGCCCGCTCCTCCACCGCGCTGCGGGTGCGGGCGACCAGCGCCACGGAGGCTCGCTCACGAGCCAGGGATACGGCCGCCGCTCCGCCGAGCCCGCGTCCGGCGCCGAGGAGAAGCGCCCGCCGCCCTGAGAGCTGGAGGTCCATCGCTCTCAGTGTCGCACGAAAGACAAAGGCCCGCGGGGTCGCTCCCGCGGGCCTTTCGGATGCCGGTACGTCTGAAACGGTGAACTCGTCCCGGCTTGCGCCGGCACGAGTTCACCGTTCTACATCCCCATCCCGTGCGGTCCGGAGGCGCCGGACTCCTTCTCCTCCTTGGGACGCTCGGCCACCATCGCCTCGGTGGTGAGCATCAAGGAGGCGACGCTGGACGCGTTCTGCAGGGCGAAGCGCGACACCTTGGTGGGGTCGATCACGCCCGCTTGCATCAGGTCTTCGTACTGGCCGGTGGCCGCGTTGAAGCCGAACGCGCCCTGGCCCTCCTTGACCTTGTTCACCACGATGCTGCCCTCCCAGCCGCCGTTCTGCGCGATCAAGCGGATGGGCTCCTCCAGTGCCTTGCGGATGATATCCACGCCGAACTTCTCGCCCAGCTCGACCTTCAGCGAGTCGAGCACCTTGGAGGCGCGCAGGTAGGCGACGCCGCCGCCGGGCACGATGCCTTCCTCGACCGCCGCCCGGGTCGCGTGCAGCGCGTCCTCGACGCGGGCCTTCTTCTCCTTCATCTCGGTCTCGGTGGCCGCCCCGACGTTGATCACCGCCACGCCGCCGACCAGCTTGGCCAGGCGCTCCTGCAGCTTCTCGCGGTCGTAGTCCGAGGTGGTGTCCTCGATCTGCGCCCGGATCTGCTTCACCCGTGCCTCGATGTCGCTCTTCTTGCCGGCGCCGTCGACGAGGGTGGTGTTGTCCTTGTCGATCACCACCCGCTTGGCGCGCCCCAGGTCCTTCAGGGTCACGCTCTCCAGCTTGATGCCGAGGTCCTCGGCAATCAACTTGCCGCCGGTGAGCGTCGCGATGTCCTCGAGCATGGCCTTGCGGCGGTCGCCGAAGCCGGGCGCCTTCACCGCGACGGCGTTCAGGGTGCCGCGCAGCTTGTTGACCACCAGGGTGGCCAGCGCCTCGCCCTCGACCTCCTCGGCGATGATGAGCAGCGGCTTCCCGCTGCGGGCCACCTGCTCCAGGAGCGGCAGGAGGTCCTTCATCGCGGAGATCTTCTTCTCGTGGATGAGGATGTAGGGGTCCTCCAGGACCGCCTCCATCCGCTCCGGGTCGGTGACGAAGTACGGCGAGAGGTAGCCGCGGTCGAACTGCATGCCCTCGACCACCTCGAGCGTCGTCTCGAGGCCCTTCGCCTCCTCGACGGTGATGACGCCCTCCTTGCCCACCTTGTCCATCGCCTTGCTGATGATGTCGCCGATGGTCGCGTCGCCGTTCGCCGAGATGGTGCCGACCTGGGCGATCTCCTTGGGGTCCTTGGTCTGCTTGGTGAGCTTCTTCAGCTCCTCGACCACGGCGTTCACCGCCTTCTCGATGCCGCGCTTGATCTCCATCGGGTTGTTGCCCGCCGCGACCAGCTTGGAGCCCTCGCGGAAGATCGCCTGCGCCAGCACCGTGGCGGTGGTGGTCCCGTCGCCTGCCACGTCCGAGGTCTTGGACGCGACCTCCTTCACCATCTGGGCGCCCATGTTCTCGAACTTGTTCTCGAGCTCGATCTCCTTGGCGACGGTGACGCCGTCCTTGGTGATCGTGGGCGAGCCGAACGACTTCTCGATGACCACGTTGCGGCCCTTGGGCCCCAGCGTGACCTTCACCGCGTCCGCGAGCGTGTTCACGCCCTTCAGGATCGCCTCACGCGCGCGGACGTCGAACAGGATTTCCTTTGCCATGTCTTTCTCCGATGACGTGTGAGGTGGTTACTTCTCGATGACGCCGAGGATGTCTTCCTCGCGCATCATCAGGTGCTCCTCGCCTTCGACCTTGATCTCGGTCCCGGCGTACTTTGAGAAGAGGATCCGGTCGCCCACCTTCACGTCCAGGGGGCGCACCTTTCCGTCCTCCAGCACCTTTCCGTTTCCAACGGCGATCACCTGACCCTCGATCGGCTTCTCCTTCGCCGTGTCGGGGATGATGATCCCGCCCTTGGTCTTCTCTTCCTCTTGCACGCGCTTCACGATCACGCGATCCTGCAGAGGTCTAATCTTCATGGGGTTTTCTCCTTGCTGTGGGAGCTGGCACTCAACACACGAGAGTGCCAAGGCGCGGGCAATGTAACCGCCTCTCAGGCGCTGTCAAGGGGGTGGCAAGGGGCAGCCGAACTTGCCGGCCGATCGACTGCACCGCAAGATGACGGGAGGAGGTGTGGATGACCGATCCGAAGGTCCTTTCGGCCCAGTCGATCCACGACTTTTTCCGCGAGCTCCTCTCCCTGGCCATCGAGAACCAGCGGGCCCGCGTGCAACAGGCCACCGAGCTCTACCTGGCGAACCTCCTGTCCGGCTTCCTGCAAACCGAGTCGCTCCTGGTCCGGGAGGAGGACGGGTCGCTACACCGGCGCCCCCTGGCGCTTCTCCTCAAGGAGGCGCTGGAAGAGGAGGGCGCCGCCCGAGCTCGCGCGCTGCGGCGCCTGGGTGATACCTCGCTGTTCGTGTCCGGGATGTTCTCGGAGTCCCTGTCCGCCAGCCTGGTCGACGTCCAGTACGCCATCGCCATGGGAAGCCGCGCCTACGACGCGCTGGGGGAGGTTGCGGCGCGCCACGGGCGGGGCGAGCGGTCCATCTGGGAGGAGCTGTCGGCGAAGTTCTCCCAGCTCGTCGAGGTCTTGAACGAGGTCAGCGAACGCACCCAGGCGACGACGAACGCCGGCCTGCTCCGCATCTACGAGAAGTGGATCAAGACGGGCAGCCCGCGGGTGGCGACCCTGCTCTCGGAGCGCGGCGTCCCGGCGGTCCTCGCCAGGCCGAAGGGGCGGTTCGTCCAGTGAGGGCGCTCGACGCGGTGTCGCAGCTGCAGCGCCTGCTCATGTCCGTGCACGGGGTGGAGGAGACGGCGCAGGCGAAGGACTACCTGGTCGGCGCCGCGGTGCGCGAGCGCGTCGCCCCGCAGGCCAGCTCGGACGAAGCGCTCCTCGTGTCCGAGTCCGGCGACGAACTGCACGTCGGGCTCTTCCTGGGCGAGCCGGTCCTCAAGCAGCTGGCGCGCGGCGCGGAGGCGCCCTGGTCGCACGAGCGGCTGCGCGGCTTCTGCGCCGCGGCGGAGGGCGTCTCGCACTTCCTCTATCTCTTGCACAGGGCCCGGGCGCGCCGCCCGGTCTCGCAGCTGGAGCTGGAGGCGCAGGGCGAGTTGGACAAGTACCTCTGCGTCTTGTTGCAGCTGTGGGCGGTGGGCCGGCGGAGAGCTTCTCCCGAATTGCGGCACCGGCTGTTCGACCGGGCCGCCCTGCGCAGCGGACTACCGGCGGGGGAGAAGGAACGCTACCGGGTCGCCGGAGCGCTGGCGGCGGCGTGCGCACGTGCGCTCGAGACCCGGTTCGTGGTCCGGGGCCGGCTGGACGGCCTGCTGCGCGAAGCGCGCCGCCTCTACCGGCTGGGCGGAGGAGAGAAGCTGTCGGCTTTCGCGCAGGGCCAGGTGGCCTGGGCCGCCTGAGTCAGACTACTTCCGGCCGGACTGCGGGACCTTCTCGGCGTCGAACTTTCCCTCGAGCGCGGCGCGGACGCTGCGGTCGAATCTCACCTTGCCCGTGGCAATCTCCCGAAGCGCCAGCACGGGCGGCTTGTCCTTCGCCTCCAGGAGCGGCCGCGCCCCAGCCATCAGTTGCCTGGCCCTCTTCGTCCCCAAGAGCACCAAGGCAAACCGATTATCGACCAGCGGCAAGCAGTCTTCGACCGTTACACGCGCCATCCATTCCTCCAGCGAGCCCGCCTGAATAGCCCCAAATCCCGCCACCGTCCACGGAAAAGCGTTTCACGCAGAGGGCGCGGAGGAGGGGGAGGTCGCGGAGGAGATTTTCGACCAGACAAGATGCTCCTCCGCGCTCTCCTTTTCCTCCGCGCCCTCTGCGTGAAACGTTTGTAGCCCCTCTACTTGGCGGCTTGGCTGGTCGGGCCGGCGTCCGGAGTGGAGGGGGCGGGAGGGGGTTCGAGGAGGTCGTCGAGGGATTTGGGGAGGTCGTCTACGGTGGCTTTCTCGACTTCGGCGATGCGGGGCTGGCCGGAGGAGGAGACGTAGCGGCGCTTGCCGTCCTTGGTGAGGGAGCCGATGCGGACCGTGGCCAGGACCTTGTCGCCCTCGCCCAGCAGCGAAATGGTGCGGGCTCCATCGAACGCCTTCGCGTCCGGCTTGGCCGCGAACGCCGCCGCGCGCAGCCCGGTGAGCGAGTAGAGCGCGCTGGACATCTTCCACTTCTTCGCCGGGCCCTGCTTGGGCTCCAGCACGGTGAACGCCTCGTCCGCGAAGCCGCCGTCCTTGGGCTGCTCCTTCTTGCGCTCCACGACGATCTTCGGGCTGCCCGCCTGCTCCAGCACGACCTTGTGCACGTCCTCCCGATTCGCGTGTACCAGCGCCTTGTCCTGCAGATCGAAGAGGTCCTTCTGCAGGTCCTTGACGATCTGCTGGTCCACCTCGAACACGGTGGGCGCGTCGTCCCGCTTCGCGTACGTCTTCACCGCCACGGAGCCCTTCGCAGGCGCCGGCTGCCCCAAGAGCAGCGTCCTTCGAAAGGTGTCCTTCCCTCCCGCGGCCGCGACGGTGAGCTGCACGGTGATCTTCGCCGGCGCAAGCCCGTACTGCTTGAGCGCCGCCCCTCCGGCGCTCTCGGACGCAATGCCCGTCGCCCGCAGCGACTTGAGCACCGTGGCAACGCGGTCGACCACCGCCGTGTCGGCGGCGTCCTTCTGCGGAGCGAGCAGCTTCCACGAGGCGCCGTCCTTCTCCAGAGTGTAGGCAGGCGCGGTGCCGGCGACTTCCACCCGGCGCACCTCGGCGGTGTCGTCGAGATGGAGCACCCGCTTGTCCCGCAGGTCGAGCAACTGCTTCTCGAAGGCCGACTTCGTCCAGCCGTCGGCGACGCGCACGATCTTCTCGCCCGCCTTGCGCACGTAGACGCTGGAATCGAACGGATTGGTCTCGCCGATCTCGATCGCGCTCTCCTTGCCGTCCTCGCTCTTCACCGAGACCACGGTGGCCGGCTTGTCCAGGCCGTACTGGGTCGGGTCGGCCTCGCCCAGCTCGCTCTTCTGCTTGAAGTCGGCGACTCCGTTCACCAGCCCGTCCACCGCGGACGCGTCGGCATCCGCCGCCAGCGGCTCGGTGATCTTCCAAGGGGTCGACGCGTCCGCGCGCGCGACCAGCGCGACCAGCTTTCCGCCGCTCACCAGCCTGACCTGCCGCACCTTGGACTTGTCCAGCCCCTCGAACAGCTTCGCCGACTTCTCCTTCTGCTCGGCCTTCTTCTCGGTGTCGCGGGTGACCCACAGGGCCGCGCCGCCGATGGCCGCCGCGAGCGCAAGGACCCCCAGGGTGGTGGCGAGCGACTTCGTGGTCTGCTTCATGGCGCGTCTACCGGGCCTTGCGGGTCTGCCAGACGGCCAGCCCCGCGAAGAGGAGCGAGAAGGGCAAGAGGTCGAAGGCGAACAGCGTCATGGTGTTCTTCTGCGCGGCCGTGAGGAACAGGGCATTCCCGCTCCGGCTCTTCGGACGGATGGAGATCTTCGCCTCCTCGTGCGCGACCCAGCTCGCGGCGTTGAGCGCGAAGTCGCGGTTCCCCCGCAGCTGGTAGAAACCGTTGGCGGCGAAGTTCGAGTTGCCGATCACCACCACGCGGGATTCGGAGTCGCCCGATCCGTGGGTGGCCGCGACCGCCAGCGGTACCGGACCCTTCAAGTCCCTGCCGGGGTTGTACTCCACCCGCCCGTCGCGGATGGGGTCGGTCTCGCCCCACGCGCGCGGACCTGTCCTCGCCAGCTCGGTTACGCTCCAGCCGGCCGGGATGTCCTTGGCCTTGGAGACGCTGCGGGCGAGCGGGAAGATGCAGGCGATCTGGAAGGGGGAGCTGCGCGGATTGGTGATGGGGTGGTCGGCGTACTCCTGCGCGATGGCGACCTCGGGCTGTTGGGACTCGGCGTCGATCACCTCGTCGTCACCTACCTTCAGCCCCCAGGCCGCGAAGGCCTTCTCCAGGCCCGAGTGGACGCCGGGATCGATCAGCGCGATCAGCTTCCCGCCCTTGTCCACCCACTCCTGCACGAGCTTCGCCTCGCCGTCGCTGAGCGAGGCAACGGGTCCGGCCAGGACCAGCGCCTGCGCATCGGCCGGCATGGTCTTGTTGGCGGCCAGCTCGATCTCGGCGATCTGGTAGCCGTCGGACTTGAGCCCGTCGGACCAGAGCTTCATGCCGCGCTCGGTGGCATCGCTCAGGGCATGCTCGCCGTGGCCCTTGCTGAAGTAGATCTTCTTGCTCGCGCCGCGCGTGACCTCGGCGATGGCGTTGGTGAGCGACTCCTCGCTCACGTCCTTCGCTCGCGACTCCTTGCCGCCCGCCTTGACGATCACCCGGGGCCCGCCCTGGGAGATGTTGAACTCCTTCACTTCCTTGACGTGCTTGGTCGGGTCGAGCATCTCGACCTTGAGCTTGTCGGTGCGCTGGCGGTACTGGCGCAGCCGCTGGTCCAGCTCGCCGAACTCGGGCTCGTTGGGCGCGTAGAAAGCGACGATGCGCACCTCGCTCTTGAGCCCCTTGAGCACCCCGTCGGTCTGGTCGGAGAGGGTGTAGATCTTCTCCTTGGTGAGGTCCCAGGTCTTCGGCTTCTTCACCGCGATGTAGTTCAGGCCCGCCAGCGCGGCGATCACGATCAGCGCGGTGGCGGCGCTCACCACTCCGTAGAAGGTGCCCCGGCCGCCCAGCTGCGCCCCGACCGAGTCCAGGTTGGTGATCAGGTATGCGCCGATGGCGGCGACCCCGAGGGCGAGCTGGATCCACACCGCCGGGTGGGAGAAGCGGCCGGCGATGAAGAACCAGCAGAACAGCGCGCTCAAGAGGGCGACCGCACCGAAGAGGCCCGCGGCCTGGCCCTGCTGCTTGATGGTCATGGCGTTCAGCTCCAGCGATGCGCCTCGATCGCGCGGTGCGTGGCGAACAGCCCCAGCGCGCAGATCGAGAGGAAGTAGACGAGGTCCTTCAGGTCGATGGTGCCCTTGCTGAAGGAATCGAGGTGGGAGACCGAGCTCAGGTACGTGACCACTTCCCGGGTGGCGCCCTCCGTCTCCGCGGCGGTCCAGCCGATGATCCAGGTCATCAGCAGCACCACGAACGTGATCAGCGCCGCCACCACCTGGCTCTCCGTCAGGCTGGAGATGAACAGCCCCAGCGCCATGTAGGCGGCGCCCAGCAGGAACAGGCCGGCGTATCCGAGGAAGATGCTGCGCCACTCGACGCCCTGCGCATCCCGGGCGACCAGCTGCACCAGGGCCGGGTAGAGCAGGGTCAGCGCCAGCGTGCAGACCAGGATGACCAGCGCCGCGAGGTACTTGCCCCAGACGATCTGCCCGGGGGTGACCGGCGTGGAGTAGAGCAGCTCGATCGTCTTCTGCTTCTTCTCCTCGGCCACCAGGCGCATGGTGAGGAACGGCACCACGAAGATGAGGATCACTCCCATGTTCCCGAACAGCGCGCGGAAGATCGCGTCCTGGAAGTTGAGGCGGTTCATCATCTCGGGGGAGTTGAAGCGCATGTACATCAGCGACGCCTGCTCGTACGCGCCCAGGAGGCGCAGGAAGAAGTACGAGCCGATCACGACGAACAGCGTGAACATCACGTACGCGATGGGCGTGGTGAAATAGATGTTCAATTCCTTCTTGGCGATGGCGATCGCGTTTTTCATGTCGGGGAAGCCCCAGTCGCCGCCGATAGGGCGGCGCTGTGTTTTTGAGAGCCTTTCACGCGGAAGTCAGTTTGAGGAAGATCTCTTCCAGCGACGGCATCGGGCCGGTCTGGCCGTCCGCGGTCGCCGCGCCGGCGTGGGCGCGCTGCAGGTTGTCCAGCGTGTCGTAGGCGACCACCTTGCCCTGCGAGATGATCAGCGCCTTCTGGCAGATGGCGGTGACCTCGGGGAGGATGTGGGTCGAGAGCACGATGGTGTGCTTGCCCGCGAGCGACTTGATCAGCTGCCGGACCTCGATGATCTGGGCCGGGTCCAGGCCGACGGTCGGCTCGTCGAGGATCAGCACCTCGGGGTCGCCCAGGAGCGCCTGGGCGAGGCCCACCCGCTGCTTCTGACCCTTGGAGAGGTTGCCGATCACGCGCTGGATGAACTGCGT
Source organism: Myxococcales bacterium (assembly GCA_035261845.1). GTDB lineage: Bacteria > Myxococcota > Myxococcia > Myxococcales > 40CM-4-68-19 > VBKO01. Next base: position 3,353 of record DATFTN010000334.1, on the reverse strand, counting down.
GCAGTTCGTCTTCTGCGCCACCCGGTCGACCTCGCCCTCGCGCGCGTCGCGCGCAACGCCCTTGATCGACGCGACGAAGCGCAGGTACGCGCGTACCGTCATGTCGGTGTAGACGGGCGGGTTCTCCGGGAGGTACCCGATCCGCTTCTTCACCTCGAGCGGCTGCTCGAAGACGTCGAAGCCTGACACCTTGACCGTCCCGCTGGTGGGCGGCAGGACGCCGGTCAGGATGCGCATGGTGGTCGTCTTGCCGGCGCCGTTGGGGCCGAGGAAGCCCAAGATCTCGCCGGACTGGACCTGGAAGCTGACGTCGTCGACCGCCTTCAGGTCCCGGTAGCTCTTCGACAGGTGGGAGACCTCGATCATGGGCGTGCAACTCCTTGAAAAAAGACGACTGCGCGCTCTTCGGGCCGCGAAATCTAGAGGATCGAGGCAGGCTGTCAAGCAGCCATCCGCCGCCTGCCCCGGCGCGCCGCCCCCGAGTGCGCGGCCCACCGGCTCCTCTGAACAGCGGAACCCTCGATTTTCTTCACGGCCCGGCTTCAAGTCCGACCTTCGGTGATCTGTTGGGGGGTGCTACTCCGTTGACGCGCCGCGTCCCGTCCCGGACGGGACGCGCTGCGTTACATCTCGCGTGCTTGCTCGAACGACCGCGCGGCATTCGAAGTAGCACCGCTCGCGCGCGAGTCGAGTTCCGCGCCCGCTGCTGCGCCCTTGTAGAGGCGCCGAAGGCGCCGGATCGAAGAGCGTGCCATCCGTTGGAGAGCGTCGACCCCCAAGCAAGCCGTGGAGCGCCAATCGAGTAGACTCACGGCCCCGTGGGCGTCGTGGTCCAGAAATACGGCGGATCCTCCGTCGCGGACGTGGAGCGCATCCTCCGGGTGGCTGGCCGGGTGGCCGACACGCGGGCGGAAGGCCACCAGGTGGTCGTGGTGGTGAGCGCGATGGGCGACACGACGGACGAGCTGCTCGATCTCGCCCGCAAGGTCAGCCCCGACCCGCACCGCCGCGAGCTGGACATGCTGCTCACCGCGGGGGAACGCATCTCGATGGCTCTGTTGGGGATGGCGCTGCACGCCCGCGGGGTGGAGGCGGTCAGCTTCACCGGGTCGCAGAGCGGGATCATCACCGACGGAGCGCACACCAACGCGCGCATCCTAGAGGTGCGTCCCGTCCGCATCCTCGAGGAGCTGGGGAAGGGCCGGGTGGTGATCGTCGCCGGCTACCAGGGGGTTTCGCGGGACAAGGAAGTGACCACCCTCGGGCGGGGCGGCAGCGACACCACCGCCGTGGCGTTGGCGGCGGCGCTGGGCGCCGAGGTGTGCGAGATCTGCTCCGACGTGGACGGGGTGTACACCGCCGACCCGCGGGTGGTCCCGGGCGGGAAGCGCCTCGCCGAGCTTTCGCACGAAGAGATGCAGGAGCTGGCGCTCGCCGGAGCGCGGGTGCTCAATGCCCAGGCGGTGGAATTTGCGCGCGATCGGGGCATCGTGATCCACGCCCGCAGCACCTTCGAGCCGGGCCCGGGCACCCAGATCGCGCCGCGCGCCTCGCGCGAGCTGCGCATCTCCGGGGTGGCGCAGGACCTGGATCTACTGGTGGTTCGCGCGGAGGACGGCGCCGCGCTCGCCGATCTGTTGCAGAAGCACGGCGCCTGGCCTCGGGAGCTGTGGCTGGATGGCCCCTCGGCGCGGCTCGCGCTGGTGCCGCTGGAGAACGTGCACGGCGCCCGGGTGCTCGTGGGCGCGCTGCGGGCCGCGTCCGGCGTGACCGTCGAAGAGGGCCTCGCGCAAGTCTCGGTCGTCGGCAGCGGAATCGGCGCGTCGCGGGAGGAGCTCTCGCGAGCGCTGCGGGCCGCGGAGGTCGTGCCTCGCGCGGTGCTCGTCTCGCCGCTGCGCATCGCGCTGCTGGTGCCGCGCGGGGAGGCCGCCCAGTGCGTGCGGCGGCTGCACGCGGAATTCGTGGAGAGGAGCTGACATGGCCAAGGCGAAGAAGCGGGTCGCGCGCAAGGCGGGTCCGAGGAAGGCCGCGCGCAAGGCGGCCGGCCGAAAGCGGGCCAGTCCGCCGGCGGGCGAGCGCGACGCGCTCGTCGGGCGCATCGCCCAGGCGCTGGGCATCTCCGGGGCGGAAGCCATGATGCGGGCGCTGCGCGAGCTGGCCGAGCGGGTCGCACCTCACAAGCCCTCGCGGCCCGAACCCGCCCACGTGGCGGCCGAGAAGCTGCATTCGGGTGCGTTGCCGGAGCGGTTGTACTTGCTCCTCGACGGGCGCGGACTGGACGGAAGGGGCATGCCCGTCGAGGTGATCGACGTGCCCACGGTGGTGGGCAGCGAGCGGCACTGCACGGTGTGGGTGAACTCGCCTCAGATCGAGACCCGCCACCTGCAGTTCGCGCGCCAGGACGGGGACTGGTACGTCGAGGACCTGGGCAGCGCCCATGGCACCTTCCTCGGCGACCAGCGGATCACCCGCCGGCGGGTCGAGGACGGCGACGAATACCGCCTGGCCGGCTACCTGAGGCTCCGCACCGAGTTCCGCTGAAAGACCAAAAGCGTTTCACGCGGAGGAGGGGAGGAAGCGGAGGGCGCGGAGGAGCGATTTGTTTGTTGAAAGAATTCCTCCCCTCCTCCCCTTCCCTCTGCGCTCTCTGCGTGAAACGCTTTTTGGTCGCTCTAGCCGCCCGCCGCGGGCGCGACGTCGAGTCCTTGCTGATCGGCGGCGGCGACGACGCGGGAGTGGATCGCGCGCGCCTCGTCGGCGACGCGCTCGCCGTCCACCGAAGGGGAGAAGTGCGTCAAGAGCAGCGTCCCCGCGGAAGCTTCCGCGGCGACGCGGGCCGCCTCCACTCCGGTGGAATGGCCGCGGGAGTGGGCCAGCTCGGCGCGCGCGTGCTCGTACGTCGATTCGTGGACGAGCACGTCGGCGCGCAGGCCCAGCTCGACCGCCGCCTTGCAGGGCATCGTGTCGAGCGCATACGCCACCGACGGCCCCCGCCGGACCGGGCCCAGGAAACGCGATCCGTCCACGCTCCGCCCGTCGGGCAGCACCACCGGCCGGCCCTCCTTCACCTGGGCGAGGAGCGGCCCGCGGGGAACGCCCGCCGCCACCGCCGCCTCGACGTCCAGCGTCCCAGGGCGATCGGGAAGCGAGACGCGATAACCGAAGGTCGGCACGCGGTGGGCGAGCGGGCGCGCCTGGACGTTGAACGCGGCCGGCGCTTCGCGCGGGAACTCCAGCGTTCCGCCTTTGCCCTCCAACTCGATGATCTGGATCGGCAGGCCTCCCACGCCCAAGGAGCCCGCCCGCGCGAGCGTCTCCAGCAGCGAGGCGATGCCTCGGGGACCCGCCACCCC
>DATFTN010000333.1:0-9858 GCA_035261845.1 Myxococcales bacterium | reverse complement strand
GACATCCACCCCGCAAGCGGAGCTGAGCTTCTCCGGAGGAGTCCGGTTGGACGGCACGCTCGAGATGCCGGGCGTCGTCGCCCTCACTCCGGCGACCGTGCAGGAGCTCACCGGCGGCCGCGTGAAGCTGGAGACCAACGTGCCCATCGGGCTGCGCCTGACGGGCCCGGCGACGAATCCGGTCATCGCCGACCTCGACGTCAAGGGCGCGGTGGAGGCGATCGTGAAGGCCGCCGGCTCGAGCCTCGTCTCCGGGATCTTCGGCGAGGCGGCCGACCAGAAGAAGGATCAGGGACAGCAGGTCGCCCAGCAGAAGCAGCAGGAGCTGGAGCAGAAGGCGCAAGAGCAGGCGGATAAAGCCAAGCAGGACGCGGCGAACAAGCTGAAAGGCCTGTTCGGACGTTGACTGGCCGGGGCGGCCAAAAATTTCGCTCGCGCTTCGCCCCGCTACCGGATAGAAGGATCCACGGGGTTCATTTCTCCTTCGTAAACAAACGCAACAATCATGGCCCAACGAAACAGGGATGGTTCGTTCCGCGCGCTCATCGAGCGGTTTGCGCAAGACCTGAGCGTGGCGATCGGCGAGTTCGTCCAGGTCCAGGTCAGGGACGCGGTCGCGCGCGCCTCGGCGGGGCGGATGGAGGCTGACGGCCGAAGGTCCGGCAGGCTCTGCCCCGTCCCCGGCTGCGGGGAGCCGGGCGCGGGTCCGCGCAACCGCTGGTTCTGCCGCGATCACGCCAGGAAGCTCTCTGCCGCCGAGCAGAAGAGCATCGTCGAGCGCAACAAGCGGCTCGCGGCGGAGGGAAAGCTGCCCACGGCGGTTCCCTCGCAGCGGATCGTGCGCCTGCCGCCCAAGTCTCCCAGGCCCCGCCGCACGCTCGACATGAGCTGCCGCGTCGACGGCTGCCCCAACCGCTCGCGCGGGCCGCGCGCCGGGTTCATCTGCGATCTCCACCGCGCGCAGCTCTCCCCCGACGAGCAGCGCGAGGCGCGCGAGCGATGGAACGCGCGCCGCCGCGGCGTTCCGGTGGCCGAGCCCGAGGTGCGGCACGAGACCCCGGTGATCGCCGCCGTGCCGCCCATCGTGCGCAAGGCGGAGCCCGCCGCGGAAAGCTCGTAGCCCGCCCCGGCTGCGATTGGCGTGGCGGGGGGTGAAAAAAGCTGTAACGATCCCGTGCGTCCTCGAGACACGGAGGTCGCGATGGGGATTCGCTCGTCCGAGATCACGCCCAGGTCGCTGTACATTCGCCGCCGCGAGTTCCTCGCCGTGGGGGCCGCCGGAGCGGGCGCGCTGCTCTTGCCGCGCGCCGTACTGGCGGCGGCCGAGGCGCCGCACGGACGCAAGCTCGAGGGCGTGAAGCCGGGGCAGCCGTCCACGGACGAGAAGAAGAATTCGCTCGAGGAGATCACCCACTACAACAACTTCTACGAGTTCGGCACCGACAAGGACGATCCGGCGCGACACGCCTCCAAGCTGCAGACGCGCCCCTGGACGGTGAAGGTGGAGGGCGAGTGCGCGAAGCCCGGGACCTTCGACATCGACGAGCTGCTCAAGTTCCCGCTGCAGGAGCGCGTGTATCGCCTCCGCTGCGTGGAGGCGTGGTCGATGGTCATCCCCTGGGACGGCTTCCCCCTCGCCACCCTGCTCGAGAAGGTACAGCCCACTTCGCGGGCGAAGTACGTCGCCTTCGAGACCGTGGTGCAGAAGCAGAACATGCCGGGGGTCGGCGGATTCGGCGCAATCCCGTTCCCCTACCTCGAGGGGTTGCGGATCGACGAGGCCATGCATCCGCTCACGCTGCTCGCCGTCGGGATGTACGGCGAGGAGCTGCCCAAGCAGGACGGCGCTCCCATCCGCCTGGTGGTGCCCTGGAAGTACGGCTTCAAGTCGGGCAAGTCGCTGGTCAAGATCCGGCTGCAGGAAACGCAGCCGCCCACCACCTGGTCGCAGTACGCCGGCGGCACCGAGTATGGCTTCTACGCGAACGTGAATCCGGAGGTCGACCATCCGCGCTGGAGCCAGGCCAAGGAGCGGCGCATCGGCGAGCTCTTCCGCCGGCCCACGCTGAAGTTCAACGGCTACGGCGACCAGGTCGCCAAGCTCTATGCCGGGATGGATCTGAGGAAGTTCTTCTGATGGAGAAGGCTGCCCGGCAGCCCTGGCTCAAACCGCTCGTCTTCGCCCCGGCCCTCTCGCCGCTCTTGTGGCTCGCCTCGCGCGGGCTGCGCGGGACCCTGGGCCCCGATCCGGTGGCCGAGGTGCTCAACCGCCTGGGGCTGTACGCCATCTGCCTGCTGTTCTGTTCGCTGGCATGCACTCCGCTGCAGCTGGTCCTCGGCTGGAAATGGCCGCTGCGGGTGCGCCGGATGCTGGGGTTGTTCGCCTTCTTCTACGCTTGCCTGCATCTCTCGACGTACCTCTTCGTCGACCAGGGCTTGGACTTCGGCGGGATCGCCAAGGACATCTCCAAGCGGCGCTTCGTGACCGTCGGGTTCGCCGCCTGGTGCTCGCTCGTCCCGCTGGCGATTACCTCGACGCAGGCCTGGGTGAGACGGCTCGGCTATCGCCGGTGGAAAGCGCTCCACCGCCTGGTCTACCTGGCCGGAGCGCTCGCCTGCGTTCACTTCATCTGGCGGTTCAAGACAGCCTTGCTGCAGCCGGTCCTCTTCACCGCCGTCCTGGCGGTCCTGCTCGGGATCCGCCTGGCCGCCCGCGCGCGCCCGGCCGCTCGCCGCGTGCCGGTGCCCTCCGAGTCGCGGTAGACTTCCGGAAAGATGGCTCGGGCAGCGACGGTCCTCATCGTCGACGACGACAGCAGCATGCGGCAGACGATGGAGGCGATCGTCCGCTCCGCCGGCATGCGCCCGGTCGCGGTGGCCTCCGGCGAGGAGGCGCTGCGGGCGGTGCAGTCCAACCCCGTCGACGTGATGCTCCTCGACGTGCAGATGCCCGGCATCGGCGGCCTCGAGGTGCTCCGGCAGGTGCGCGAGAAGCACACCGACATCGGCGTCATCATGATCTCGGTGCTCAAGGAGGTCCCGGTGGCGGTCGAGGCGATGCGCCTGGGGGCCCTCGACTACGTCACCAAGGACTTCTCGCCGCCCGAGCTGAACGCGCGGGTGGCGAAGACGCTCGATCAGCTCAAGACGGCCCGGGAGCTGGCGTGGCTGCGCGAGGAGCAGGCAACCCGGGACCAGAAGCCGATGGTGCTGGGGCACACCACCGCGATGCGCAACGTGGCGGGCGTCGCCGAGAAGATCGCCGCCAAGCCGGTCACCGTCTTGATCACCGGCGAGAGCGGCACCGGCAAGGAGATGCTGGCGAGGTACATCCACGAGCACTCCGACCGCCGCAGCGGCCCGTTCGTCGCGGTGAACCTGCCGGCCGTGCCGGAAAGCCTGGTGGAGAGCCAGCTCTTCAGCCACGAGAAGGGCTCCTTTACCGGCGCGACCAAGCTGCAGTACGGAAAGTTCGAGCTCGCCTCGGGCGGCTCGCTCTTCCTGGACGAGATCGGCGAGCTGAAGCTGGACGTCCAGGCGAAGCTGCTCCGGGCGCTGCAGGAGCACGAGATCGAGCGCGTCGGCGGCGCCCGCCCCATCCAGCTCGACCTGCGCGTGATCTGCGCCACCAACCGCAGCCTCCCGGACATGGTCAAGGAGGGCAGGTTCCGCGAGGACCTGTATTACCGGCTCAACGTGGTGCCCATCCAGGTTCCGCCGCTGCGCGAGCGCCGCGAGGACATCCGTGAGCTCGCCCACCACTTCCTGGCCCGTTCCGCGGTGCAACTGGGCCGCATCCCGCAGACGCTCTCCGACGGCGCCGCCCAGCTGCTCGAGACGTACCCCTGGCCGGGAAACATCCGCGAGCTGCAAAATCTATTCGAGCGGATGGCGGTCCTGTGCGAGTCGCAGATGATCGAGGAGAGCGACTTGCCGCTCGAGTTCGTCGTCGCCGCCGGGCTGCGTCGCGAGGCGGAGCGCGAGACGTCGCTGCAGGCGGCGATGTCGGCGTTCGAACGAGGGTTCCTCAAGAAGACCCTGGCGCAGAACGGCTGGAACCGCCGCCGGGCCGCGGAGGCCCTCGGGATCGGGTACTCGACCATGAAGTCCAAGCTGAAGTCCTACGGGATCGGCTCGGACGAAGAGGACTAAAGATCACCAACTTCAGCCCGGCTTGGGCTGGAGGGGGAGTTCGATCGCGAACGTCGAGCCTTTCCCCAGCTCGCTCACCACCGAGGTCTGGCCCCCGTGGGCGGTCACGATCCGGTGCACGTTGGGAAGGCCCATCCCTACGTGCGCGCCGGTGCGCTTGGTGGACTTGAACGCGTCGAAGATGCGGGGCAGGCGGTCGGGCGCGATGCCGGGGCCGCGGTCGGTCACCTTGAAGGTGGCCACCCCGTCCTGACGCGTCACTTCGATGGAGACCTGGCCGCCGGGCGGCGAGGCTTCGATGGCGTTGGAGAGCAGGTTGAGCGCGGCGCGCTCGAGGAGATAGCGGTCGCCCTTCACCCAGGGCGGCTCGGGAGCGGGCACGATGGTGAGGTGCACGCTCGCCTTCTCCGCGTGCGGCACGACGGTGCGGCCGATGCTCTGCGCGAAGGCGTTCAGGTCGAGCGGCAGGAACTGCTCCACCGACACCTCGCGCGAGAGATCGGCGAAGTCGCCAACGAATTTCTTCAAGGTGGCGGTCTCCGCGCGCAGGTTGTCGCGGATCAGCGGGAGGTAAGCGGGGTCGTTCGCCTCGGCGAGGGCGGCGGTCGATTGCAGGATCGCCAGCCGGTGGCCCAGGTCGTGCGAGATGCCCGTGGCGATGCGTCCCGCGGTGCGCCAGCGCTCCTCGATCTCCAGGGTGTCGAGGACGCGCCGCGACTGCGCGGCGCCCAGCGCGAGCGTGACCAGGAGCGCCGCGATCGCCACCGCCGAGAGGCCGATCAGGGCGTTGCGCATGGCGGCGAGAGCCTCGCGGGTGGGCTCTTCGACCACCACCGTCCAGCGCGGATCCGGAAGGCGTGCCCACCCGGCCAGCACGCTCTCGCCCAGCCCGCCGCGGAACTCGGCCGGGCCGGGCCCCCCGCCCGCCATCTGGCTGGCCAGCGGCGATTCGGCGATCGGCTCTCCGGTGAGCACCTTCGCGCGCAGCTTGGGAGCGCCCGCGGCGAGCAGGCGGCCGTCGCTGTCGAAGGCGAGCGCGAACCCGCTCTCGCCGATGCGGATGCGCTGCACCTGCCGCTGCAGCTCGAGCAGGTCCAGCGTGGCGCAGACGGCGGTCCCCGGAGTCGCGCCGGAGGGGACGCAGACGTCCATCGCCGGCGTCAGGTCCTCGCGGAAGTAAGGGGGCGAGGCCACCTCCCGGCCGGCGAGGGCGGCGGCGACGTCCGTGGGCGCCAGGTGTTGGGGCAACCGGTCGGCGGGTGTGCGGCCGGTGAGCAGCGTCACGCGGCCGAGGCTGGGGGCATCGAGCGCGACCTGCGCGAGCCGCCGCTCCGGGTCGGGGATTCCCCCCACCAGCCCCGCAAGGGCGTGCAGCATCTCTCGCTGGTGCGAGAGGTAGGCGCCGATGCGGGCCGCGGCCTGCTCGGCGATGACCGCCAGCGCGGCCTGGGCGGTCCGCTCCGCGTTGCGCCGCAGGAGGGCGATGGCCGAGAGGCCGACCAGCGAGATGAGCAGGCTCGACCCCGCGACGAGCACGAGAAGGTTCCGCGCCATCGCAGGGCGGCTCGATTCGCCGTTCACTCCTCGACCTCCCAGTCCGGCAGGGTCTCCAGGTAGCCGTACGGACCGACCTGTGGGTTCTTGATGCGGCTGTCGACCACGGCGAGGCGCTCGGGCGTGCAGATGAACGCCACGGGCGGGTCATCATGCAACGCTTGCAGGGCGCGTGCCCAATTACCGGCTTTGAGAGCCGCATCGACCTTGGGACTGCGGTAACCCAGCTCATTGAAGGGCGAATCCGACGCCCAGAGGACCGCCGCCGCGCTTGGGGGCCAGACGAGGGGACGAAGCATCATCAGGTCGAAGTCCTGGCTCTTGAGGAGTCGGAACGCATCGGCGACCGAGACGAACCGGATCTCGCCGCTGGATCGCCCCAGTGCTCGCGCGACGGCCAGGGCGGTGTGCTCCAAAGGAAGATCCTGCCCGATGACCAAGACCTCCAGCGGCCTGGCAGGCAGGGCGCCGCTCTTGCCGCCAGCGATGGAGAAGGGAGGGCATTCCGTTCCGAAGACTAGACTGCTGATGCTTTCGACCGGGAGCGCCGCGGCGATCGCAGTGCGGGCCGCGCGGTCGAGCCGGTGGACGCCCATGGCAACCGCGATCGCATTGGCGCCATGTGCGCGGACGACGCGCAGCCGGCTGACGCCTTGGAAGAACTCCAGCTGCTTGGGATCGCTCACGATCAGAAGATCGGCGTCCCCCGCCAGCGTGTGCGCCAGGGGCTCGCGGGCGGTGGGGAACCCGAGCAGGACGACCTCGTCGATCTTTCCCGGCACGTGCACGACGCGGCGGAGCAAGAGTCGTCCGCTGTCGAGCGAGACTACCCGGAACGGGCCGCTCCCGACGTACGCCTCCCCCACCCGTTTGTAGATCGACTCATGCCGGAGAATCGGCTCGACAGGGACGCCGGACGGCGACTCGATGGAGAGTCCGTGCGGCTGCTCGTGGACCTCCAGCCCGGCATCTCGCAGCGATCGCCTGACATCTTCCGCCGTTACAGCCGACCCGTCGCTGAACTTCGCGCCTTCGCGGAGCTCGAGGACCACCCGCGCCGGAGTCGAGAAGTGGAACCGCGCCGCCAGGCCAGCGATCGGGGCACCGTCGGCTGCCGTGCGCAGAAGCCGCTCGAACACCCATTCCTGCGCGTACCCGCTGGCGCTCGGTTCGGCGCCCGGCGCCAAGGCGTGGAGCGGACCGACCACTGCGATGCGCAGCCGGAACTCCCGCTGGTGGGGCGAGGGCCGGCAGGCGAAAGCTGCGGTCAGGACGGCGAGCAGGACCCGGCGCACGAGGCCCCCCAGCCTCGTGGCGCCACGGCGCTACGTCAAGAGTTGATCGCGAGAAGGGCCGCGCACGGGCCGGCCTTACGGGTGCTCTTCCGAACGCTGCGCTTGATCTTCATCTCTGGCTCCTTGATTGCGGCGCTATGCCGCGGTTGCAGGCGACTCTTCAGTCGCGGGGAATTCCGCGAGGTAACGGCGCACGATGGTCTCGCGGAAGCTCAGCTCGAACTGCTCCTTCTTGCAGGCGACTTCGTCCATGCGGCCGGTCTTGAGGTACTTGCCGCCGAGGCATCCCCCCACGCAGACCGGCAGGTAGGGGCAGTCGCCGCACTTCTGCCAGGGGCGCAGAGCGACCAGCGGGGCGAGTTTCTCAGGGCCGGCGGCGGCGACGTGCGTGACCTCGAGGCCGGGGAGGCCCGCGACCGCCGGGCACTTGTAGACCCTTCCCTCCGGGTCGATCGTGTAGTTGTTCTTCCAGTGCAGCTCGCAGGGGCCGAGCAGCGCTTCCAGGGTATCGCCGCCGAGCCCCTTGATCCCCAGGCCGCGCTTCTCGATGCTCTTGTTGAGCTGCACCAGGGTCTGCGATTCCGCCTTCTCCCCGCAGCCCGTGCAGCTCGGCTTGCTCTTCTGCGTGTCGACGATGGGCTTGAAGTGCACGCCTTCGAGCTTCCCGCGCAGGCCCGCCGCCTCCACCCGATCGAGCAGCCGCTCGAAGCTCTCCTTCTGCTCGGGGAGGAAGTTCCCGCCCACGAAGATCTTCACCAGATCGGCACAGGCGACCACGTTGTCGAAGATCTCGTCGAACGTGCCGCGGCCGTTGCGGTAGACGCGCATCTGGTCGTGCGTCTCGCGGTCGCCGTCGAGCGTCACCTTGAAGGAGCCGGCGCCGAACCGGCACATCCCTCGGACGAAGTCGGGAGTGAGGCCGATGCCGTTGGTGGTGCAGGACCACTTGAACGTGCCTCCGCGCGCCTGCATCGACGCGGCCAGCACCTCGGCCGTGCGGAGCATGAAGTCCTTGCGGGTGAGCGGCTCGCCTCCGAAGTAGTGCACGTGCAGCGTGCGCAGCGCGCGCTCGTCGAGCGTCCGCAGGATCCACTCGAGCGTGGACTCCTCGGTGCTCGCCTGCATCTTGGTGAAGGCCGGCGCCTCCTTCTGGAAGCAGTAGGTGCAGGCCAGGTTGCAAGCCAGTGTGGGCATCAACGTGACGTGCATCGTGTCGGGGATGCCCTGGGCGGCGCGCTCGAGGAACGCGCGCAGGTTCCGGTCGTCCTCCGCCCGGGAGTGCACCAGGAACCCTTCTTCGAGCAGCACCTGCCGCGTCTCGCGCTCGGCGGAGTCGGCCGGACGGCGGCCGTGGGTCCAGCGCTCCACCGCCTCGAACGTAGCGGAATCGATGCCGATATAGTGATCGGCGAGGACGCTGTACAGAACGTGTTCGCCGGGCCGCACGTCGTGATACGCGACGACGAATCGCGAGAGCTGCATGCGCGCGCTGCTACGCAACCAAAGTGCCAGTTCGCGCGCGGCCGCGCGGCGCGAACGCGGATCGCGGCGCCTCCGAGGGAGATTCCTCGCACGAGCCAGGAATCGAGCCACCGGCCAGGAATCGAGCCTCCTCGGAGGTGGGTGGATCGGGCCCGAAGTCTGGCCAACGACCGCTCCGACGGCTCGCCTGATTGTTCGAGAAAGTACAGTCGGTCGAAACGCTTGGCCCGAGTGGCCGGAATCCTGGCCGGTGCGGCCAGTTCGCTGGCCGATGCGTCCTATTTTGCTGGCCCTGAAGCGGTGGCGCGCGATTTGCTCTAGCCAGGGGCGTGACCGATCAAAAGCTCATCGGAGTCCGCCACCTGCGATCCGACGGCCGGGAGATCGCCGTTCTCCTGTTCCGCAACGGCCCCAGCTCGGTGGCGGCGCAGTGCCTCATCCATCCCGGGGACACGCCCATCCTCGACGGGCCGTCACCCGAGGCGGTGCTCGCGCTGCTCGCCTGCGTTCTCGACGATTTGCTGCTCGCCCGCGGCTCCCGCCCGGCCGCACCGTCCTAGCCGGGGCAAGGTCAGGCGCGCCGCCGAGGGCGGAGCCGCCGGGCGGCAGCGATTCCGATGATGGCCGCCGCTGCGAAGCTGCAGCCGATCAGGATCCACACCAGGGGCCCGGGAACCTCGTTCCGCTCGAGCGCCGCGGCGCTGGGAACGAGCGATCCTGCCCACACGTACAGGGCGATTCCCGGGGCCATCCCCAGAAGCGTCCCGAGGGCCAGGTCTCGGGGCTTGAGATCCGTCAGGCCGAGCACCGCGTTGCTCGGAGTGAACGGGAGCAGAGGCGAGATCCGGATCAGCGCGACGGTGGCCAGGCCGCCTTCTTCGGCGAGCTCTGCGAGGGCGCGCGCACGGGGCCGGGCGAGCAGCCATCGGGCAAAGGCGCCGCGTCCCAGCGCCCGCGCGACCCCGAAGGCGGTGACGGCGCTGGCCACGGCCGCCGAGAGCGATACCGGGATGCCCCAAGCGCCGAACAGCCAGCCCGAGGCGACGATCTGCGGGATGGTCGGCACCAGCAGCAGGGTGGCGACGTACATGCCGGCCCCCCACAAGACGGCGCCGGCCAGGCCTTTGCCCTGGAGCCGGGCAGCCGCCACGGAGATCCAGTGCAGGAGCGGCAGCTCGGTGCCGAGGACCCACAGCACGAGGAGGACCGCGGCTGCCGCAGCCAGGCGCAGCGCGGTGCCGGAAAGGCGCATGGGTAGAGTCTACGGGCCTTTCGGCTTTCGGCGGCCCAGGGTCTTGCGGGGGAAATTCGAGGGCGAGGAAGAGGTCGAGGTCGAGGTCGGGGTCGAGGGAGAGGGAGAGGTCGAGGGGGAGGG
>DATFTN010000332.1:0-2063 GCA_035261845.1 Myxococcales bacterium | reverse complement strand
CCCCGAGCGCGAATGCTCGACTGCGAAAGCGCGTCGATGTTGCCCCTGCAGTCGGTCCAGGAAACCCCGGACGATGGGTACCCATGCCATTGCGGAGCCAGCCACATCATGCTCGGGACGGGACGCGTTGCGTCACCTCTCGCGTGCTGCGCGAACAACCCCGCGGCATTGGAAGAAGTAGCGGGTCAGGGCGGCGAGACGGCGGCGAGTAGCGAGGCGAGGCGTTCGACCTCGCCGGGGATCTCCGGATCGGCCAGCCAGTCGGTGGGGAAGTGCCGCTGCGTGCGCAAGTAGGCGTCGAGCTGCGCATCGCGCCCGTAGAGCGCCGAGGCGGCGCGGACCGCCTCGATCAGCGCGATCCGGGCGCGCGCCGGTAGGACGGAACGCTGGCGGGCCGTCTCCAGGGCGCGGCCGGCGGCCGCCAGCTGCTCGCGGTCGTGCAGGCGCAGGTTCTCCCGCCGGCTGATCACCGAGAGCGACTCCAAGAAGCGCGCCATGTTCTCCACCGACTCCTGGATCTGCCGCGGGCGGGCAGGCTTCTCCCGGCCGAGCTGGTGCATCTGAGCGCGCGCATCAAGGAAGAGGCGCTTGTCCGGCGTGCGCAGGGCTTGCAGCGCCCGGGTCCGGCTGAAGCCGTGCACGTCGCGCAGGGCGTCGTGCAGCGCCGCCGGGATCCTCTCGTCCGGCAATTGCGAGATGCGCTTGGCGTGTCCGCGGAAGAGGAAGGCGAGGTTCGTCGCCGCCTGGCGCAGGAGCGCCGCCTGGACCAGGTCCTCCGCGTAGCCAGGGACGATGTCGGCGCGGGTCAGCTCGTCGACCCGCGCGGCGACGTCGAAGATCATCTCGCCGATCCCCGCCCGCAGCCGTCCGCGGAACTCGAGCAGGTCGGCGACCAGGTTCCAGGGATCGGCGACCACGGTCGGGTTGCGCAGGCGCTCGCCCAACCGCGCCACGTCCTGTCGCAAGGCGCCGCAGACGGCGAAGACCGTCCGGGCGATCCCCTGCTCCTGGGATTCGACGACTTCCAGTGCCGGGGCGGGCTTGTCTCCCGATGGCCCGAACGCCTCGTCCAGGTTGTCCGGGGCCTCCGGCTGGTCCGGGGGCAGAAAGACCTCGTTCGCCACCGCGATCAGCCGGTTCACGCTCTCGACCGTCTGGGCCATCAAGGGCGCCACTTCCTCCCAGACGGCCAGCGAGTGGGAACCTTCTTCCGCGTCCGCCTCGAAGCGGACCAGGTTCACTTCGGCGAGCTGGCGGGTGGCGTCCTTGGCGGCCTGGAACAGCTTGCCCACGCGCGGCCGCAGCCCATCCTCGAAGCGCTCCGCGACGACGCTCAGCCGCCGGGTGATGGGCAGCGAGTCGTCGAGCAAGCCGGATCTCTGCGGGACCTTCACCATCACCAACTTTGGTAGCACACGGGCGGGTGATGAATGCGTCCCCTCGGGGCGGGGATTTCCCCACACAGACCGGGGGTCACTGGTACCCACCGTAGACGGCAGCCCGCCGGGACGCGATGGGGTGCCCGTCCCTGGTCGCCGGCGCGTATTCGCACGACTCCAGGTGCCGCCTGAGCGCCCTGGCGGCGGACCCGCCCGCCCCTTGGATGTGGACGTCGCGCACCCTGCCGCGCGCGTCCACCTGGAAATCGGCGGACATGTCCGGAAGCGAGGCGGCTCCAGACTTGGCGGCGGGAGGCGCCACGGCGCAGCCGACGAGCTGCGCCGGAACGAGCTTCGCCGGCTTCGCGTCCGGTCGGGGTTCGCCGGCGCAGCAGAAGAGGACCATGGACGCGGCGAGGGCGAACCGGCGCATGCCTCGCCGGTTCTACCCGCAAGCAGGTGCCTCCCCAAGAAAACGAAAGGCGCGCCCCCGGTCCGGGAGCGCGCCTCCATTCGCGCACTGCTCCTCGCGCGACGCCTTACGCCGCCTCTTCGAAGTCGGCCAGGTACCGGCTGAGGAAGTTGCGCGTGCTCTTCTCCACCTGCCGGACGCGCTCGCGCGAGAGGCCCCACTGCTTGCCGAGGTCCTCCAGCGTCCGCGGATCGTCCTGCGTCAGGCGGTCG
>DATFTN010000331.1:0-11484 GCA_035261845.1 Myxococcales bacterium | reverse complement strand
TACAGACCCAGCCCGGTGCCGCGTCCGGGCTCCTTGGTGGTGAAGAAGGGTTCGCCGATGCGGCGCAGGAGCGGCTCCGGGACGCCCACGCCGTTGTCGCTCACCTGGATGCGGAGCTCGCCCCGCTCACGCGCCAGCGAGATGCGCACCTCGCCCGCGGATCGGTTCTCGGTCGCCTCGGCCGCGTTGTCGAGCAGGTTGGCGATCGCCCGCTCGAAGGCGTGCACGGGAAGGCGCGCCCGCGCGCGCGCCGCCTGGGGCTGGATCTCCACCACCGGCTTGGGTCCGGGGCGACCTTCCTGCCAACGTCTGACCGCCGCTTCCAGGACCGGAGCGACCTCGACTTCCTTGGGCTCCTCGAGGTCGGCTCCCCCGCGCGGGGCCAGCATTCCGGTGATGATCTGCTTGCAGCGCCGCACCTGGTTGCGGATCTCCTCCGCCTCGGCGCGGCGGTCGCCGGCAAGCTGCGCGGCCAGCTCCCCGGCGAGGATGGCGATGGTCCCCAGCGGGGTGTTCAGCTCGTGCGCCGTGCCCGCGGCCAGCGTGCCCAGGGCGGCCAGCCGCTCGGCCGCCTCGGCGTCGGAGCGGGTCCGCTCCAGCTCCGCCTCGCGGCGCCGCAGGGCGGCGCTCATGCGCAGGGTGAAGGTGCCTGTGAAAACGGCCGCCACCACGAAGGCCACCCAGCGCCCCCGCGCGTGCATGATGAGCTGCTCCTCGGTGCCCAGGGAGAGGAACGGCCCTTCCGGCAGGAGCAAGAGGAGCGTGTACGCGGCGATGCTGGTCAGGGTCAGCGCCAGCGTCCAGCGCGCGGGCAGCACCACCGCCCCGATGGTGATGTGCACCAGGTACAGCACCGCGAACGGGTTGTATGCACCGCCCGAGAGGGCGAGCAGGGCCGTCAGCGCGAGCACGTCGCCCAAGAGATTCAGCCCGCTGGCGCGCTCGCTGGGATTGCCGCCCCGCCGGAGCCACACGTGGGTGGCCAGGTTGGCCAAGGCGAGCGCGCCGCAGACCGCGAGCAGCGCCTTCACCGGCAGCGCGATGTGCAGCAGGCGCGCCGCGAGGAGGATGGTGACGACCTGCCCGACCACCGCGCCCCAGCGGAGCCGCACGATCCAGCGCAGGTTGATGAGGGAAGCGGATTCGAGGGGAGGCGGCATCGCGCGGGCGATATTAACGCCGCGGGGGGCGGGGCTTGACGGATGTGCTCCGGGGCAGCAGGGTCGGCGGGATGCGCGCGTGGATCGCTGCTGCCGCCGCGGTCGCCTGCGCCACGCGGTCGATGCCGCCGCCGGCGCCTCTGTCGGTGCCCGCTCCCAGTCGGGAGCCGGTGAAAGGAGCGTCCGCTCAGCTCGACAGCATCGCGAGGCGATACTGGACGGCGCTGCTGGAGACCGCGCCCCTTGCTCTGCTCGGGACGGGCAGGCTGGGCGGTCCGCTGTTCGCCACCGCCCTGGGGGACCACCGTTTCGACGCCAAGCTGGACGACCTGTCGCCCGACGCCCACCGCAAGGTGATCGACGCGCTCGCCCAGCTCCGGGCGGAGCTGACCACGCTGATGCCCGCCGAGCTGAGCGGGGAGGAGCAGCTCACGCTGGAGATGCTGCGGCGGGTGCTCGCCGACGCCGACGCCGCCGAGGCGTGCTCGGCGCCGGGCTGGGTGGTGGACCAGATGAGCGGGCCGCAGGTCGCGCTGGCGCAGACCGCCCAACACTACCGGCTCGGCACCGCCAAGGGCGCCGCGGACCTGGCGGCGCGCTACGGGCAAGCCGGGCGGTTCTTCGACCAGATCGTCGCGAACCTCCGCCGTGGGCTGGTCCAGGAACGGACCGCGCCGCGCGTGAACGTGGATCGGGTGATCGCCTCGCTCGACGAGCTGCTCGGGCACGACCCGTCCACCTCGGTCCTCTTGCCCGGCGAGGAGCGCTTCTCGGGCCTTCCCGAAGGCGAGCGGCGCGCGGCCCGGGAGCGAATCCGGGTGGCGATCGTCGACCAGGTCCTGCCCGGCATGCGCCGCTATCGCGAGTTCCTCGCCGCAGAGCTCCTGCCCAAGGCGCGCGCGGACGTGGGTCTGTGGTCGCTCCCTGGCGGCGAGCCCTGCTACGCGGCACTGGTCGCGCACCACACCGGAACGAAGCGGACTCCCCAAGAGCTGCACGACCTGGGACTCCGGACGCTCGCCGGGATCGAGGCGGAGATGGAGCGCATCGCCCGCGCCGAGGGCGTGGGCGGCGCCCGGGAGTACCGGACCCGGCTGGACGGCAGCCGCGACCAGTTCCAGCGGACCGCGGCGGCGCTGCTGCAATGGAATCGCGCGACGCTGGCGCGCGCGCAGGCGGCGCTGCCGCAGGCGTTCGGCCGGCTCCCCGAGAAGCCCATCGTGGCGCGCCCCATCGAGTCCTACCGGGCCGCCTCCAGCCCGCCGGCGTTCTACCAACCGGCCGCCGACGACGGGTCCCACCCGGCCGTCTACTACGTCAATACCCTGCGTCCGGAGACGCGCCCGCTCTACAACGAGGAGGCGCTCTGCTTCCATGAGACGGTCCCCGGACACCACCTGCAGATCGCGCTCGCCCAGGAGCTGCGCGGCCTGCCCGACTTCCGCCGTCACACCGGCGAGACCGCCTTCGTCGAGGGATGGGCGCTTTACACCGAGCGGATGAGCGACCAGGACCTGCACCTGTACTCGGGGGCCCCCGCCCGATTCGGCATGCTCGGGTATCAGGCCTGGCGCGCGGCGCGGCTGGTGGTCGACACCGGGATGCACGCCCTCAAGTGGGACCGGGAGCGCGCGCTGAAGTACCTGCGCGAGCACACCACGCTCTTGCCCGACGAGGCGGCGAACGAGATCGACCGCTATACGATCCACCCAGGGCAGGCGCTGGCCTACATGGTGGGGCAGCTGGAGCTGTTCCGTCTGCGCGGCGAGGCGCAGAAGCGCGACGGCGACCGCTTCGATCTGCGCGCCTTCCACGACGCGGTCCTCGCCCACGGCGCGGTGCCGCTCTCTTCGCTGGAGCGGGTGCTGCGCGAGGAGGCGGAGCGCTCCGCCCGCAACGCCGCGCGGTGATCCGGATCGCTTGAGCCCGAGCCGGGCCGCGTGCGAAGGTCCGCCCATGATCCGCGCACCGGGAAGGACGCTGCGGGCGCAGCTCGTCTACCTCTGGGTCCTCGTGCGCAGGTTCAAGCTCACCTTCTTCTCGCTGGCCCTGCTGGTCCTGGGCGGCGGCACCGTGATGTGGCGGCTCTACGCGCACATCGGGCAGCCGATCAGCTGGTCGCGGGCGGCATTCGCCGCCTACTTCCTCCTCTTCGCGCAGCCGACCATGGACATCCCCGACTACGGCCCGCTGGAGGCGCTCTGCACCCTGATCCCGCCGCTGGGGATCGTGACCGTGGCCGAGGGGCTGGTCCGCTTCGCTTTCCTCTTCTTCGCCAAGACGCGCAACGACAAGGAGTGGTTCGCCGTGCTCGCCCAGACCTTGAAGGACCACGTGATCGTATGCGGCGCGGGACGCGTGGGCTTCCGCGTCTTCGAGCAGTTCGTCAAGCTGGACGTGCCCATGGTGGTGATCGAGCGGGCCGAGGAGGCGCCGTTCGTCTCCCCCATCCGCGCGCAGGGCGTGCCCGTCTTGATCGACGACGTGCGCTCGGCCCGCGCGCTGGAGCAAGCGAACGTCGCGGCGGCCCGGGCGATCATCTGCGCCACCGACGACGACCTGGCCAACCTGAACATCGCCCTGGACGCCCGGCGGTTGAACCCGCGCATCCGGGTGGTGATGCGGCTCTTCGACGACGACCTGGTGGCCAAGACGAAGGAGGCTTTCCAGGTCGAGGCCTTCTCCACCTCCGCGCTGGCGGCCCCGGCGCTCGCGGCGGCCGCGCTGGATCCCCAGATCCGCAACTCGTTCGAGGTGGGCGGGCGGTTGATGGTGATCGCCGAGCTGCAGGTGGACGCCTTGCTCGAGGGACAAACGGTCGCGGACCTCCGGGACCAGTCCAGTACTCTGGTACTGCACCTCCTGCAGGCGGACGGGACGGTGCGATTCGATCCGCCGGGAGCGGTGCGGCTCGGCCGCGGCGACCGCCTGACCGTCCAGGCCACGTTGCACGCCTACCGGGCGCTGCGGGCACGGATGGAGCGCGCTGCGTGAGTCCCGGCGAGCTCCTGGCCGGGACACCGGAGCAGCTCGTCCTCGCCAACCGGCGCGACATGGAGCTGGCCCGCGCCCGGGTGGCACGGCTCAAGGCGATGCCCTCGCCGCGCACGCTGGAGGAAGCCCTCGGCGCCTACGACGACGCGGCGGCGGCGCTGTCGGACGCCTCGTCCCGCGCGAGCGTCGCGCTCAACGCGCATCCTTCGGCCGCCATGCGCGAGGCGGGGGAGCGCTGCGAGCAGGAAGTGGATGCCCTCTCCACCGAGCTGTCGCTGGACCGGGGCGCCTACGACGCGCTGCGGGAGATCGACGCGTCGGGAGGGGACGGGCCCACTCGCCATTACCTGCACCGCCTCCTGCGCGACTTCCGCCGCGCGGGCGTCGATCGGGACGACCAGACGCGGGCGCGCATCCGGGCGCTGAACGACGAGCTGGTGCGCATCGGACAGGAGTTCAGCCGGAACATCCGCGACGACGTCCGGTGGATCGAGGTGGACCCGAGCGAGCTGGAGGGGTTGCCCGCCGACTACGTGCGCGCGCGCCCGCCGCGCCCGGACGGCAAGGTGCGCATCACGACCGACACTCCGGACTACGTCCCCTTCCTCACCTACGCGACCAGCTCGCCGGCGCGGGAGCGGCTGTGGCGCGTCTACCGGCAGCGGGCGCACCCGCGCAACCTGGACGCGCTCGCCCGCATGCTGGAGCGGCGCCACGAGCTGGCCGATCTGCTCGGATACCCTTCCTGGGCGTCCTACGCGACCGAGGACAAGATGATCGGCAGCGCGCAGGCGGCGGCGGACTTCATCGCCAGGATCTCCGCTGCCGCCGAGGCGCGGATGAAGGTGGAGTACGAGGCGCTGCTCGAGCGCAAGCGGCGCGACGATCCGCTCGCGGAAGCAGTCGAGGCGTGGGACTCGCAGGTCCTCACCGAGGCCGTGCGCAAGGAGCGGCACGGGTTCGACGCGCAAGAGGTGCGGCCCTACTTCGAGCTGTCGCGGGTGCAGCAGGGCGTTCTGGAGGTGACCGCCCGGCTCTTCGGCCTCACCTATCACCCCGTTCCCGACGCTCCCGTCTGGCACTCCGACGTGACGTGCTTCGATGTGCGCGACGAAGGGCGCGCGGTGGGACGCTTCTACCTGGACCTCTTCCCGAGGGAGGGGAAGTACAAGCACGCGGCGCAGTTCACGCTGCGCTCGGGGCAGGCGGGCCGCGCGCTTCCGGAGGCCGCGCTCCTCTGCAATTTCCCCCGTCCGGGCGAGCTGCTCGAGCACGCCGAGGTGGTGACCTTCTTCCACGAGTTCGGGCACCTCCTGCACCATCTGCTGGGCGGCCGTACCCGGTGGGCCGGCCTCTCCGGAGTGCGCACCGAGTGGGACTTCGTCGAGGCGCCCTCGCAGATGCTGGAGGACTGGTGCTGGGACCCGGAGGTGCTCTCGGGATTCGCCCGCCACCACCAGTCGGGAGCGCCCATCCCGGCGGAGCTGATCGCGCGCATGCGCGCCGCCGACGAGTTCGGCAAGGGACTGCGCGTGCGCCAGCAGATGTACTACGCGGCCGTGAGCCTCGCCTTCCACGGGTCGGGACCGCGCTCTCTGGACACCACCTCCCTGATGGCGCGCCTGCAGGAGGCAATGACGCCGTTCCGCTACGTTCCCGAGACCTGGTTCCACGAGTCCTTCGGGCACCTCGAGGGGTACAGCGCGCTCTACTACACGTACATGTGGTCGCTGGTGATCGCCAAAGACCTGCTCGGCGCGTTCCGCCGCGAGGGGCTGATGAATCCCGCGACGGCCCTGCGCTATCGCAAGGCGGTGCTGGAGCCTGGGGGCGGAGCGAAGGCGGCTGACCTGATGCGGGACTTCCTCGGGCGCGACTACGATTTTCGCGCCTTCGAGGAATGGCTCAACGCCGGTTGAACGGGCGGGCGCCTGGCGGGGGATCCGGCTCCCAAGTCGAGGCGAGGTACCGCACGGCGACCGAGTGCGCCGGGGAGTCTCCCGAGGTCGACGTCCACTGGGCCAGGACGAGCAGCGCGGCGACGACCAGCGAGAGGCTTTGCGCTCGGTGCGCCAGGGGGTCGATGCGCAGCGGAGCGGTGAGGAGGAGAGCCATGCCCATGGCAAGCGCGGCAAGCGCGGGCAGCGCGCTCCACAATCCGGGCACGCCGGCGAGCTGCAGGAGGTTTCGGGGAACGTACCCGTGCGACAGCAGGGGGACCACGACCTCGACCAGCGGGTTGTAGACCTCCATCGGGAACGCCTGGCAGACGAGAGAGGCCAGGCCGGTGGCCGCGATCGACGCGGCGCCCGCGCCGCCCAGGAGCGCCACTGCCCAGGGCCGCGCCGCGGCCGCGAGCTGGGCGATGGCCAGCCCCACGGCCGCGGCGGCGAAAGGCACCACCGGGGTCATGTAGCGAGGGCCGACTACCCAGCCGCTGCGCCAGAGCGCGTGCGTGACCTGGAAGACGAGGTAGTAGCCGACCACGGCGACCGCGGCGGTCCCGGCGACATGCCGGCGCCGGAGGAGCAACGGGGCGGCGCCGAGCGCGAGCGCGGTCCAAGGCGCCCAGAAGAAGAGGCCCAGATACGGCGAGAAGAGGGATCCCTGGACCCGTACCCAGGTCGGAAGCGAGATGCCCAGAAGTCCCGGGGCGATGTCCCGCACGAACTCGGGGTTCTCCAGGTGGGAGTAGGGCGTCGACCACGGAGCGCCGAACGCGGCGGTATGGAAGTGCGCCATCGCGAGCAGCGGACCCGCGGCCCCGAGCGCGGCGAGGGCCACGCTTGCGGGACGGGCTCGCCCGGACCGCAGCCAGGCCGCTCCCACCAGCAGGGCGGCAGGGGTGGAGGGGTACTCACAGCAGACGGCGAGCCCGGCGGTGAACCCGAGGAGCAGCGCCCCGCCCGCGGTCGTCTCGGTAGTGGCCGAGCCGCGCGGCCAGAAGGCGACCAGGAAAGCCGTGCCCAGTGCGAGCGCGGCGAGCTGGTGCCCGGCGAACATCTGCCCGTAGGTGAACGAGAGCGAGCCCAGCGCGCCGGCCAGGACGCAGGCGAGCGCCGCCGGGGGCGGCGTTCCGCTGCGGATCAGGAACCGGCGCATCGCCACCCAGAACAGCGCCGTGGGGATGATGCACCACACCCAGCGCAGCGCGAACACGTCCATCGTGCGCGACGTCGCGCGGCCGAGCGTGAGCTTCAGCGCCCCCAGCACGGGCACCGCCAGGAAAGATGCGCCCGGCGCCTTCGCTGCGTACAGCTTGCCGCTGCAGGCCGGCGGCCGCGCGCTCGGGTCGTCGCAGACCAGCGCCTTGTCGTTGATGTAGCCCCACTGCGAATAGATCGGGCCGCCGTCCCGGAACCCGCCGAGCATGGCGCGACGCTCGCCGATGGCGTAGGTGCCGTGCTCCAGGATCGCGCGCGCCATGTAGACGCGCACCAGCTCGTTCGGGTTGTTCAGCTTCTCGAAGAAGACGAACAGCCAGCCCGAGGCGACGAGCAGCAGGACGAGCAGCTTGCGCTCCGTCGAGTCGAGCACCCTTAGCCCTTGATCGCCTCCGCGATGGCGAGCCGCGCTGCGCGGATCGCGGGCAGCGCGCCGCCGAGGACGCCCATCGCGACGGCGAAGACGGTCGCCCACAGCCCGACGCCCGCCGCGAAGTGGAAACGGAACTTGATTTCGGTGAAAGAGGAGAAGTTTACGGTGGAGAACGACACGCCGCTGAAGGCCGCGGCGAGAGTGCAGCCGGCAACCGCCCCGATGAGCGCCAGGACGAGGCTCTCCAGCAGGAAGCTACCCAGCACGGCGCGCCTGCGGAAGCCGAGCGCCCGGAGCGTCCCCACCTCGCGCACGCGACTCGCCACCTGCGCGTACATGGTGATCATCGCGCCCAGGGTCGCTCCGAAGGCGAAGAAGAAGGCGATCACCCTCCCCAGCGAGCGCACGAATCCCGCGAGCTGGCCCGAGGCTTCCTCGTAGTAGAGGTCCTCACGTTTGGCCTCGAGGTTGTATGCCGGGTTCGCGTCGATGGTCGCCCGCAACGAGGCCATCTCCGAGGGTGATTTGAGCCGCACCGTCAGCTGGGAGTACCCCGGCCGGTGCGCGGCGTCGATGAGCTGGTCTGCGTCGCCCCACGCTTCGCTCTCGAATCCGCTGCCGCCGGCCTCGAAGACGCCTACCACCTGCCAGTCGCGCCGCGCGATGTGGATCGATTGTCCCAGCGCTGCGCCCTTGTACCGGCCCCGCAAGGCTTTGCCGATGATCAACTCGCTGGTCGCCGGTTGCGGCCAGCGCCCGTCGATCAACTTGACTGTTTCACTGCGCAACAGCTGCAGCCCGTCGGGGGTGACGCCCCGGAAGCCGACGTTCGCGGTGCCGTTTCCATCGGCGCGCGGCAGCTGGAAGACCACGAACAGCTCGGGCGAGGCGACCGCCTTCCCGCCGGCCATCGCGACTGCCGGGTCCGCCGAGAACACTTTCGCGGCTTCGCGCGACAGCAGGCTGGTCACCTCGGTCGACGATCCCTTGCGCAGGACGATGGCGTTGCGCGGGGAGCCCGTCGCCTGGAGGGTCTCCTCCACGCCTTGGGCGAGCATCAGATCGGCGGCGAAGACGAAGACGACCAGCCCGAGGCCGGCGGCCGTCGCCACCGCAGAGAAGCGGCGCCGCAGGATGGAGCGCACGTTGTACGAGAGGGGGATCACTCCTGTCTCCGGAGCGCGTTCACGACCGCCATGCGGCCGGCCTGCCAGGCGGGGAACGCGCTGGCCAAGGCGCCGATGGCGGCGGCGCAGACGAGCGTCACCGCCGCAGTGCCGGGCTTGAAGCTGATCCCGGTCAAGAAGCCGAGGCTGGAGAGGAACTTCCCGAATCCGGTCAGGATCGGCTGCGAAAGCCCCACCCCCAGCGCGCCGCCCGCAATCCCGAGGAGCACGCCCTCTGCGATGGAGATCGCACGCACGTGCTTGGGCAAGAAGCCGATGGCGCGCATGGCCCCGAGCTCGGGGGTGCGCTCGCGCAGGCCCATGGCGAGGGTGTTGCCCAGGATGAGCGCCATGATGAGGAGGATGACGCCGCTGACTGCCTCGAGGGCGACGAGGATGGCCTCCGAGCCCTTGACGAACTGCAGCCGGAACGATTTCTCCGTCTCGGTGTGCGTCTCGTATTCGCTGTTCGCGAACAGGGAGTCGATCTGGCGGATGACCTCCGAGGACCTGCCGGCGTCCGCGACGGTGACGGTGTAGACGCCGACCATGTCCTTGAGCCCGGGGCGCACGGTCTCGTTGAGCCGCTTCCAGTGGAAGTACATCGAGTTGGCGAGGGAATCGTCGTCGGGGGAGTCGACGATGCCGGCGATCCGGAACTGCCAGTCGCCGGGGTAGATGTCTCCCTGCACGGGGAGCGACTCTCCCAGCTTGAACCCGAACCTGATGGCGAGCTTCTTGCCGACGATGCTGGAGTTGCGGTCGGAGAGGAAGTCCTCCTTCGTCCCCTGGAGGAAGCGGATGTTGAACACGTCGATGGCGGTGGGGGGATCGACCGCGAACTTGGCGAAGAAGTTCTTCTGGTCCTTGTAGACGCCGCCGAACCAGTTGGAGTGGGTGACCTTGGTGACGCCGGGGACCTGGAGGATGCGGTCGCGGTAGGAGAGCGGCAGCGGTTGGGTGATGGACACCGCGTTGCGCGTGACTACGCGATCTGCTGCCGACGCCTCGCTGCTGGCGTACCAGGCCGACAGCACCGTGCGCAGGAAGACGAACGCGAGCGCGGCGACCATGGTGCCCAGCACGGTGAGGAAGGCGCGCGTCTTGTTGCGCAGGAAGGCGTTGCGCAGCGCCAGGCCGGTGAGCGTCACGTGAGCAGCCCCTTGTCCAGCCGGCGCTGGATCTTCGCCCGCTCCGCCGCGTGAGGATCGTGGGTGACCATCACGATGGTCTTTCCCAGCGTCTCATTGAGCGTGGTCAAGAGTCCCAGCACGTCCTCGGCGCTCTTGCGGTCGAGGTCGCCGGTCGGCTCGTCGGCGACGACGATCTGGGGATCGGCGACGATGGCGCGGGCGATGGCCACGCGCTGCTGCTGGCCGCCGGAGAGCTGGCGCGGGGTGTGATCGGCGCGATCGGTGAGCGACACCAGCTTGAGGACGACGTCGACGCGGCGTCTCCGCTCCGCCTTGGAAAGCGGCGTGAGGAGCAGCGGCAGCTCCACGTTCTCGGCCGCGGTGAGCACCGGCATCAGGTTGTAGAACTGGAAGATGAAGCCGATGTTGCGCGCCCGCCAGGCGGCGCGAGCCGTCTCGCCCAGCCGGCCGATGTCCTCGCCCGCCACCCGCACCGTCCCTGCCGTTGGCTGGTCGATCCCGGCGATCAGGTTGAGCAGCGTGGTCTTCCCGGAACCCGAGGGACCCATCAGGGCCTCGAACGAGCCTTCCGGGATGTCCAGGTCGATGCCGTCGAGCACCGTCAGCTCTTGCCTGTCGCGGACGTACACCTTGCGCAGGCCGCGGATCTCGACGATCGGCCGCGCGCTTCGCGGGGCCCTCTGGGCCACCTCCGCCATGTTCGCCTCCCTCACTGCTTCTCCTTCACTTTCATGCCGGTCTTCAGATCTCCGTCGGGCCGGCGCACCACCTTGGTGCCCGGCGGAGGCCCCTCGCGCAAGGCGACCATTCCTCCCATGGGAGCGCCGGTCACCACCGGCACGGAGCGGAGCTGGTCTTGCGGATCGAGCACCCAGACCACCTTGTTCTCCCCTTGCTCGACGACCGCGTCGGCCTGGACCGCCGGGATCGGCTGCGCTTTTGCGGCCGCTTCGTCCAGCTCCTTGGCCAGGAAGGTCACCTTGGAGCCCATGTCCGGCAGCACGTCCACCGGGTCGTCGACGAATCCGACCTTCACCGTGACGGTCGCCTTGGCGCGGTCGACGCGGGGGCGCACCTCGGCGACCTTGCCCCGGTAGCGGCGCTCGGGAAACGCGTCCAGGGCGATCTCCGCGGGGGTGCCGATCTTCAGCTTGGCGACCTGGCTCTCGGAGACGTCGGCCTCCACCTGCAAGGTAGAGAAGTCCGCCAGCGAGGCGATGCCGCCGCGCCCGCCGGTGCCGGCGCTCATGGCGCCGAACACGATCTCGCCGATGTCGGTGAGCTTCTGCGTGATGCGCCCGTCGAAGGGGGCGCGGACGTAGCAATTTTCCAGATTCACCTTGGCCACCTCGATGCGAGCGCGGGCCGCGGCCGTCTCGCTGCGCGCGGCGCCCAGCGCCGCCTTGGCCCCGTCCAGGCGCGCGGTGACCTGGTCGAGCGCCGCGGGCGTCGAAACCCCCTTGTCCTGGACCA
>DATFTN010000330.1:0-7885 GCA_035261845.1 Myxococcales bacterium | reverse complement strand
CGAGGACGCAGGTGCCCGGCGACGGGCAACCTGGAATTCGAACACGTCGACGGATTCGCGCTCACGCATCTGCACGATGAAGATCGCATCCGGCTGCTGTGCCGTAGCCACAATCAGTACGCGGCAGAGAAGATCTACGGGCACGCCTTCATGGAGCGAGCGCGATGGTTACGTGTCTCGACTTGTTCCGGGCCGGGACGCGGCGCGTTAACGGGGGCCACACGCCAATTGGACCTGCTCGGCCAGCCGGCACCCTAGGCCGCGCGGAGGCCCGGGGCCTGCGTTACCTCCGACTAGCTGGCCCAGGACCCAGCGCTGGTAGATCTTCACTCGTCCCGGGCCAGGGCGGCGAGCAGCGGCTCGCGCCGCGTCTCGAAGAGCCGGGCGGAGGCGGCGAGCACGCCGCCGTACGCGATGGCCATGGCCAGCGCTTCGCCCAGGTAGGCGGCGCCCAAGGAAAGACCGGTGATCCGGGAGACGAGCCAGGGTCCCCACGCCGCGGCGCCGAGCGCCGCCAGGGCGCCGAGCCGCGCGCCCACGGGCCCCGTGCCGCGGACCCGCCGCAGCCGCATGCCGCGGACCGGCACCGGCCAGAGGACGCTCGCGAAGTTGCCCAGCATGGCGAGGATCGGAAACGTGGCGAGGTGCGCGCAGAGTCCTATCGCCACCTGACCAGCGGTCACCCGGTCCGTGGCTCGGGCGACCACCACGAGCCCCGCGAAGATGAAGAGCGAGAGCGCGTAGCAGACCACGTTCTTCGCTGCCACCAGCGTGCGCGGCCGCACCGGCCAGAGGAACCAGGCGCGCGCCGCGTCCAGATCGCGGCCGAACAGGTTGGTGGCCAGCTCCAGGACGCCCAGGTGGGAGTACACGGCCGCGAACAAGAGCGGCCTGCGCTCGACCCACGAGCCCCCGCGGGGATCGAGGAACACCGCCCGCACGAGCAGGAAGCCGATCGGGACCAGGACGATCTGCAGCCACCCGATCCGCAGCACCGTCTTCGCTTCCTTCTCCAGGACCGCGGAGACCGACTCCGGCAGGAGCGGCAGCCGCCAGCCCGGGGTGCCCTTCCCGGGTCCCCGGGCCGTTCCCGACTCGACGGGGCGGAGGGCCTCGCGCACTGAGAGCTTGTGGGCCAGGACGGCGCACGCCGCGCCGAGCAGCACCAGGAGCAGCGCGGGGAGGAGCGCGCGCGAAGGGCTGCCCGCCGCCAGCTCGCGGACGATCGTAGCCGCCCATCCCGGCGGGGTGAGCTCGACCACCCTCCAATGCTCGGCCGCGAATCCAGATGGGAGCCCGGGGCGATCCGGACGCGCCGCCAGCTGGAGGCCCGCGGCGGCGAGCAGCGCCAGGATCACCGAGAAGGCGCGCCGGAGCAGGACCCGCGAGTCGAGCGCCCCGGCGAACGCCGCGGCGAGGTGGAGCACGCCCGCCACCGCCCAGACGCTGAGCACTTCCGCGCCGAGCAGCGCAGAGATCCCGGGCATCCCGGGCAGCCGTCCCGCCGCCACCGCGATCGCCACCAGGATGGGCCAGAAGAACAGCCAGGCCGGATCCAACAGCTGCGCCGCGAAATTGAGGGCCGACACGAGGCGCGCGGGGATGGCGAACACCAGGAACCTCCGCGGATCGAGGAACAGCGTCTGTCCGCGGGGCAGGAACGCAAACCAGATGCGCGCCAGGAGCGCCGTCGCCAGCCAGGTGGTGAACATGGCCAGCGCTCCACCTTGCTCGGCGACGTGCTGCGGCGACCTGCGAAGCAGCTCGCCATAGTCGACGATCGCGAACGCCATGGCACCGCTGAGGAACGCGCCCATGCCGAGCGCGGCCAGCGAGATGGCCAGGCGGCCCCACTGGCGCTGCTGGAAGATGCGCCGGCGCCAGAGCGTCGCACGGAGCCAGATCAGCGCAGCCGCCTGACGGCCGATCACGGCAGGAAGCTCAGCGCGCGCGGCCCGACCCGCCCTTCGCCGACCAGCTGCACGAACGCCTCGGAGAGCGACGGAGCGCCGCCCATCACCTCGGGCAGGGTCCCCTGAGCGACCAGGCGTCCCTTGTGGATGACGCCCAGATGGGTGCACAGCCGCTCCACCACCTCCAGGACGTGGGAGGTGAGGAACACCGTGAGCCTGCCCCGCCGCACCAGTCCGGAGAGGAGCGCGGTGAGCGACTGCTTGGCGACGGCGTCCACGCCCTCGAAAGGCTCGTCGAGGAAGAGCAGCTCGGGACCGTGGATGAGCGCGGCGGCGAGCCCCAGCTTCTTCTTCATCCCGAAGCTGTAGTCGGCGATCAGCTTGCGGGCGTCCTGCGCCAGCTCCATCGCTTCGAGCAGCTCGTCGGCGCGCCGGCCGGCCTCGGCGCGGGACAGGCCGAACAGCCGCGCCACGAAGACCAGGTGCTCGCGTCCGGTGAGGCGGTCGAAGAGCAACATGCCGTCCGGCACTACGCCGAGCCGTCGCTTGATCTCGGCCGCGTCCCCCACCAGATCGCGGCCCAGGACCCGCATGCTGCCCGCCGTGGGGGCCAAGAGGCCGGTCAGCATGGAGTTGGTGGTGCTCTTGCCCGCCCCATTCTCGCCGAGGAAGCCGTAGAAGCTCCCTCGCGGGACGCGCAGGTCGATGGAATCCACTGCCAGCTGCGCGCCGAACCGGCGCGTCAGGGAGTGCGTCTCGATGGCCAGGCCGGGCGAGGCGACCGGCTCTTCGCTCATTCGGCCTTGGCGAGGACCGCGCCGGCCCCGGCCGACCCGGCGGCCGAAGACTTGCGGCCGAGCCCCACCGGCGCCGGCTGCGCCACGCTGCCCGTGCGCGGCAGGGC
The DNA here is from genome assembly GCA_035261845.1 of Myxococcales bacterium. Taxonomy (GTDB): domain Bacteria; phylum Myxococcota; class Myxococcia; order Myxococcales; family 40CM-4-68-19; genus VBKO01. The sequence continues at coordinate 5,068 of DATFTN010000330.1, read as the reverse complement.
GGCGCGGCGGGCGAAGTCGAGCGACTCGGCGATCAGCTGGGGGTCGGCCCGCTCGGTCACGGCCGGCAAGTCCCTCTCCGCCAGGTGGGTGTGCACCTTCATCGAGCAGAACTTGGGGCCGCACATGGCGCAGAACTCGGCGGTCTTGAACGCGTCGTGGGGGAGCGTCTCGTCGTGCTTCTTCTGCGCCGCCTCCGGGTCGAGCGAAAGGCGGAACTGCTCGCGCCAGTCGAAGGCATACCGAGCCCGGCTGAGAGCGTCATCCCGGTCGCGCGCTCCGGGCCGCTGGCGGGCCACGTCGGCCGCGTGGGCGGCGATCTTGTAGGCGATGATCCCCTGGTGCACGTCCTCCGCGTCGGGCAGGGAGAGGTGCTCGGCGGGAGTCACGTAGCAGAGCATGGAAGCGCCGTGCCAGCCGGCGAGCGCCGCACCGATCGCGCTGGTGATGTGGTCGTACCCGGGAGCGACGTCCGTGGCGAGAGGGCCGAGCACGTAGAAGGGCGCCTCGTGGCACACCTCCTGCTCGATCTTCATGTTCATCTCGATCTGGTCCATCGGCACGTGGCCGGGTCCCTCGATCATCACCTGCACGTCGTGCTGCCAGGCCCGGCGGGTCAGCTCGCCCAGGACGCGGAGCTCGGCGAACTGGGCCTCGTCGGAGGCGTCGGCCAGGCAGCCGGGCCGTAGCGAATCGCCCAGGCTGAAGCTCACGTCGTACTTCTTGAAGATCTCGCACAGGTCGTCGAAGTGCGTGTACCAGGGGTTTTCCTTCCCCGTGGCCATCATCCACTGGGCCATCAAGGCGCCGCCGCGCGAGACGATCCCGGTGATCCGGTGCTGCGCCAGGGGCAGGAAGTCGCGGAGGATGCCGGCGTGGATGGTCATGTAGTCCACGCCCTGCTTCGCCTGCTCCTCCACGATGTCGAGCAGGTCCCGCGGGGTCAGCTCCTCGACGCGCTTCACCCGCTCGATGGCCTCGTAGGTGGGCACGGTGCCGAGCGGTACCGTGCTGTGCCGGAGCAGCACGTCGCGGATGTGCGGGATGTCGCCGCCGGTGGAGAGGTCCATCACCGTGTCGGCGCCGTACTTGAGGCAGGCGCGCAGCTTGACCAGCTCGCCGTCGACGTCGCTCGCGATCTGGCTGTTGCCGATGTTCGCGTTGATCTTGCACTTCGCCCCGATGCCGATGGCCATCGGCTCCAGCTCGGGATGGTTCACGTTGGCCGGGATGATCATCCGGCCGAGCGCGACCTCGCTGCGCACCGCTTCGGCGGGCAGGCCCTCGCGGAGGGCGACGTGCTGCATCTCCTCCGTCACCGCGCCCTGCCGGGCGAAGTGCATCTGCGTGACGTTCGGTAGACCGCGCCGTCTCGAAACCCATTCTGCGCGCATGGCTTCCTTCTCCTGGAAGGGGCCAGGACACTAACGACGGGCGCCCGCGCGGTCAATGGACAGACCGGATATGAGGGCGTTTCCGTATGCACGGAGACGCCCAGAGTCACGCTCCGCGTGTGTAGGCGCAGAGCCGCGCCCGCGGCGCGGCAGCGCCTACTTGCTCCCCGCCTGGCTCGCCCCGCCCTTCAGCTCGGCCACGATGCGCTTCGCCCCGTAGATCCGGTCCAGCGCCTCGAGCAGCGCGGGCGTGCAGACCGAGATGGCGCGGTTCACCGCCGGATCGAACCCGTACTCGCCGCCCAGCGACTGGATGTTCCCGTCGAAGATGAGCCCGACGACCTGCAGGTCCTTGTTGAATACCGGCGATCCGGAGTTGCCGCCGATGATGTCGTTCGAGGTTGCCATGTTGAACGGGGTGCCCAGGTTGATCCGCTTGTCCTGCTTCGCCACCACCCAGCTCTGCGGCAGCGCGAACGGCTCGCGGCCGGTGGCGCGCTCGAAGGCGCCTCCCATCACGGTGATCGGGTTCACCCGGTGGCCCTTCTCCTCGTATCCCTCGACCGAGCCGTAGGTCAGGCGGAGCGTGAAGGTCGCGTCGGGGTAGTTGCTCGTCCCCTCGATCTGGAACTTCGCCTTCGCGATCAGCTCCGCGCCCTTCTTCTCGCGCGGCTCGATCACCTCGTCGTGCCACTTGCGCACGGCGCGCGCGTCCGGATCGGTGAGCCTCGCCAGCTGGATGAACGCGTCGTCCGAAGCGTCGACGGCCGCCTTGCCGCCGTCCCAGAGCTTCTTGCGCAGCTCGACGTCCTTCAGCCTGGTACCGGAGATGAGCTCCTTGGCCAGCTCTTCCGGAGACTTCTTCCCCAGCACCTTCTTCACGAAGGGGTGGTCGGCGCCGAGATCCTCCCGCAGCTTGGTCAAGCTGTAGCTGAGCCGGAAGGTCTCCAACTCGTCATAGATGGGCGCGCCGGAGAAGAGTCCCTGCTTCACCGCGGGAAGGTTCGAATCGCGCAGCTCGCGCAGCCGTTTCTCGTTCGGCTTGCCCAGCTCGCCGGCAGCCCGCACCAGCGTCTTCGCGATGGTGAAGTAGCGCGAGCGGAACCCGCTGGGCCGCGCGGGCGAGCCGCCCTCGATGTACTGGTACTCCTTGCGCCTGGGCGTGTACTCGTCGACCGCCTTCGCCACCATGTCCCAGGCGGCGCCGTACTCTTTCTTCATGGCGGGGCTCTTCTTCACCGCGGCGCGCAGCTTCTGCTCCCGCTGCGCCTTCTCGTTCCACAGCGCGTCGGTGATCAGCGCTTCGTAGCGGCCCTTGAGGGCCTTGTAGCTGTTCTCGATCCCGAACAGCTCCGCCTCGGCAGTGCGGTACTGCTCGGCGCCCAGTTTGGTGTACATGGTGAGCGCTCCGCGGTACTCGGCGAGCGCGAAGAGGACTTCGGGAAGCGCGATGTCCCGCTGGTACTTGAGCTGCGCGACCGTCAGCTCGCGGTCGGTGCCGCCTGGGTGGCCGGAGACGAAGGTCAAGTCGCCCTCCTTCGCTCCCGCCGCCGACCACTTGAAGTAGTGATCGGTCCTCGCCGGCTTGTCGTTCTCGTAGGCGCGGATGAAGGAGACGTCCAGGTCGTACCGGGGGAAGTTGAAGTTGTCCGGGTCGCCCCCGAAGAAGGCGATGGCGAACTCGGGGGCGAAGACCAGCCGAACGTCCTGGAATCGCTTGTACTTGTAGAGGTCGTAGATCCCGCCTTCGTACAACGTGACCACGTCGCAACGGAGCTTGTCGTCGTCGCCGGCGCACTCCTTCTCGATCTTCGCCATCTCCGCCCGCTGCGCCTCGGCGAACTTCTGGCCCTCCAGCCCCTGGGTCGCGGAATGCATCCGCTTGGTCACGTCCGAGATGGCGGTCAGCTGGTTCAGCTCGATCTCGGGGCACTTCACTTCCTGGTCCGGCGTCGACGCGAAGAAGCCCTCCTTCACGAAATCCTTGTCCTTGGTGGAGAGCTGCTCGATGCAGCTGTGGGCGCAGTGGTGGTTGGTCATCACCAACCCCTCCGGCGAGACGAAGGAGCCGGAGCAGCCGCCCGCCAGCCGCACCGAGGAGAGCTGCGCCTCCGAGAGCCACTTCGCGTCGGGGCTGAACCCGTACTTCTTCGCCACCTTGGCGCTGGGGAAGTTGTCGAAGGTCCACATGCCCTCGTCCGCCTGCGCGGCGAGAGGCAGGGCCAGGGCGAGGCAAAGCACCGGAAATCGCTTCATTTTGGCTCCTTGGAGGCCACCCGGGGGCGGCTCCCCACAGCGGGCCCGGGGCTTTTGCCCGGATCGAGAGGTGCCGTCAAGTCCAGCCCCTTTTCTTGCGCATTCCCCCTCCGCTGGCTCAGACTGCCGTCGGTCGGGCGTACGCCCGAATGCATCCAATCTTTCGCGAGGGGAATCCATGAGATTCGCTCTGAAATTCTCCGTGGCTGGCGCTCTCCTCCTGGCCGGGACCGCCGCCCTGGCGCAGGAACCCGCGCCCTATCAATCTGCCCGGACCGGCTTCGACGGCACCTACCAGCGGCACTTCGGCTTCTACATCCGGCCAGACCTCGGGTTCGGCTACATGTCGATGGCGGGGCCGGGGGGAACAGTCTACGGTCTCTCGGGCCTGGGAGGCATCGCGATTGGCGGCGCGATCCGGGAGAACTCGATCCTGGCCGTGCACTTCATCGACTCGGTGGCCCAGGACCCCAGCGTGTCCGGCTCTGGCTTCTCGGGGACCGCCACCGGTAGCTCCCTCACGATGTTTGGCATCGGGCCGCAGTACACCTACTACTTCATGCCTGCGAACGTATACCTGTCGACCACGCTGGCGCTCACGCGCCTTCACGTCAGCGATCCCGCTGGCGATTTCAACTCGGACTGGGGGCTCGGCACGCGGGTCGCCGTCGGGAAGGAGTGGTGGGTGAGCGACCACTGGGGATTGGGACTGGCCGGCCACTTCTCCCTCTCCTCGAATCAGAACGGGGCCGGCGATGCACTGACGACCTGGGCGCTCGGCGTCGTCTTCTCCACCACGTACAACTGACGGACAGCTCGCTTGAATTGACGGCTGTACCAGGGCCAGCTCGCGCGAGGCGGTCTGGTTCGAGGACGAATCGATGCGTTCCGAGTCCGAGGACGAACGACCGCGGGTCTCCTTTGCTTTTCAGGGGGAGTCTGTCGGAAGGCTGCGGCAGGGACGTTGGCTCATGATGAGTGCGACGGCGGCTCTGCAGCAGACGATGGCGCTGTTGGCGGCCACTTCGTTGACGCGCCGCGTCCCGTCCCGGGACGGGACGCGCTGCGTCACGCCCCGCGTCCTGCTCGAACAACCGCGCGGCAATCGAAGCACCGCTGGCGCGAGAGTCGAGTTTCCGCGCCGCCGCTGCGTCCGACTCGTCCCCTGAAAAGCAAACGGAGACTCACCGTCGAGTTGTCCTCGCCGTGGAGGGGGTCCGATCTCGTTGCTCCTGAAAACTGGGCTCGAAGAAGTTACGCGGGATGTGACGAATCGTGAGTCCAGACTCGATGAAGTGGCTGGCTCCTCCTCGGACGAGCTGACGGGTTACCGTCGCTCAAGGACTTCCGCGCTCGAGGCGCAAGAAGGAGGAACCAGCCGTGGACCATTGTGCGATCGATTTGGGTGGAAGGAAATCCC
>DATFTN010000329.1:0-1601 GCA_035261845.1 Myxococcales bacterium | reverse complement strand
GGCGGGCGATGCGCCGCCCGCGCGCGCGCTGCAGCCCGGCGAAGCGGCGCGCATCTTCACCGGCGCGCCGGTGCCGGCCGGAGCGGATTGCGTGGTCATGCAGGAGCATGCGGCGCGGAGCGGGACCGAGCTGCGCGTGGGACCCGCGCACGCGCCCAAGGCCGGGCAGCACATCCGCCGCCGCGGCGAGGAGGTGCGCGCGGGCGCGACCGTGTTGCCGGTGGGGACGCTGCTGGGCCCGGCGGAGCTGTCGCTCGCGGCGGCGTGCGACGCCTCGCGAGTGCAGGTACACCGCAGGCCGCGCGTCGCCGTGCTGACCACCGGCGACGAGCTGGTGGCGCTCGGGCAGCAGCCCGCTCCGGGCAAGCTGGTGGAGACCAACTCGCACGCGCTGGCGCAGCTCGCGCGGGAGGCGGGGGCGGAGCCGCTGCTCCTCGGCATCGCGCCTGACCGGGTGGAGGAGATCGCGGCGAAGCTCGGGGCCGCCGAGGCCGACGTGCTGGTCACCACCGGCGGCGCGTCGGTGGGCGATCACGATCACGCCCAGGCGGCGCTGGAGCGGCTCGGGGGCGAGCTGATCTTCCATACCGTGGCCATCCGGCCGGGAAAGCCCATCCTCTTCGGCACCGCGTCGCGGGGCCGGCTCGTCTTCGGCCTGCCGGGAAACCCCGCCGCCGCCATGCTGGGATTCGAGCTGTTCGTGCGGCTCGCGCTGCGCATCCTGTCCGGCGATCCCCGGCCGCGGCGGCCGCGCGCGCGCGCCGAGCTGCGCGGCGGGACGCTCTCGCGCGTCCCCGGTCTCACCTTCTTTCCGCGGGGCCGCGCCTCGATCGACGCCGGACGGCTCGTCTTCACCCCGGGCGGCCAGCAATCCTCGATGCAGATCGGCTCGTGGTCGGCGGTCAACGCGATCGCGCAGATCGAGCCGGGCGAGGGGAAGCTCGAGCCCGGCCAGGGGATCGACGTTCTCCTGCTCGGTGCTCCGGGAGCTGCTTGACGAGCTTCGCCGGCGCGACGGCGCGATAGCTTTCGTCGATCCAGTCGATGAGCAGCGGCACGGGGACCTTCTGCTTTCCCTCGAAGGTGGCGGTCACCCATCCGGACGCGCCCAGGCCGTACCCGGTCGCCTCGGCGAAGGAGAAGGTGGAGAGAGCCGCCTCGAAGCTGTGGGGCAGCTTGCAGGTGACGTGCAGCGTCCCGTCCGCAAGGCCCAAGAAGACGAAGATTTTCTTGCCGACCTTCGCCACCGTCTCGCCCCAAGGGTGGTCCGTCCAGGCATCGGGATAGGCGAGCGCGGACTTCAGGAGCTTCTTCCTCGCTTCCCCGGCGGTCATTCCCGCTCGTCCAGCCAGCGCATCTGGATCGCCTCGAGGATCTTCTCGCCGGACTTGTTCGGGTCGTCGGAGAACCCGGGCAGCTCGCGCACCCACTTGTGCAGGTCGGTGAAGCGGACGCTCAAGGGATCCACCTCGGGGTGCTTCTCGAAGAGCAGGATGGCGATGTCCTCCACGTCGGTCCATTTCAGCTGCTTGGGCATGGCGGACCTCACTTCCTCGGCGGCCAGAGGCCCTTCGCCTCGGCCTCGTGCCGCTCCTTGGGAT
>DATFTN010000328.1:0-9167 GCA_035261845.1 Myxococcales bacterium | reverse complement strand
GGCGATCCCCCGACCCGACCTGTACAGAAGCGGGGCGGGGAAAGCAGATCGAGACGCAGGTCAATCCTTCCTCGGACGTGGAATCACCAGCGTGCCGCCGAGTCGCCGTGCTCGCGCGGCCTCAAACTGATCGTGCACCCGGTGTCCGGGCGGCCGGCCGGTCCGCCGGCCAGCAGGCTGCCGCCGATTCTGCTTGCGTTCTGCATAGACTTGCATAATTATGCGGACCCATGGAGCGCACCCCCATCGCCGTGCTGGGCGCGTCGGGCTACTCGGGCATCGAGGCGACGCGCATCCTGGCCCAGCACCCCAAAGCGGAGCTGCGGGTGGTGGCGAGCGACCGCTGGCAGGGAGAGACGGTCGAGAAGCGCGCGGGTGTCCGCGGCCCGGCAGGCCGGCTGCGGTACGCGCCCCAGGAGCGGGCCGCCGAGCTGGCCCGCGAATGTGCCGCCGCGCTCCTCTGCACCCCGGTCGACGCCTCGCTCCAACTGGCCCCAGCGCTGCTGGCGGCGGGCGTGAAGGTGGTCGATCTCTCCGGCGCGTTCCGCCTCGCCGACCCCGCCGCGTTCCGCGCCGCCTACGGCTTGGACCACCCGCGGCCCGACCTGCTTCGCGAGTCCGTCTATGGACTGCCGGAGTTGGGCGAGCGGGAAGCGATCGGACGGGCGCGGCTGGTGGCGAACCCGGGCTGCTACCCCACCGCGGCGGCCCTCGCGCTGGTCCCGCTGCTCCGCGCCGGCGTGCTGGCGCCGGGGGAGGCGATCGTCGACGCCGCCTCGGGCACCACCGGCGCCGGGCGCAAGGCGACCGAGGAGATGAGCTTCACCGAGGTGATGGACGACTTCCGCGCGTACCGGGTACTGCGCCACCAGCACACGCCCGAGATCGCGCAGGCGCTTTCCCGGGCGGCGGGCCGCGACGTCCCCCTCACCTTCACCGCCCACCTGCTGCCCCTGCGGCGGGGAATCCTGGCCACCTGCTACGCCCGACTGGCGGAGGGGAGGACGGGGCGGGACGCCGCCGGGGCCCTGTCGCATATTTATGCAACTGAGCCGTTCCTCGACCTGGCGGCGGGCCCGGACGAGGTCTCGCTCAAGGCCGTGGTCGGCACCAACCGGTGCCAGATCGGTCTCGCCGCCGACGCCGGCCGGATCGTCGTCATCAGCGCCATCGACAACCTGGTGAAGGGCGCCGCCGGGCAAGCGGTGCAGAACCTCAACCTCGCCCTCGGCTGGCCGGAAACCAGCGGGCTCGACACCTTGAGGGGGTTCAACCCGTGAAGGTACCGAACGGCTTCCAGTTCGCCGGCCTGCAGGCCGGCATCAAGCCCAACCGGAAAGACCTGGCGCTCGTCTATAGCCAGGCCCCCTGCTCCGCCGCCGGCTGCTTCACGCGCAACACCGCCCGCGCGGCCCCCGTGCTCGACGCCGAGGCCCGCCTGCCGGCGAGCGGCATGCGCGCGGTGGTGGTCAACAGCGGCAACGCCAACGCCCTCACCGGCCCGGAAGGGCTGCGGGACGTCAAGGCGGTCTGCGAAGCTGTGGCGCGCGCGCTGGACGTCCCCGCCGGCGCGGTCCTGAGCGCTTCCACCGGGGTGATCGGACACCGCCTGCCGGCCGCGAAGATCGTCGCCGCCGCGCCTCTGCTCGCCGAGGCGCTCCGCCCGGAGCCCGAGCGCGCCGCCGAAGCCATCCTGACCACCGACACGCGCATCAAGATGGCCGCGCGGACGCTGCGGATCGACGGGAAGGACGTGACCATCTCGGCGATCTGCAAGGGCTCGGGGATGATCGCGCCCTCGCTGGCCACCATGATCGCCGTGGTCACTACCGACGCGGCGGTGGGGCCGTCCGCGCTGGCGGGAGCCCTGCGGCGGGCGATGGAGCGGAGCTTCAACGCCCTCACCGTCGACAACGACATGAGCACGAACGACGCGGTGTTCGCGCTCGCGAACGGCCTGGCCGGGAACCAGCCGCTGGTCGACCCGGGCCCCGAGCTGGACCGGTTCGCCGCCGCGCTCACCGAAGTGTGCAAGGAGCTGGCGAAAGACATCGCAGCCGACGGCGAGGGCGCCACCAAGCTGCTCGAGGTGGAAGTCTCCGGCGCGCCCAGCGACGGGATCGCCATGGAGCTGGCCAAGAGCGTGTCCGGCTCCAGCCTGGTGAAGGCGGCGATTTTCGGCGCCGATCCCAACTGGGGCCGCGTGCTGGCCTCGATCGGCGCGCGCGCGGGGACGGCGGGCTACGACGTGGACCCGGCTGGCGCCCGCGTCTCCGTCCAAGGCATCGAGGTGTACGACCGGGCCCCCACCGGCCACGACGGGGCGGTGCTCAAGGCGCGCATGCGCGAGCCCGAGGTCCGCGTCGAGGTGGACCTGCGCCGGGGCGAGGGCAGCGCGGTCGCCTGGGGCTGCGACCTTTCCTACGACTACGTGAAGATCAACGCCGATTACACCTCGCTCATCGTTCCCCGGCCGGACGGAGGCGTGGGCAAGGACGACCGGCTGGCGAACTACAGCCCGGCGTTCAAGCAGCAGCTCCTGGTCGAGGCGCTGGGCTACATCCGCCGGTTCGCGGGCACCCGGTGCGTGGTGAAGTACGGCGGGGCGGCGATGGTGAAGGAGTCGCTGAAGAAGTCGTTCTGCGACGACATCGGCCTGCTCCGCAGCGTGGGCCTCAAGCCCGTCGTGGTCCACGGCGGCGGTCCCGAGATCACCCGCACCCTGGAGAAGCTGGGCGGCAAGGCCGAGTTCGTCGACGGGCAGCGGGTCACCAACACCAGCGACTTGAAAGTCGTCGAGATGGTGCTGACCGGCTCGATCAATACAGACCTGGTCACGCTGCTCAACCAGGAGGGCGGCCACGCGGTGGGAGTCTCCGGCAAGGATGGCGCCCTGCTGCGCGCCCGCAAGCTCCAGCCCGAGAACGGTGGCCGCGACCTGGGCCAGGTAGGCGAGGTCACGCGCGTCAACAAGGACTTCCTCGAGCTGCTGCTCCAGCAGGGTTACGTGCCGGTGATTTCCCCCATCGGGATCGGCGAGGACGGGCAGAGCTACAACATCAACGCCGACCAGGTCGCTGCCGAAGTGGCCATCGCGGTGGGCGCGCAGAAGCTGATCTATCTCTCCGACGTGCCGGGCATCCTCAAGTCCGGAGAGCTGGTCGAGGAGCTGAATGCCGCCGGCCTCGCCGTCCAGCTCGAGGACGGCACGGTCCAGGGCGGGATGCGGGTCAAGGTGCGCTCGATCCTGAAGGCGCTGCACAACGGGGTGCAGCGCGTGCACCTGATCGACGGACGGGTCCCCCACAGCATCATCGGCGAGCTGTTCACCGACAAGGGCGTGGGGACGTTGGTGACGCCATGAGGCCGCTGAAGCTCTTGAAAGACAAATCCGCCCGGCACGAGGCGATCCGCCGGCTGATCCGCAGCCAGCGCATCTCCACCCAGGAGGACCTGGTGCGCCTTCTGGCGGGCGAGGGATTCGAGGTCACCCAGGCGACATTGTCGCGCGACCTGGCCCAGCTCGGCGCGCTGCGCGTCTCGCGGCCGGAAGGCACCGTGTACGAGCTGGACGCCTCGGCCCTCCCTCCGCCCGCGCAGCGGCTGCACGAGCTGGGCGAGCTGATCACCTCGTGGGCCGAGAACGATTCGCTGGCCGTCCTGCGGACACCGCCGGGCGCGGCGCCCTCGGTCGCGCTCGCCATCGACGGCGCGCGGCTCCCGGAGTGCCTGGGCACGCTGGCGGGGGACGACACCATCTTCGCCACGCCGGTCCGTGGCGTCACCACGCGGCGGCTGGTGCAACGGCTGCGCGCGCTGTTCGGAAGGGAGCTGTCATGAGCAGGCAGAAGATCGTCCTGGCGTACTCCGGCGGGCTCGACACGAGCGTCCTGGTGCGCATCCTCGGCGAGGAGTACGGCTACGACGTCGTCGCCTGCCACGCGGACGTGGGCGAGGCCAAGGACCGGGAGAAGCTGGCGCAGAAGGCGCGCCAGGCCGGCGCCGTGGCCTGCGAGATCGTCGACGCGAAGGACGAGTTCGCCCGCGAGTTCTGCTTTCCCGCGCTGCAGGCGAACGCGCTCTACCAGGGAGTCTACCCGCTCTCGGCGGCGCTCTCCCGGCCGCTGATCGCCCGGCACCTGGTGGCCGCTGCGCGCAAGCACGGCGCCGCCGCGGTGGCGCACGGGGCCACGGGCAAGGGCAACGACCAGGTCCGGTTCGACCTGGCGGTGAAGGGCCTGGCGCCGGATCTCAAGATCATCGCTCCCCAGCGCGAGCGGAACATCACCCGCGACGCGGCCATCGAGTACGCGCAGAAGCACGGCATCGAAGTGCCGGCCAGCAAGAAGAGCCCGTTCTCCATCGACGAGAACCTCTGGGGCCGCAGCATCGAGGGCGGCGCGCTGGAGGACCCGGACACCGAGCCGCCGGAAGAGGCGTTCGCCTGGACGAAGTCCTGGAAGGACGCGCCGGAGAAGCCGACGTATCTGAAGATCGCCTTCGAGAGGGGCCTTCCGGTCAGCGTGGACGGCAAGCGCCTGCCGCCCGCCGAGTTGATCGCGCGGGTCGGGAAGGTGGCCGGCGACAACGGCGTGGGCCGGATCGACCTGATGGAGGACCGGGTGGTCGGCATCAAGAGCCGGGAGACCTACGAGTGCCCGGCGGCCGTGGCGCTGATCGCGGCGCACCAGGACCTCGAGCGCTTCACCACGCTGCGCCAGTCGCTCCAGGTGAAGCAGTTCCTGGAGCAGAAGTTCGCGGAGCTGACCTACGACGGGTTCTGGTTCTCGCCGCTGCGGCACGCGATCGAGGCGTTCAACGACGAGCACGCGAAGACCATCACCGGAGAGGTGACGCTCCGGCTGCACAAGGCTTCCCTGCGGGTGGTGGGACGCACCTCCCCGCACGGCGTCTACAACCACGAGCTGGCTACCTACGGCACGGCGGACAAGTTCGACCACAAGGCGGCGGAAGGGTTCATCACGCTGCTCGGGCTGTCCCTGCACGAGTTCAGCCGGCTCCACGGCGGGGAGCGGAAGTGATCCTGGCGAAGACCGAGGCTGCCGGAGAGCGCGGGCTCCTCCCCGAGGTGCTCGCGTTCACCAGCTCGCTGCCGCTCGACCGGCAGCTCCTGCGGGAGGACCTCGCGGGCAGCCTCGCACACCTCACCATGCTGTCCCGCTGCAAGATCGTCCCGGAGAAGGCGGCGCTCGCCATCCGCGGCGAGCTGGTGAAGCTCTGGGACGTCGATCCGGCGCAGCTGCCGCCGGAAGAGGACGTGCACATGGCGGTCGAGGCGCGCCTCACTGCCGCGCTGGGCGAGACGGCCGGGATGCTGCACACCGCGCGGTCGCGCAATGACCAGGTGGCGCTCGACCTGCGGCTCCACGTCCGCGAGCAGGCCGCCCGGGCGCTCGAGGAGGTGGCCCGGCTGCTCGGCGCCCTGGTGGCCCGGGCGCGCGAGGAGACCGGCACGATCCTCCCCTCCTACACGCACCGGCAGCGGGCGCAGCCCATCAGCCTCGCCTACCTCCTCTGCGGTTACGGCGCCATGTTCGCTCGGGACGCCGACGCGCTGCGCTGGGTGCTCGCGGCCACCGACGCGATGCCCCTGGGGGTGGGCGCCATCGCAGGCACCTCACTCCCCATCGACCGGGAGATCACCCGCAAGCTCTTGCGCTTCGAGCGGCTCACCGAGAACGGGCTCGACACGGTGGGCGACCGGGACTTCGCGCTCGACTACGCCTTCGCGGCGGCGCGGGCGCTCTTGCATGGCTCGCGGGTGGCCACGGACGTCATCGACTTCTGCAGCGCGGAGTTCGGCTTCGCCCGGCTGGAGGGGAGCATCGCTTGCGGATCCTCGATGATGCCGCAGAAGCGCAATCCCGACGTGTTCGAGCTGATCCGCGGCAAGGCTGGGCGCGCGGTGGGGAACCTGACCGGGCTGCTCGTCACGGTGAAAGGGCTTCCCGGCGGATACAACCGCGACCTGCAGGAAGATCGGCAGCCGCTCCTGGAGACGGGTCCGCTGCTCCGGGCAGTCTTCTCGATGCTGCGGATCGGGCTCGAGCACGTGAAGTTCGACTCCGAGCACACCCTGCGGGCAGTGGAGTCCGACTACACGCAGGCCACCGATCTGGCGGAGGCGCTGGCGCTGAAAGGCGTCCCCTTTCGCACGGCCTACCAGCTGGTCGGCAAGCTGGTGCGGACCTGCCAGGAGCAGGGGCTGCCTCTCTCCCGCGCGACCCCGCAGCTGGCCCGGCAGATCGACCCGCGCTTCGACGACGAGGTGCTCCGCGCCGCCGACCCGCGGGCCTCGGTCGCGCGCAAGCGCAACGCCGGCGGCACCGGACCCGCGCAGGTCCAGGAGCAGATCGGCTCGCTGGAGGCCAAGGCCACGCGGGCCGCCGAGGCAGCGCGCGCCACGCCGCGGCTGGACGAGCTGTTCGCTCAGCTCCGGGGAGCGGATCTGTGAAGCGCGACTTCCTGAAGTTGTCGGACTTCACGCCGGCGGAGCACGCCGCGCTCTTCCGGCGCGCCCGCGAGCTGAAGGAGGCGCGCCGCCGGGGCGAAGTCGTGAGCACTCTGGCTGGGCGCACGCTGCTGCTGCTATTCGAGAAGCACTCGACGCGCACCCGCCTCAGCTTCGAGGCGGCCATCGGCCAGCTGGGCGGCAGCGCGATCACGCTGCCGATGCAGGACAGCCAAATCTCGCGGGGGGAATCCCTGGCCGACACGGGCGCGGTCGCCTCGCGCTACGTGGACGCGATCATGTACCGGACCTTCGGCGACGAGCGCCTCCGTGAGCTGGCGCGGGCGGCCACGGTGCCGGTGATCAACGGGCTCTCCGACGGCGGCCATCCCGTGCAGCTGCTCGCCGATCTCTTCACGGTGGAGGAGCGGCTCGGCCCGCTCCCGGGCAAGGTCGTGGCCTGGGTCGGCGACGGAGCTTCCAACATGGCCCGCTCGTGGATCGAAGCGGCGCCGCTCTTCGGGTTCACGCTGCGCATCAGCGCTCCGGAGGGGTTTCGCCCCGCTCGCGGATCCGGATTCGATTCGATCGCCGATCCCCGCGAAGCCGTGCGCGATGCGGACGTGGTGACCACCGACGTCTGGATCAGCATGGGTCAGGAGAAGGAAGCGGCTGCCCGGCGCAAGGCGCTCGCGGGCTACTGCGTGGACGAGGATTTGATGGCGCGAGCGAAACCGTCAGCCATCGTGCTGCATTGCCTGCCGGCTCACCGTGGCGAAGAGATCAGCGGGGGTGTCATCGACGGCCCGAGGTCCGCCGTGTGGGACGAGGCGGAAAACCGGATGCACGTGCAGAAGGCGCTCCTGGAAGCCCTGATCTTGCGCCAGTAGCACGCAACGGGCGCTCGGGGACGGCATCGGCTATGGTGTGCGCCCCATGACCACCCGACTCTCGGCGGTCCTCGTCCTCTGGCTGGCTGCCTGCAGGCCGGACACGTCCGCGCCGACGCTGCGCGTCAGCATGATTCCGACCACGGACCCGTCCAAAGCGACGCGCGAGATGCAACCCCTCCTCCACTACCTGGGAAAGCGGACGGGCACCAAGGTGGAGATCACCATTCCCACCAACTATGCCGCCGTCGTCGAGGCGCTCGTCAACGACCAGGTGGACGTGGCGCACCTGGGTGGCTTCACCTACGTGCAGGCCTCCAGGCGCGCGGGAGTCAAACCGTTGGTCCAGCGCGACCGGGACCGCGAGTTCCACAGCAAATTCATCACGCAAACGGGCTCGTCCATCCAGTCGCTCGCCGACTTGAAAGGACGCTCGTTCGCGTTCGGCGACGTGAACTCGACCTCCGGGCACCTGATGCCCGAGTACTTCATGCGCCTGGAGGGTGTCGATCCGCAGGTGATCGCCAAAGCGATCTACACGGGCGGGCACGACGCGACGCTGCTCGCGGTGGCGAACGGAAAAGTCGACGCTGGCGCACTCGACGAGGCGGTTTTCCAGCGCTTGACCACCAACGGGAAGGTGGATCCGGCGAAGGTGCGCGTGTTCTGGACGACTCCGCCCTTCCTCGACTACGTGTGGGTGGCGCGCAAGGGCCTGGCTGGCAGCCTCGCGCAGGCGGTGGGGGACGCCTTTCTCGCGCTGGACGCGTCCGATCCCCAGCAGAAGCAGATCCTGGACCTTCTTTCGGCCGACAGGTACCTGCGGGCCGACGACGCGAGCTACGACAAGCTGCGCCTGGCGGCCCAGCAGGCCGGGTTGCTGTGACGATCTACGACCTGCGAGAAGTCGAGCACGTCTATGCAGGCCGCGCCGGGCCGGTCCATGCCGTCTGCGGCGTGAGCCTTGCGGTGGCCCGGGGCGAGCGGGTCGCATTGCTCGGGCCGTCCGGGGCCGGAAAGTCCACGCTGCTCCGTCTGCTCAACGCGACGCTCCGGCCCGCCAAGGGCGCGCTCTCTTTCGAGGGACGCGAGCTCTCCGCGCTCTCCGGCCGCGAGCTGCGGCAGGTCAGGCGCCGGATCGGCACCATCTTCCAGAACGCCGCGCTGGTGCCCTCGCTGAGCGCTTTGCAGAACGCGCTCTGCGGCAGGCTGGGCAGCTGGGGCTTTCTCCGCTCGCTCCGCGCGCTGGCCGCGCCCACGGCCGAGGACGTGCGGGCCGGGCGCGCCGCCCTGGAAACGGTGGGACTCTCGGGCAAGCAGGACGCCCGGGCCGACGAGCTGTCCGGCGGCCAACAGCAGCGGGTCGCGATCGCACGGGTCCTGGTGCAGGATCCCGAGGTGGTGCTCGCGGACGAGCCGTTCGCCTCGCTGGATCCGGCGCTCACCACGCAGCTTGCAGATCTCTTGCTCGCGGTCACGCAAGGACGGACCTTCGTCGCCGCCATGCATGACGTGGACCTGGCCTTGGAGCGCTTTCCGCGCATCGTCGGCGTGCGCGCCGGACGGATCGTCTTCGACGTGCCGGCCGCGGAAGTCTCGCAGGGGCGGCTCCAGGAATTGTACGCGCGCGAGGCCAGGCGGGCCGGGTGAAGCGCGCGGTCCGCGCAGGCGCGGTGTGCGCCGCCCTGGCGCTCTGCATCCTGGGCGCGGGCGTGCACCCGACGCTCGATGTGCGCGCGCTCGCCGCGTTCGCGCGAGGGGTCTTCCCGCCGGATCTCTCGCCGCCGTTCTTGCGCGTGGTCGGG
>DATFTN010000327.1:0-13679 GCA_035261845.1 Myxococcales bacterium | reverse complement strand
GGAGGCCTCCTCCCGCCACATCCCGGATGCAATCAAGCGGAAGGTCTACCAGCGTGACGGCGGGCGTTGCACGCTCGTAGACGAGCGAGGACGCAGGTGCCCGGCGACGGGCAACCTCGAATTCGAACACGTCGACGGATTCGCGCTCACGCATCTGCACGATGAAGATCGGATCCGGCTGCTGTGCCGTAGCCACAATCAGCACGCAGCGGAAAAGACCTACGGCCGCGCCTTCATGGAGCGGGCACGATCGCTACGTGTCTCGACTTGTTCTGGGCCGGGACGCGGCGCGTTAAGAGCGGTCACGCGCCAATTGGACCTGCTCGGCCAGCCGACAGGCGCCGAAGGCGCCGGATCGAAGAGCGTGATGTGCGTGGCGGAGCGGTCGACTCAAGCGAGCCATGCGGTACCGGTATGGTAGGAGAGCAGCGTGGCGCGTCTGGATCCCCACAGCTACGCCGATTCCGAGCAGCCCGTTGCGGAGCGGATCGACCTGGCCCTCAGGGTGGACTTCGCCCAGCGCGTGCTCGCAGGCTCGGCGCTCCTGACCCTGCGGGAGGCGTCCGCGGGACCGCTCGACCTGGACACCCGCGACTTGCGCATCGGCGCGGTCGAGACGCCGGAGGGCAAGCCTCTGCGCTACGAGCTGGCCCCGCCCGAGCGCATCCTGGGCACCCGACTGCGCGTGCACCTCCCTCCGGGTACGCGCGCGCTCCGCATCCGCTACTCGACCTCGCCGGAGGCGTCCGCGCTGCAGTGGCTGGCGCCCTCGCAGACGGCGGGCGGGCGACACCCGTACCTCTACAGTCAATGCCAGCCGATCCACGCCCGGTCCTTGGCACCCCTGCAGGACACCGCGCGCATCCGGATCCGCGCCGGTGCCCGCTTCACCGTCCCGGAGCACCTGCGCGCGCTGATGGCGGCGGCTCCCCTCGGCCGCGAGGCGGGTGGCGAGGGCGAGGTGGTGGACCTGTTCGAGATGCCCCAGCCCGTTCCCCCCTACCTGCTCGCCTTCGCGGTGGGCGATCTGTCCCCCCGGCAGCTTTCCACCCGATCGGCGGTGTGGGCGGAGCGCAGCGTGGTCGACGCGGCGGCGTGGGAGCTGGACGGCGTCGAGACCATGCTGCAAGTCGCCGAGGTCCTCTTCGGTCCCTACGAGTGGGAGCGCTACGACGTGCTGGTGATGCCGCCCTCGTTCCCCTTCGGCGGCATGGAGAACCCGCGGCTCACCTTCGCCACGCCGTCGCTCCTGGCGGGGGATCGGTCCCTGGTCAACGTGATCGCCCACGAGCTGGCCCACGCCTGGACCGGCAACCTCGTCTCCAACGCCACCCTCGAGCATTTCTGGCTGAACGAGGGGTTCACCGTCTACGCCGAGCGCCGCATCCTCGAGGCGCTGGAGGGCGCGGAGGCGGCCGAGCTGCACGCCGCGGTCGGGCTGCACGAGTTGGAAGTGTCGCTGCGGCGGTTCGCCAAGCGGCCCGAGCTGACCAGGCTGCGCACCGACATGCAGGGCGTGGATCCGGACGAGGCGTACTCCACGGTTCCGTACGAAAAAGGGTACCTGTTCCTGCGCCGGTTGGAGGAGCTGGCCGGCCGCGACCGCTGGGACCTCTTCCTGCGCGCCTACTTGGACCGGTTCCGCTTCCAGTCGATCACCACCGACGACTTCCTGCGCTTCCTCGACCAGCGGCTGCCCGGAATGTCCTCGAAGGCTGGCGCGGACCGCTGGATCGACGGTCCCGGATTGCCGCCGGACGCGCCGCAGCCCCGGTCCCGCCGCCTGGACGAGCTGCGCGAGATGGCCCGGCGGGCGGGGGAGGGAGTGCTCCCGGACGAGAATGCGGCGGTCCGCCTGCAGCCCACCGAGCTGCTCGTCTTCCTGCAGTCCGTGCCGGAGCTGTCCGCCGACGTGTGCGGGCAGCTCGACGCGCTGCTCGGCCTCTCGCGCCGCCGCAGCCTGGAGCTGCGGCACGCCTTCGTGCTCGTCCAGCTGCGCGCAGGGGTCGAGGCCGGGCGCGAAGCGGCGCGCTGGCTGCTCCGCGAGACCGGCCGGATGAAGTACCTGCGCCCGGTCTACACCGAGCTGGCCCGCCGCCCGCAGACCCGCGCCCTGGCGAGGGAGATCTACGAGGAGACGCGCGCCACGTACCACCCCATCGCGCGCACCGTGGTCGAGTCGATCCTGGGGTGATTCTCAGTGGTGCTCGGGGGCGTGGTCCAGCCCGGCCATGCGCGTGAGATACGCGATGCGGGCGCCTGCCTTGCGCAGGCGGCGGACCAGCTCGCGGTTGATGTTCTGCAGGACCAGCACGTACGCCTTCAGGTCCTGCTTGTAGAGCTGGTAGAGGTCCTTGCTGTCCAGCTCCAGGAGCTTGCTGTCCTTCTCCGCGGTGATGGTGAACGGCCGCGGCTCCATCTCGATCAGCGTCGTCACCCCGACGAAATCGCCGGGCCGGAACAGCAGCATCCGGACGTCGCTTCCGTCCTCGCACCGGCGGGTGGCGTAGAGGGCCCCGGACTCGACGATGTACATCGAGTTGCCGGTGTCTCCTTCCCTGAGGATCACTTCTCCCTTCTTCACTTCCCGCTCGCGCAGCATGTCGGCGAGCCGGTCGAACACCGGCGTCCCGGCCAGCCCGCCGAAGAAAGACGTCTTGGCGAGGAAGTCCCTCAGGGCCGCATCGGCCATGCCGCCATAGTACGTCCGCCGTTTTCCCGACACACGACCACCCGGAGGCCGCGACCAGCGGGGCCTGGGTCTCGTCCGGACCCTACCGGTCGCGCTGCTCGCAAGTTCAGGGGAGCGCTTGCTTGACAGCTCAGGCCCCATCGTCGAGTCTGCGCATGCGGTGGATCAAAGTGGGAAGGAATGGAGTGAAAGTCCCCACCGCGGATCGAGGGGCCACGGGTCGTGTCGTTCACCGGCGTCTACCAGCACCAGATCGACGCCAAGGGGCGGACCAGCCTCCCCTCGCACTTTCGCGAGGTGCTCGCGGCACAGCGGGCAAACAAGTTGTTCGTGACCACCGACCTGTTCGACGCCTGCCTGCAGGCGTACGCGCCCGCCCAGTGGACCGCCTTCACGCAGAAGGTCGCCGCGCTCTCCCAGTTCGATCCGTCGGTGCGCCTGCTGGTGCGCAGCTTCGTCGCGCCCGCGCAGGAATGCCCGGTCGACAAAGTGGGCCGGATCCTGATCCCGCCGCCGCTCCGCGAGCACGCCGGGCTCACCGACGAGGTCACCTGGGCGGGGACGGTGGAGCGCATCGAAATCTGGTCGCCCGCCCGCTGGCTCGAAACGCAGAAGGCGGCGCGCACACCCGAGGCCCAGGCGCAGCTCGCAGCCCGACTGCACCAGCTTCTCTAGGAGAGACGACGATGAGCGAACGGACGCGCATCCGGGGAGTCGCACAGCGGGAGGCGCCGCGATCGCGCAGGGTGGAAGGCGCGGCGGTGCTGGCGCTTTCGCCCGCGCCGGGTCCGCGGCCCGCCGGCGCGCGGTGGGAGGAGACGCGGGCGACCGTGGCAGTCCGGGGCGAGCTGGATCGGGATGCCCTCTGGGCCATCGACTACACCATCGGCCGGGCCGCGCTCGAGGCGGGCCGCATCGTGCTCGACCTGCGCGAGGTCACCCATCTCGACTACGCGGGCGTCGCGGACCTGGTGGCGCGGCGCTGCGAGCTTCGAGCGCGCGGCGGAGATCTGGCGGTGGCGGTGCGCAACCCCTATGTCGCGAACATCCTCAAGGCGACGGGCGGCGCCGAGCTGCTCTTGTGCCGGACCCCGGACGAGGCCTTCGCCGACGTCGCAGTGGCGCGTTCTGGATCGGCGCGCCGGAGGCAGGACTAGGAACCCCGCCCAGTGGAGAGCCTTCCGTGCACCCCTTCGAGCATCGGACCGTGCTGCGTCGCGAGACGGTGGACCTGCTCGCGCCGGCCCCGGGAAAGGTGTTCCTCGACGGGACCCTGGGCGGCGGCGGGCACGCCGAGGCGCTGCTCGAGGCGGGCGCGCGGGTGATCGGCCTCGATCGAGATCCGGCCGCTCTCGACGCCGCGCGCGCGCGGCTGGGCGCCCGGGGCGAGCGGTTCGTCGCCGAGCAGGCCAACTTTCGCGACGCCCGTTCCGTCCTCGATCGCCTCGGGGTGGGCGAGGTGGACGGCGCGCTCGTCGATCTGGGCGTCTCCAGCCCGCAGGTGGACGATCCGGGACGGGGGTTTTCCTTCCGCGTCGCGGGTCCCTTGGACATGCGCATGGACCCGACCCGCGGGGAGCCGCTCTCGGCGCTCCTCGCGCGGTGGGACGAGAAGGCGCTGGCGCGCATCCTGGCCACGCTGGGCGAGGAGCGATTCGCGCGTCCCATCGCCCGCGCCATCCACCGGGCACGCCGCGAGGGGAAGCTGGAGGACACCGTGCAGCTCGCGGACGTGGTCGCGCGGTCGATCCCCCGCAAGGCGTGGCCCAAGGACCGCCACCCGGCGACGCGCACCTTCCAGGCCCTGCGCATCGCCGTCAACGACGAGCTGGGCGCCCTGTCCGACTTCGTCGGCGACCTTCCGCGGCTGGTGGCGCGCGGCGGGCGCGCGGCGGCCATCAGCTTCCACTCCCTGGAGGACCGCATCGTGAAACAGGGTTTCGCGCGGCTGGCGACCGGCTGCATCTGCCCGCCCCGCCTGCCGGTGTGCGCTTGCGGGCGGGTGGCGCAGTGGAAGGTCCTGACCCGCAAAGCGGTGCAGACGAGCGAGTCGGAGCAGCGGGAGAATCCGCGCTCGCGCAGCGCCCGCCTGCGCGCGGTGGAGAGGCTAGCATGAGCCGCGGCGCCCGGAGCAAATCGTCTCGCAAAGGCCGCGCCGCCTGCGGAGCGCGCCAGGTCGGCGCAGCGACGCTGGCCTGCGCGCTGCTCGCCGCCGCGGCCCTGCTGCAGATCTGGGTGCGCACGCGGGTGACCGAGCAGGGCTACCGCCTCTCGCGCCTTTCCGCCGAGCGCCAGCAGCTGGTGCGCGACCACGAGCGGCTGCAGCTCGCCGCCGCGCGGCTGGGCAGCGCGCAGCGGATCGAGGAGCTGGCCCGCGCCCGGCTCGGCATGGGGCCTCCCCCGGCGGATCGGGTGATCGTGCTGGTCCACGGCGCGCTGCGTTCGAGCGCCTCGACGATCGCGTCCAAGTAGGAGGCGGCGGTGCACCAATTGGGGCGCAGCGCCAGGGGAAACGCCGGCCGGTGGGTGCGGCTGCGCGCGGCGCTGGTGGGCGCGGTGCTGCTGCTCTGCTTCGGCGTGGTCCTGGCCCGCGCGGCCAAGGTCCAGCTCCTCGATCGGGGGCGGCTGTCGCGGCTCGCACGCGACCAGACCCGCCGCGAGATCGAATGGGCTCCCCGGCGGGGCCTGATCACCGACCGGCGGGGAGCGAAGCTGGCCGTCACCCAGGACGTGGACTCGATCTTCGCCGACCCGGCGGCCTTCACCACCCGGCGGGAGCGCAGCATCGCGGCCGACCTGCTCGCCCGCGCGCTGCGCACGGACCGCGCGAAGGTGCTCGCCCGGCTCGCCGGGGAGAAGCGGTTCGTGTGGCTCAAGCGCCGGGTGGACGAGGACGCCGCGGCGCGCGTCGCCGGGCTGGGACTCGACGGGGTGGAGCTGGTGAAGGAGCCGAAGCGCTTCTATCCGCAGCGGGCGCTGGCCGGCCACGTGCTCGGCTTCGTGGGAGAGGAGGGCGGGCAGGAAGGGCTCGAGCGCGAGCTGGACGCCTCGCTGAAGGGAAAGCCCGTCTCCGTCCAGGCCGTTCGCGACGCGCGCGGGGCCACGGTGCTGGCGCAGGGAGCGCCGGATACGGCCGACCTGACCGGCGCCACCGTCACCCTGACCCTCGACTCGGCCATCCAGCTGGCCGCCGAGCGCGAGCTGTCGCGGGCGGTCGCTTCTTCGCGCGCGACCGCCGGGTGGGCGGCGGTGGTCGACGTGCAGAGCGGCGCCGTCCTGGCGCTGGCCTCGAACCCGGCGTTCGACGCCAACAAGCCCGGCCGGGACCCGGCCGTGTGGCGCAACCGCGCCGTCCAGCACCAGCTGGAGCCGGGATCGACCATCAAGAGCTTCGTGGTGGCGGCGGCCCTGGACGCCCGGGTGCTCGATCCCGCAAAGCCCCTCTACTGCGAAAACGGCAGCTGGGAGCGCAACGGCCACGTCCTGCACGACACGCACAAGGTGGGGTGGGCGACGCCCGCGGCGGTGCTGCGCGAATCGTCCAACATCTGCGCGGCGAAGATCGGCGAATCGCTGGGAAAGCAGCGGCTGGTCGCCGCGCTCCGCGCCTTCGGATTCGGCGAGCGAACCGCGGTCGGCCTCCCCGGCGAGGCGAAAGGGGCGATGCCCGATCCGGCCCGCATGCCCAACATCGCCGTGGACACCGTCTCCTTCGGCCAGGGACTCTCCGCTACCGGCCTGCAGACGGTGATGGCGATGGCGGCCATCGCGAACGGCGGTCTCCTGCTCCGGCCGTTCATCGTCTCCAAGGTGGTCGCGCCGGACGGCAAGGTGCTGCTGCAGCGCCAGCGCGAGGAAGTGCGGCGGGTGATCAAGCCAGCGACCGCGCGCGAGATTGCCGCGATGCTGGAGGAGGTGGTCGAGAAGGGCACGGGCCTGAAGGCGCGCGTGAGCGGCTTCCGCGTCGCAGGCAAGACTGGCACGGCGCAGAAGGTGGACCTGATCCGCGGCGGCTACGGCGAGAAGCGGCTGGCGAGCTTCCTCGGCTTCTTGCCGGCGGACGACCCGAAGCTGGCCATCCTGGTCGCGGTGGACGAACCCGAGGGCGACGTGTTCGGCGGCTCGGTGGCCGCGCCGGCATGGAGCGCGATCGCGGCGGAAGCGCTGCGCCAGATCGGCGTCGCTCCCGACAGCGCGCGCGAGGAAGTGGAGCTGGCGTCGATCGCGCCGCCGCAGGAGGATGAGCAGCCGACCGAGGCCGATGCGGAGGCGGACCCGGAGATCCGCCCGCCGGCCGCCGCCAGCCGCCAGGCGAAGCGGTCCGTCGTCCCGGACCTGACCGGGCTCCCGGCGCGGTCCGCCGTGCGCAAGCTCGCGGAGGCCGCGCTCGAGCCGGAGCTGCGGGGGAGTGGGCGGACGATCGCCCAGTCGCCGCGGCCGGGCGCGATTGTCAAACGCGGTGCACGCGTGCGCGTCACGCTGGCGCCGTCGGGATGAGCGAAGTACACCATGGAGCTCTACGTGAGGCTTCCTGAGCTCTTTACAGGCATCGACGTCCGCTTGCCGCCGCGCGCGGAAAAGGTCGACGTGCGCTCTCTGGCGGTCGATTCGCGAAAAGTAGGTCCGGGTGCGCTGTTCGCGGCGCTCAAAGGCGTCCTCGCGGACGGCGCCGATTTCGCGCCCCAGGCGGTGCTGGGCGGGGCGGCCGCGGTCCTGAGCGATCGCGAGCTCGACGTCGCGCCTGCGGCGCTGGTGGTGGCGCGCGACCCGCGGCGCGCGTTTTCCCAGGCGGCGTCGCGGTTCCACGGCGAGCCGTCGAAGCAGATGCGGCTGATCGGGGTGACCGGAACCAATGGGAAGACGACCACCGCCTATCTGGTCGAGCAGATCGCTGCCGCTCTGGGCCTGCGCACCGGCCTGATCGGGACCGTGGAGTCCCGCTGGCCTGGCGGGAGCGCCGCCGCCACCCACACCACTCCCGAGTCCCACGAGCTGCAAGAGCTGCTCGTGCGAATCGCCAAGGCGGGAGCGCAGCTCGTCTCCATGGAGGTGTCGAGCCACGCCCTGGCCCAGGAGCGCGTCGCCGGCTGCACCTTCGCGGCGGCCGCCTTCACCAACTTGACCCGCGACCACCTCGACTACCACGGCACCCTGGAGGCCTACTTCGAGGCCAAGGCGCGGCTGTTCCGCGAGCTGCTCCCCGCTGGAGCGCCCGCGGTGCTGAACCTCGACGACGCGCGGCTCGCCGAGCTCGCCCGCGAGCGGCCGGGCTCGATCGGGTTCACCACCCGGGGAGCCGCTGGAGCGCGCCTCGAGGCCCGCGGGCTGTCGAGCGACCTGGAAGGGATCCGCTTCGATCTGCGCGGCGGATTCGGCGAGGCGCGGATCGAGAGCCCGCTGATCGGCGCGCACAACGCCGAGAACCTGCTCGCCGCGCTCGGGCTCTTGCTCGGGCTTGGCATGCCGATGGAGGAGCTGGCCGCCGCCGCCTCCCTGGCGCGCGGCGCTCCCGGGCGCCTGGAGCGCGTCCCCGATCCGGGCGGGCGGGTGGTGCTGGTCGACTACGCGCACACCGACGACGCGCTTGCCCGCGTCCTCGATGCCGTCCGCGCGGCCGCCGGCGGCAAGGCGCGCGTCCTGTGCGTGTTCGGGTGCGGCGGCGACCGCGACCGCGGCAAGCGGCCGCTGATGGGCCAGGCGGCGGCCCGGCGCGCGGACCTGGTGGTCGCGACCAGCGACAATCCGCGGACCGAGGATCCACTGACGATCCTGGCGGACATCGAGCCGGGCCTCTCCAAGCACAAGCGCAAGATGGGGATCTCGGACGCCCGCGCCGGGCGCGACGGCTACTGCGTCATCCCCGACCGGTCGGCGGCGATCGAGCTGGCGCTGCGCTGCGCCCGGCCCGGCGACGCGGTGGTGATCGCGGGCAAGGGGCACGAGGACTACCAGATCGTCGGGACCGAGAAGCGCAGCTTCGACGATCGGGTGGAAGCGCGCCGCGCGCTGGAGGCGCTGCGGTGAGCGCCCGGTTCAGCGCCGGCCAGGCGGCGTGGGCAGCGGGCGCGCAGCTCCTGTCGGGCTCTCCGGAGCAGCCGTTCGAAGGAGCGTTCACCGATTCGCGCAACCCTGTCCGAGGCGCGCTGTTCGTCGCGCTGGTCGGAGAGCGCCACGACGGCAGCCGATTCGCCGCGGACGCGGCGCGGGCGGGAGCGGCGGGCGTGCTGGTTCCGGCGGCTGCGGCGGCGCGCGTCCGCGAGGAGCTCGCGGCGCAGGGCCTTGCGCCCGCGGTGCTCGCCGCCGCGGACACGGGGCGCGCCCTGGGCGGCCTGGCGCACGCCTGGCGCGAGAGCCTCCGTTCCCTGCGCGTCGTGTGCGTCACCGGCTCGACCGGCAAGACCTCCACCAAGGAGCTGGTCGCGGCGGTGCTGGAGACCTCGGGACCGGCCCTCAAGACGGAGGGGAACCTGAACAACGAGGTGGGGGTGCCGCTCACCCTGCTGCGCCTCTCGCCCGAGCACAAGCACGCGGTCGTCGAAGCGGGCATGAACCACCTGGGCGAGATCGCGCGCCTCGCCGGCTGGATCGATCCCGACGTGGGGCTGGTCACCAACGTGGGCCCGGTGCACCTGGAGGGGACCGGTTCGCTGGACGGCGTGGCGTATGCCAAGGGCGAGCTGTTCCACGCCCTGCGCGAGGGCGCCACGGCGATCGCCAACGCGGACGACCCGCGCGTGCTCCAGCAGGCGCGCCTCTCCCACCGCCGCCTGATCTCCTTCGGCGCGTCGGACGCCGCCGACGTCCATCTCATCTCCGCGCACCACGGCGGCCCGGGGCTTCGCGTCGAGCTGGCCTTCCCCGACGGCAAGACGCGCAGGGCCGAGCTGCAGCTGATCGGCACGCACAACGGCTACAACGCCGTCGCGGCCGCGGCGGTGGGATTCGCCCTGGGGCTCGACCCCGAAAAGATCGTCCGCGGCCTGGGCAATGCCCGCACGACCGGGCGGCGGATGCGCCCGGTCTGGCTGCAGGGCGGCGGGATGTTGATCGACGACTGCTACAACGCCAACCCCCAGAGCACCAAGGCCGCCCTGCTGACGTTGATGCACCTGGTCCGCGGCAAGGGGCGCGCCATCGCCGTGCTGGGCGACATGCTGGAGCTGGGCCCCACCGAGCTGGACCTGCACCGGGACGTGGGGCGTTTCGCCGCAGGCGCCGGCCTCGCCTTGCTGGTCTGCTTCGGCCAGCGGGCGCGCGCCATCGGCGAAGGAGCGACGGAAGCGGGGATCGCTCCCGACCACGTCGAGTACGCCGAGGAGCCCGCACAAGCGGTGGAGATCGTGCGCCGCCATGCGCGGCCGGAGGACGTGATCCTGGTGAAGGGATCGCGAGGGATGAAGATGGAGCGCATCAGCGATCCTCTCGCGGGCGCGCCCCCGGAGCAGGGAGCGCACTGATGCTCTACCTGCTCCTCTATCCCTTCGCGGATCGCATCGCCGCCTTCAACGTCCTGCGGTACCCCTCCTTCCGCATGATCATGGCGGGGCTCGTCTCGCTCCTGGTGGGCCTCTTGCTCGGCCCCAGCTACATCGAGGCGATGCGCGTCAAGCAGTACGGCGCATCGAACGTGCGCGAGGACACTCCCGCGGCACATCAGAAGAAGAGCGGCACTCCTTCGATGGGCGGGGGGCTGATCCTCTGGGCCCTCCTGGTCGGGACGCTGCTGTTCGCCGATCTGACCAACCGGCTGGTGTGGGCCGCGCTGGTGTTCACCCTGGGCTACGGCCTGATCGGGTTCACCGACGACTGGCTGAAGCTCACCAAGCGCAACTCGAAGGGCCTGGCGGGCCGGAAGAAGCTCTTCTGGCAGACGGTGATCTTCATGGCGGTGATCGCGGTGCTGTTCGTCGACTGGAGCGGCGGGCTCCTCCACCCCCGCCTGCTCCTGGACACGCGGCTGTCGATCCCCTTCATCAAGGTGCGCACGTTCAGCCCGGTCCTGCCCTGGTGGCTGTACCTGCCGTTCGCGTTCGTCGTCATCGTGGGCACCAGCAACGCGGTCAACCTGACCGACGGGCTGGACGGGCTCGCCATCGGCCCCACCATCGTCAGCGCGCTCACCTTCCTGGTGCTCGCGTACCTCGCCGGCCTGGTGATCAAGGGATTCAACATCGCCGACTACCTGCTCATCCCCCACATCGAGGGGGCCAGCGAGCTGGCCGTGTTCTGCGCGGCGATGGCCGGGGCGGGGATCAGCTTCCTCTGGTTCAACACGTATCCGGCCAGCGTGTTCATGGGCGACGTGGGGGCCCTGGCCATCGGCGGCGGCCTGGGCGCCCTGGCGGTGCTCACCAAGAACGAGGTGGACAGCGCCATCATCCACGGCGTCTTCTTCGTCGAGGCGCTCTCGGTCATGCTGCAGGTCTTCTGGTTCAAGCGGACCGGACGGCGCATCTTCCGCATGGCTCCGCTGCACCACCACTTCGAGCTGCAAGGATGGGCGGAGCCGAAGATCATCGTCCGCTTCTGGATCGTCTCGATCATGCTGGCGCTGGTCGGCCTCCTCTCCATCAAGCTGAGGTAGCGATGCAGCTCCTCGGACGCAGCGCGCTGGTCGTCGGGCTCGGCAAGAGCGGCGTGGCCGCCGCGCGCCTGCTCGCGGCCCGGGGCGCGCGCGTGGCGGTCGCCGACGACAAGGACGAAGGCGAGCTGGCCGATTCGCTGCGACAGCTCGAGGGCGTCCCCCAAGAGCGGCACCTGGGCGGAGTGCGCGAGGAGGCGTTCCGCGGGCGCGACCTGGTGGTGGTGAGCCCCGGAGTGCCGCTGTCCACCCCGGCCATCGCCGGGGCGCGGTCCCGCGGCGCGGAGGTGATCGGAGAAGTCGAGCTGGCTGCCCGGTTCGTCGAGGAGCCGATCGTCGGCGTCACCGGCACCAACGGGAAGAGCACCACTACCGCCCTGACGGCCCACCTGCTCCGGGCCGCCGGCAAGAAGGTGTTCGCGGGAGGCAACCTGGGCGACGCGCTGTCCAACCGCGTCCTTTTGGGCGGGAAGCTGGACGCGACCGTCTGCGAGCTGTCCTCGTACCAGCTGGAGGGAATCGCCTCCTTGCGCTGCGCGGCCGCGGCCGCGCTGAACGTCACTCCGGACCACCTGGATCGATACCCTTCGCTGGAGGCGTACGCCGCGGCGAAGGAGCGCATCTTCGCGAACCAGAAGGCCGGCGACTCGGCCGTGCTCAACCTGGCGGACCCGCGCGTTGCCGCCATGCGCACTCCGGCGGGGGTCCGGCGGCGAGGGTTCGATCCGCGGGGCCGGAATGCCGATGCAGCGGGGTTCGTGCGCGCGAAGGGTGTGCTCGCGGTCGACGGCGCCGAGTACCATCTGCGCGCTCCCACCCTGCGAGGGACCCACAATGCGGAGAACGCGCTGGCGGCGCTGCTCCTGGCGCGGCACCTGGGCGCGCCGCCGCCCGCCCTGCAGCAGGGGCTCGACACCTATCCCGGGCTGCCGCACCGGCTGGAGCCGGTCCGCACCCTGGACGGCGTCGAGTGGGTGAACGACTCCAAGGGCACCAACGTGGACAGCGTGGAGAAGTCCCTCTCCGCCTTCGACCGCGGGGTCCTCCTCATCATGGGCGGGCGGGGGAAGGGGGCGCCGTACCGGCCGCTCCGGGCGCTCTTCCCGGATCGCGTGCGGGCCTTGCTCACCCTCGGGGAGGACGCGCCCCGCATCGCGCAGGAGCTGGGCGATCTGGCCCCGGTCGTCGCCTGCGGCGACTTGCGCACCGCGGTGGCCGAGGCGCGCAAGCTCGCGCGCGCCGGGGACACGGTGCTGCTTTCGCCGGCCTGCGCCAGCTACGACCAGTTCCGCAACTTCGAGGACCGGGGCGAGCAGTTCAAGGCCCTGGTGCGGGGGCTCTCGTGAGCGCTCCGGCGGCAATCCGGGTCTCTCACGCCCGCGACGCGCCGCGCGTGCCTCGCTATGACCCCGTGCTTTTGGGCGCGGTGCTGCTGCTCACCATGCTGGGCGTGGTGATGGTCTACAGCGCCTCCGCCGTCTACGCCGGAGCGCGGCTGGGAGACGGCCTCTGGTTCTTCAAGCGCCAGCTCGCCGGCGCGGCTCTGGGGCTTCTCGCGCTGCTCCTCGCGCTGCGCATCGGGTACCGGCGACTGGAGAAGCTGGCGGCGCCCCTCCTCTTGCTTTCGCTGGTCCTGCTCGCGCTGGTGCACGTGCCCGGGCTGGGCCGCGCGGCGGGCGGAGCGCGCCGCTGGCTGGCCCTCGGTCCAATCCAGTTCCAGCCCAGCGAGCTGGTCAAGCTCGCCCTGGTGCTGTGGCTCGCCCGCTCCCTTTCTCGCCGGCAGGAAAAGATCCGGGCCTTCTCCGCCGGGCTCCTTCCGCACCTGGTGGTGCTGGGCATCGCGGCCTCGTTGCTCCTGCTGGAGCCCGACTTCGGCACCACCGTGGTGATCGCCGGCCTCACCTTCGCGCTCCTCTTCGTCGCGGGGGCGCGGATCACCTGGCTCGCCTCGGGAGTCATGCTGGGCGCGCCCATCGCTGCCTTCCTGGTCTGGCATTCGCCCTACCGGCTGCGGCGGGTGCTCGCCTTCCTCGATCCCTGGGCCGATCCCCGCGGGCACGGCTACCAGGCGGTGGAGTCGCTGCTCGCCTTCGGCGCCGGAGGGACCGCCGGCGTGGGGCTGGGCGGCAGCCACCAGAAGCTCTTCTTCCTCCCCGCCGCGCACACCGACTTCATCCTGAGCATCGTCGGCGAGGAGCTGGGCTTCGTGGGGGTCTCGGCGGTGCTGCTGCTCTTCGCGGCGCTCGTCTTCCGCGGCCTGAAGGCCGCGCACGCGGCTCCCGACGCGTTCGGCTGCTACCTGGCGCTGGGCCTGACGCTGCTCCTGGCGCTGGAAGCGCTCGTCAACGCGGGCATGGCGCTGTCGCTCTTGCCCACCAAGGGAATGGCGCTGCCGTTCCTCTCCTA
>DATFTN010000326.1:0-6166 GCA_035261845.1 Myxococcales bacterium | reverse complement strand
TGTTCACCATCATCGTCATCTTCCTGCTCATGAACTTCTCCGCCAACGGAGAGGTCCTCTACATGAGCAAGGACATCAAGCTGCCCGACGCCTACCATGGGGCGCAGCTGGAGCGGGCGCCGGTCATCTCCGTATCCGGGGACGCGGTGACCTTCGACGGCCATCAGGTGGCCTCGACCGACGAGCTGCTCAAGGGAGACGTGCTGGGCGTGCCCGAGCTGGAGGACGCGCTCCGCGACGAGCGCCGGCGCTACGAGACCATCCACGCGGAGGACGTGGAGCACCCCTTCCGGGGCCTGGTGAACGTGCAGGCCGACCGCAAGATTTCCTTCAAGGTGATCAAGCGCATCATGTTCGCCTGCAACCAGAGCGGTTTCGGCAACATCAACTTCGCCGCGCTGGCCAAGGAAGGCGAGGCGCCCCGCAAGGTTGCGTTGAAATAGCCGCCCGCAAGCCCCTTTACTTGATCTCCTGATCCGCCTATCTTGCGCCGCCCCTTTTTGGCCCCGGGGGAGCGGAGATCGGCTTCATGCGGACCTTCAAGACGTCGCCTTCGCGCGCCTTTGCGGCCCTCTTCGCCGCCGCGCTCGCCCTGCTCGTCCCCGCCGCCGCGCGGGCGAACGAGTCAGGGCTGATCCTGCCGGACCTCGGCAGCGTGGAGTTTCTGGGGATGAGCGGCCGCTCGCTCCTCCTCCTCGGCCTCATCGTCTGCGCGCTGGGCGGCGTCTTCGGCCTGATCATCTACCGGCAGCTCAAGGCCCTCTCGGTGCATCGCTCCATGCTTGAGGTGAGCGAGCTGATCTACGAGACCTGCAAGACGTACCTGATCACCCAGGGCAAGTTCATCCTCATCCTCGAGGTGTTCATCGGCGCGATCATGGTGATCTACTTCGGGTGGCTGCGGCACTTCGACGCCTCGAAGGTGATCGTCATCCTCGTCTTCAGCCTGCTGGGCATCGGCGGCAGCTACGGGGTGGCCTGGTTCGGCATCCGGGTGAACACCTTCGCCAACTCGCGCACCGCCTTCGCCGCGCTGCGCGGCAAGCCGTTCCCGACCTACGCCATCCCGCTCAAGGCGGGCATGAGCATCGGCACCATGCTCATCTCCACCGAGCTGGTGATGATGCTCTGCATCCTCCTCTTCGTCCCCAAGGACTACGCTGGCTCCTGCTTCATCGGGTTCGCCATCGGCGAGTCGCTGGGCGCCTCCGCGCTGCGGATCGCGGGCGGCATCTTCACCAAGATCGCCGACATCGGCAGCGACTTGATGAAGATCGTCTTCAACATCAAGGAGGACGACGCGCGCAACCCGGGGGTGATCGCGGACTGCACCGGCGACAACGCCGGCGACTCGGTGGGGCCCACCGCGGACGGCTTCGAGACCTACGGCGTCACGGGCGTCGCGCTGATCAGCTTCATCCTCCTGGGCGTCAAGGATCCCACCGTGCAGGTGCAGCTCCTGGTGTGGATCTTCGCCATGCGCATCTTGATGATCGTCACCTCCGTCGCGTCGTACCTGGTCAACGACGTGTTCGCGCGGGCCCGGTATCGCGAGGTCGATCGGATGAACTTCGAGGCCCCGCTCACCTCGCTGGTGTGGCTGACCAGCTTCGTCTCCATCGCGATCACCTTCGCGGCCAGCTACGTGCTCATCCCCAACCTGGGCGGCGACACCTCGCTGTGGTGGAAGCTGTCGCTCATCATCACTTGCGGCACGCTGGCGGGGGCGGTCATCCCCGAGCTGGTCAAGGTGTTCACCTCCACCGAGTCGGGCCACGTGCGCGAGGTGGTGACCGCCTCGCGCGAGGGTGGCGCCTCGCTGAACGTCCTCTCCGGGCTCACCGCGGGCAACTTCAGCGCGTTCTGGATGGGCATCGCCATTGCCGGCTTGATGGGCGTCGGCTACGCGGTGTCTCTCCAGCTTCCCCCGGGGCTGATGCTGGCGCCGGCGGTGTTCGCCTTCGGGCTGATCGCCTTCGGGTTCCTCGGCATGGGCCCGGTGACCATCGCGGTCGACTCCTACGGTCCGGTGACCGACAACGCCCAGAGCGTCTTCGAGCTGTCGGTGATCGAGACCCAGCCCGGCATCAAGCAGGAGCTGAAGAAGGAGTTCGGGTTCGACGTCGACTTCGAGAAGGCCAAGCGGTACCTGGAGGAGAACGACGGCGCCGGCAACACCTTCAAGGCGACCGCCAAGCCGGTCTTGATCGGGACCGCGGTGGTGGGCGCGACCACCATGATCTTCAGCATCATCATGCTGCTCACCGACGGGCTGCGGTCGAACATGCAGCTGCTCAGCATCTTGTACGCGCCGTTCCTCCTCGGGCTCATCACCGGCGGAGCCGTCATCTACTGGTTCACCGGCGCCTCCATCCAGGCGGTTTCCACCGGCGCCTACCGGGCGGTTGAGTTCATCAAGGCCAACATCAAGCTGGAAGGGACCGAGAAGGCGTCGATCGCCGACTCGAAGAAAGTGGTGGAGATCTGCACGCAGTACGCTCAGCGCGGGATGTGGAACATCTTCCTCACGGTCTTCTTCATCACCCTCGCCTTCGCTTGCCTCGAGTCGTACTTCTTCATCGGATACCTCATCTCCATCGCCATCTTCGGCCTGTACCAGGCCATCTTCATGGCCGACGCGGGCGGCGCCTGGGACAACGCCAAGAAGGTGGTGGAGGTCGAGCTGAAGTCGAAGGGCACTGCGCTGCACGCCGCCAGCGTGGTGGGCGACACGGTCGGCGATCCCTTCAAGGACACCTCCAGCGTGGCGATGAACCCGATCATCAAGTTCAGCACCTTGTTCGGCCTCCTGGCGGTGGAGCTGGCCACCGAGCTGCCGAGCGCGACCCGCTGGACGCTCGCCGCCGTGTTCTTCGCGGTGGCCCTGGTCTTCGTCTGGCGCTCCTTCTACGGGATGCGGATCCAGGTCGGGGTGAAGGAGCAGCGCGCCCGGCAGGCGCGGGCGGCGTGATCCCTCCGGCTGTGGCGGCTCGGCGAGACCCCGGATAGTCTCTCCGCGAGCCTTGAAGCCGCGAGCCGACATGGACGACGCGCAGCGAGTCGAACGCCAGCTGTACCGGCTGCCCATCTTTCCGCTGCCGGGCGCGGTGCTGCTGCCGTACGCGCTGATCCCCCTACACGTCTTCGAGCCGCGCTACCGCAAGATGGTCCGCGATTGCCAGGCCGGGTCCGGCGTCCTGGCGCTGGCCAACATTCCGGCGGAAGCCTCGCTCCACGGCAAGCAGCAGCCGCGGGTCCTGCCCGTGATCGGGGCGGGCGTGCTGGCCCGGGTCGATCCGCTCCCCGACGGACGGTCGAACATCGTGGTCCGCGGCGTGCTGCGCGCGCGGATCGTGGAGGAGCTCGAGTCCCCGGAGCCCTACCGGTTGGTACGCGCCGAGCGGCTCCCCGATCCGGAATCGGACGCCTCCGCGCGCCTTGCGCAAGAGCTCCGGCAGCTGGTGCTGGCGGTCTGCGCCCGGTATCCCGGCCCCGCCGCGACGGCGCTCGCCCAGGTGGCCGGAAGCGGCGCGATGCCCGGGCAACTGGCGGACGCCGTCGGCGCGATGCTGATCGAGTCGCCGCAGGCGCGCCAGCAGCTGCTCGAGACGTCCTCGCCGGAAGAGCGCCTGCGCCGGGTCGCGCAGCACCTCGCCGGAAAACTTGCCGAGACGCAGGCCCGCCAGGATAGCCTCCCCAACTGACCATGCGCAGAACCCTCCTCCTCGCCCTGCTCGCGCTGGCGGCCGCCGGATGTCCCGACTCGCTGGCGCAGCGGTGCCCGCCGGAAAGCCTGCCCTCGGGCAGCTTCCAGCTCACCCTCACCCTGAAGCACACGCCCGACGAGTGCCTCATCGTCCGGTCCCTCGACGGCGGCCAGCCTCCGGTGGACGGCGGCTCCATCGTGGCCGCCGACCAGCCTCCGGTCGATTCGATCCTCTGCGCCGGCCCCTCCGACGCCGGGCCGACCGTCTACCTGGTGGTCGGGAACAGCAGCGTCATCCGCCAGACGCCGTTCGATCCGACCGGCACGTTCAGCTTCGCCTCGCCGCCCCTGATCCAGGCGTCGACGCTCTGCGGCTGCCTCTCCGACGTGAACGAGACGATCAGCGGCGTGTTCCTCGGAGGAGGCACAGGCGGCTTCGCGCTCGGACCCGACGGAGGAGGGCTCGATCCACAGCCGACGGGGATCGACGGATCGGTCTTGCAGACGCTCACCAATCCGGACGGCGGGCCCTGCGTCTGCAACCTTCCCTGCGCGGAGCACTACACGCTGGCCGGGACACCCAGCCGATGAGACCGGCGGTCGTCCTCTTCTCGGGCGGCCTCGACTCCTCGACCTGTCTGGCCGTCGCCCGGGAGGAAGGCTTCGCGCCGCACGCGCTGGCGGTGCGCTATGGCCAGCGGCACGCGCAGGAGCTCCGCGCGGCGGAGCGGGTCGCCGCCGCTCTCGGCGTCCCGCTCAAGCTCGTCGAGATGGACCTGCGGGCGATCGGAGGCTCCGCGCTCACCGGAGAGCTGGAGGTGCCGAAGGACGCGCCTCTGGGGCAGGGGATCCCGGTCACCTACGTTCCGGCGCGCAACACCGTGCTGCTCGGGCTCGCCTTGGGATACGCCGAGGTGCTCGGCGCGCAAGACATCTACATCGGGGTGAACGCGATCGACTACTCGGGCTATCCCGATTGCCGGCCCGCCTTCGTGCGCGCCTTCGAGGCGCTCGCCAACCTGGCCACCGCGGCGGCGGTGGAGGGCCGCTCCCGGTACGAGGTGCACGCGCCGCTCGTACGGCTCTCCAAGGCGGAGATCATCCGACTGGGGACCCGCCTGCGCGTTCCGTACGGGCTCACGCATTCGTGTTATGACCCCGACTCCGCGGGGCGCGCGTGCGGCCGGTGCGACTCGTGCCGGATCAGGCGACAGGGGTTCGCGCAAGCGGGCGTGCCCGACCCCACGCCGTACGCCTGAATCGAGGTGAGCCGTGGAGACCAGATACCTGCTGGGCGAGCAGCAGATCTGCTTGTTCGGTTGACGCACGCCCGATCGGGCGATCGAGAATCGAACCTCCGTGTCCTCCGCGTCTCCGCGGTGATCCTGTAGTCCTTACGCCGGGGAGGGGCGGCGCGGGAGCTGGCGGAGGGTGCCGTAGTAACGGACGGCGGCTTCGCCGGCGCGCTGGATGTCCTTGTTGTTCAAGTAGGCGCTGACCGGAGCGGCGACGACCGGCAGCACCCGGCCCAGAGAAGCGAGGCCGCGCTTGGTGAGCAGCATTTCGGCGACGCGCGCGAAGAGCTTCGGGCCCGCCCGGCTCGCCAGGGTGACGGTGTCGGCGCCGTTCGAATAGCCCAGCACCTCGAAGACCTCGGTGCGCGCGCGGTCGGACTTGAGGTTCGCCTTGAAGACCAGGGCGATCTCCATGATCAGCGAGAGCTGCAGCGCGGTGACGAAGGCGAGGTCCGCGGGCACCGAGACCAGCCCGAAGAGCCCGCTCACGGCGCCGCCGGTGGAGGCCCAGGTCTTCTTGGCGTCGATCAGCCGCTGCGCCACTTCCTGCGGCTGCGCGGAGGGATACTTCGAGCGCAGACCGTCCACGCGCCGCCGCGCGCGTCCGATCTCGTCCAGGTACAGCTTTCCCAGCCTTTCCTTGGCGACCTGCGGCAGCACGGCCTCAAGTCTAAGCCGCTGCCCTGCTCCTGCAAACTACGCGGGCGAGCACACCTGGCGGAGGATGTCGAGCTCCTCCAGTGCCTTGCCGGCGCCGATCACGACAGCGCTCAAGGGGTCCTCGGCGAGGAAGACGGGCAGGCCGGTCTCCTCGCGCAAGAGCGCGTCGAGGTTCTTGAGCAGCGCCCCGCCGCCGGCGAGGACGATGCCGCGGTCGGCGATGTCGCCGGCCAGCTCGGGCGGGGTGCGC
This sequence comes from Myxococcales bacterium, assembly GCA_035261845.1. Lineage (GTDB taxonomy): Bacteria > Myxococcota > Myxococcia > Myxococcales > 40CM-4-68-19 > VBKO01. The sequence goes on along the minus strand of DATFTN010000326.1, from coordinate 255 downwards.
TCCAGGGTCACCTTGACCGCTTCCACGATGGCGTTCACCGGCTCGGCGAGCGCGTCGCGGATCTCGTCGCTGGAGACGGTGAGCGTGCGCGGGACGCCGGCGACCAGGTCGCGCCCCTTGATGTCCATCGTCAGCACCTCGTCGGTCGGGTAGGCGTTGCCGATGCCCATCTTGATCAGCTCGGCCGTCCGCTCGCCGATGAGCAGGTTGTACTTGCGCTTGATGTGCTGGATGATCGCCTCGTCCATCTTGTCG
>DATFTN010000325.1:0-10759 GCA_035261845.1 Myxococcales bacterium | reverse complement strand
TCGGCCGGGTCGTGCTGGGCTCGCACGCCACCACCGAGGCGGGCACCGGCCTGGTGCACACCGCGCCGGGACACGGCGAGGACGATTTCCAGATGGGCGTGAAGTACGGTCTGCCGATCTGGGCCCCGGTCGACGAGCGCGGGCGATTCACCGCGGATGCCGACCTCGGCCTGGTGGGCAAGAACGTGTTCGACGCCAACCCCGAGATCGTCGACAAGCTGCGCGAGGCGGGCGCGCTGCTCAACGCAGGCGGCCTGGCGGGCGAGATCCGCCACAGCTACCCGCACTGCTGGCGCTGCAAGCAGCCGGTCATCTTCCGCGCCACCGACCAGTGGTGGATCGGGATGGACGTGGACATCGGCGGGACGACCATCCGCAAGGCGGCTCTCGCGGCCATCGACCGGATCGCCGAGGCCGGCGGCTGGATCCCCGCCTGGGGCAGGGAGCGCATCCGCGGCATGGTGGAGAACCGGCCCGACTGGTGCGTATCCCGGCAACGGAGCTGGGGGGTGCCGATCCCGGTCGCGTACTGCGCCAAGGATCGCGAGCCGTTCGTCTCGCCCGACGCGATGGAGCACGTGGCGCGCATCTTCGAGCAGCACGGAGCCGACGCCTGGTTCGACAAGTCGATCTCCGAGCTGTTGCCGCGCGGCACCCGTTGCCCTTCCTGCCAGGGAGTGGAGTTCGAGAAGGAGACGGACATCCTCGACGTGTGGTTCGACTCCGGCTCTTCCTGGGCGGCGGTGCTCACGGGCCGTTGGCCCAACCTGCGCTTCCCCGCCGATCTCTATCTGGAGGGCTCCGACCAGCACCGAGGGTGGTTCAATTCCTCGCTCACCATCGCAATTGCGAACCGCGGCGAGGCGCCGTATCGCGCCTGCGTCACCCACGGCTTCGTGGTAGGCGAGGACGGGCGCAAGATGAGCAAGTCGCTGGGCAACTACGTCGACCCGCAGCACACCATCAAGAAGTACGGCGCGGAGATCGTCCGGCTGTGGGTGGCGGCGAGCGACTACCGCGACGAGGTGCGCCTCTCGCAGAAGATCCTGGAGACGCTGAGCGAAGGGTACCGGAAGATCCGGAACACGCTGCGCTACTGCCTCTCGCAGCTCTACGATTTCGATCCCTCCCGGGACGCGGTGCCGTTCGAGGTCCTGGAGCCGATCGACCGCTGGGCGCTGTCCCGGCTGGAGCGGTACCGCGCTGGCGTGGTGCGCGCCTACGAGCAGTACGAGTTCCACCGCGTCTACCACGCCACCGTGGACCTGAGCGCCACAGACCTTTCCGCCTTCTACTTCGACGTCCTGAAGGACCGCACCTACTGCTCGGCGGCGGGATGGCCGGCCCGGCGCGCGGCGCAGTCGGTGCTGTACCGCGTCTGCCGCGATCTGTGCCGGCTGCTCGCGCCCATCGCGTCCTTCACCACCGAGGAGGTGTGGCACCACCTGCCGGGCGAGAAGCCCGGGTCGGTGTTCCTCGCCGGCCTGCCCGCAGCCGAGCCGACGCTCGCCGACGACGCGCTCGAAGAGGAGTTCCGGCACCTGGCCAGCTTCCGGCGGGTGGTGAACGAGGCGCTCGAAGCGAAGCGGGTGGCGAAGGAGATCGGCAAGGCCACCGAGGCCGACGTCGTCCTGCGCCTGCCGCCCGAGCCGGCCGTCTTGCGCGAGGTGGCGGAGAAATACGAGGCGCAGCTCGCCGACCTGTTCCTCTCCGCGACGGTGCGGATCGAGCCCGGCGAGACGCTGTCCGCCGAGGTGAGGCGGAGCCCGCACCGGTCGTGCGAGCGTTGCTGGCGCGCGCTGGCCGAGGTGGCGGGCGAACCGTGCTTGTGCCGGCGTTGCAAGCGGGCGGTGGCCGGGGAGGCTTGAGTGAACGGGCCCTTGGGCAAGTGGACGTTGCTCGCGCTGATCTCCGGGGCGATCCTGATCGCCGATCAGGTCACCAAGTACCTCGCCGTCGAGCACCTGACCTACACCTTCCAGGTCGCGCGAGCGCGGACGTTCCCGGACAAGGTGAAGGCGTTCCTCACCCAGAAGGACCTGCTCGAGCGCGGGCTCTCCGACGGCCGCCAGGTCCAGGTGGTGCGGAGCTTCTGGCAGTTCCAGTACACGCAGAACCGCGGCGCCGCCTGGGGGTTCCTCTCCCGCTCGGGCGAGAAGTTCCGCGTGCCCCTCTTCCACTTGATCAGCCTCGCGGCAGTGATCTTCATCTTCAGCTACTACCGCAGGCTCGAGATCCACCAGCGCTACCTCCAGGTGGCTCTCGCGCTGGTGCTCGGCGGGGCCCTGGGGAACGCCGTCTGCCGGGTGCTCCGCGGATACGTGATCGACTTCATCGACTGGCACTTGAACGATCCGTTCTGGCAGCGGCCACATCTGCACTGGCCCACCTTCAACATCGCCGACAGCGCCATCACCGTCGGGCTGGTGATGCTGGTCCTCGAGATGCTGTTCGCCCGCAAGCCGGCGGCGGACGGCGCGGGGAAGCCTTCCGCGTGACGGCCGGTTAGGAAGAGGCCATGCTCCCCGTTCTCGCCAACATCGTGGTGCAACCCTGGTGGGCGCCTCTGGCGCTGGTCGTTCTCGCGCTGCTGTCCGCTGGCTGGCAGGTGCGCGCGGCGCGAGTAGCCGGGGACTCCTGGACGAAGGCCCTCCAGGCGGGCGCCCTCTGGGCAGGCGGGACGGCGGCCGTCGTCTACTTCGCGGTGCGAAAGCTCGCGGACCCTGACAACAACGACCTGCTCCACCTGACTCGGCCGCTGGTCATTCCCCTGCACACCTACGGCCTGTTGGTCGCGACGGCCTTCCTGGTCGCGATGCAGCTCGCCGGGCGAACCGCGCGCCGCGCGGGCCTGGACCGCGAGCGCGTGATGGATCTGTGCTTCTGGATCCTGCTCGCCGCGATGGTGGGCTCGCGCGTCCTGTTCATCATCGTGAACTGGCAGGACTACGCGAACGATCCGGGCAGCATCTTCGCCTTCTGGAAAGGCGGGTTGGTCTTCTACGGCGGCTTCATCGGCGCCGTGCTCGTCTCGATCTGGTACATGCGCCGGCACCGGATGTCGTTCTTCCCCTATGCGGACGCCATCATCCCCTCGGTCGCCATCGGCCACGCCATCGGCCGGCTGGGATGCTTCGCGGCTGGCTGCTGCTGGGGCGCCGCGTGCGACCCCCACCTGCCCTGGGCGGCGCGCTTTCCGCCCGAGGCGCTCGCCTACCAGAGCCAGCTGGCGAGCCACGCCATCCCGTTCGGCGCCGCACACACGCTGCCCATCCATCCCACTCAGCTCTACGAGTCGCTCGGCGAGCTGGCCATCTTCGTCGCCCTCACGCTGTGGCGCCCGCGCAAGCGCTTCCACGGCGAGCTGCTCGCGCTCTACCTGGTCCTGTACGCCCCGCTGCGCGCCCTGATCGAGACCTTGCGAGGCGACGAGGAGCGCGGCCGGGTGTTCAATTTCCTGGGGCCGCTCGCCCGCGGCGCCTGGTGGAACCTCTCCACCAGCGAGCTGATCAGCGTGGGCATCTTCGCCCTCGGCGTGGGGCTGTATCTCCTCCTCGCCCGCCGCGCGGGTGGGAGGGTGGAGCCCGCCGCCGCCTGATCCCGCACCTCGGCGCATCCTGCGCCCCCGGCCGCGTCCTTGGTAGAGTCGCCGCGTGCCCGCACTGACCGGTACCCAGCAGCTTCCGCAGGAGAAGCTCGCCGAGGACCTCGATCAGCTCGACGAGGCCATGATCGGCCTGCAGGTGCTCTACGAGAAGTACTTCCTGGGCATCGATCGGCGCCCGCCCGAGGCGCAGCGGCGCCAGGTCTCCGAGAAGATGCGGCTCTTGAAGACGACCACGGTGAAGAACACCGCGCTCAAGTTCCGCATCCAGACGCTGTTCGCGAAGCTGATCTCCTTCGAGCGGATGTGGGATCGCACCCTGCGCGAGATCGAAGAAGGCACCTACAAGCGCGACGTGTACAAGGCCAAGCTGCGGAACGCGCGCCGCGGCGACCAGAAGCCCGCCCAAGCGGCCGCGTCGTCGCCCCAGCTCTCGGACCAGATGATCCGCAAGCTGTACGACACTTACCTCGTCGCACGTCAGCGCACCGGCGAGTCGACTGCCGGACTCACCTACGAGGCGATCGCCAGCCGCATCCGCGCCCAGGTGCCCGAGCTGATGGCGCGCCACAAAGCGCGAAACATCGAGTTCAAGGTCGTGATCAAGGGCGGCAAGGCCGTGCTGAAGGCCATCCCCCAGTCCTGATCGGCTCGCGTGACGCCGCTCACTCGTGAGTAATTTTTTCCACACATCTTGCCGCGTCGACGGCTGCTCCCCACCCTACCGGACGTGGAGGGGGCCATGGGGCGCCGGGCGTTGGGGTTGGGGGTGGCACTGCTTCTTGCTGCGTGCGCGAGGGAAGATGCCGGGCCGAGGACCTCGGAGGCCCTGGAGCGCTCCGCGCGGATCCTCGCCACGCTCGATCAACTCGAATCCGAGCTCCACGAGGAGGGATCCAAGCTGGCCGTCTACGGCGAGCTGGAGCAGCGCCACGGCCAGACCTCGCAGATCGCCTGCCAGGTGGCCGACGAGCACGTGCAGGAGATCCACCGGCTGGCCATGGCCCAGGAGAGGAAGCAGCAGGAGAAGACGCGCGTTCGTCGCGCCGTCGCCCAGGCCCGCGTGGTCCGCCGGGCCAGGGACGCGGTGAACTAGGAGCTACTCGAACATCTTCTCGACCGGGACGATCGCCACGTCCTGGTCGCCGTGCGCGCCGAACGAGGTGCGGTTCACGGCCTTGTCCGCTTCCAGCAGCGCGGCCGGCTTCTCCGGGACGTTCCCCTGTGCGTCCTTCTGGTAGTGCATCGGGGTCTCGGCGTCCGAGAACAGCGCGCGCTTCACCTCGTCCATGCCGGGGCCGACCAGCACGCATTCCAGCCCGTCCGGCTTCACCCACTTCCTCCACGCCGCGTTCACGTCCGCCGCGGTCATCTCGCTCACCGCCGCGCGCCACTTCGGCAGGAAGTCTGGCTGGCCGAGGAAGTCGCCGTCCAGCGCGTAGCCCAGCTTGCGCGCATCGGTCTGGTCGTAGAGGAGGAGATAGCCGTCGAGGAACCCTTTGGTCTGCTGCACCTCGTCCTCGGCGAACGGCTCGTCCCCCAGGGTGCGCGACAGCTGGTAGATCGCCGCGCGCAGGGCGAACAGCCGGTTCTCGTTCTGCACCGGCCGGATCCAGATGGTGAAGTCCTGCTGGTGCCGCGCCCGCCCGAGCTGGGCCGTGGCGGCATTGCCGCCCTGCTGCTGGAAATGCTCGATGTACGCGTAGTTTCCGTAGTTGAGGCCGCGCTGCTCGCGGAGCCGCTGCATGAGGCGTCCGTTGAACTGCCGGTGCTCGCCGAACGCGCTGCGCGCGACGGACAGGGCCGGCCAGTCCGGGTCCTTGCGCGACAGCGCCCAGGGCAGCCCGCAGGAGATGGCGGTGGCCTCGCCCGGCTTCTCGACCAAGAGATATCGCGGCCCATGCGGCTGCTGTTGGGGAATGGCCGCGTGCTCCGGCCCCGCCTTGGGCAGGCCCGAAAGCGCGGCCGCCACCCGCTCCGGCAGCCCCTGGGGGTAGCCGCCGGAGACGCCCACCGTGAGCCGGTCGGCGGTGAAGACCTTGGCGGCGTGCGCCTTCACGTCGTCCAGCGTCAGCGACTTCAGATCCGCGGCGTGGCCCTCGGTGAGCCGCCCGTAGGGATGGCCGCGGTAGATCAGCTCCGCCAGGGCCTCCTTTCCCAGGTTCTCGTCGTCCCCCTGGCGCAGGCGCTTCTCCACGTCGATCACGGCGGCGTCGCGCAGGCGGGCGAACTCGCGCGGGTCCCAGCGCGGGTGCGCCACCACGTCGACGAGAATAGGGAGGAGCCTTTCGAGATTATCTCGGTGGACGGTCGCGGAGAAGGTGGTCAGCTCCTTGTCCACGCGCGCGTCGATCGAGGTCGCCATGGGGAACAAGGCGAGGATCAGGGACCTCGCGTCGAGGGACTGCGTCCCGCCTTCCGACATCACCCGCGCGGCCAGGGCGGTGATTCCCCCCTGGCCTTTGGGATCGTCCACGGCGCCGCTCGCGAACCGCAGCGCGATGGTGACCATCGGCTTCTGGCTGGCGGGCTGCGCGATCACCCGCGTCTCGCCGCCGGTCGCCGGCGACTCGGCCGCCGTTCGCACGTCGGCCGGGGAGCCCGGCGGCGGATGCTCCGTCCCCTCGTCGGCGACCTTCGAGCGGGGCTTCGCCGCGAGGCCTTCGTCCTTCACCCGGTCTTCGGTGTGGCTGCAGGCGAGCGTTGCGGCGAAGAGGGCCCAGGCGAGACGCCTCACCGCCCACCTCCCTTGGCCGTCTTCGCCGCGGGCTTGCGCTGCGGGCGCGCCGCCTGGGTGGTGAGCGTCACCGTGGTCCGGTTCGAGTCCAGGAAACCGTGCCGGGCGTATTCCTGCAGCATGGCCGGCGTCACCGAGTCGATCTCGCGGGCCAGCGCGTTCAGGTAGTCGAGGTCGCCGGTGAGCGAGGTGTACTCCACCAGCGCGTTGGCGATGGAGTCGGGCTTGTCGAGCGCGGCGATGATCGAATAGCGCACGTTGGACTTGATCGCCGCGACTCGCGAGGCGTCGATCTTCCCCCGGGCCAGGTTCGACACTTCGCGCAGCACCACCAGCTCGGCGGGGCGGAGGTTCTTCTCGTCCTTCACCCGGAGAAGCGCGCCCAGCAGGAACGGGTCGCGGCTCACGCCGTCCTGGGGGGAGATGCTGTCCACGATCTGCCGCTTGAGCACCAGGTCCTGATAGACGGCGCTGGCCTCGCCAAACAGGTAGGGTGCCAGCACGCTTTGCACCGCGGCCGTGTGCACGTCGTCGGCGCCGCGCCCGTGCCAGGCCATGTACAGGCGCGGGATGGTGGGCGCGTTCCACGCCACGGAGGCCCTCCGGCTGGAAGTCTGCCGCGGCTCGTGCGCGATCGGCGCGGGATCGAGCTTCCCCTTCCAACCCGAGTACGCCTTGGTGAGGTGCGCGAGCGTGTCCGCCTTGTCAAAGTCGCCCACCACCACGACGGTCGCGTTGTCCGGCGTGTAGTAGCGCCGGAAGAACTCACGGGAATACTCGAAGCCGCCGGGCATGGCCTTGATGTCCGCGAGGAAGCCGATGGTTGTGTGCTTGTAGGTGTGCCGGTTGAAGGCCGTGTCCTGCAGCACCTCGGTCATCTTTTCCTCTGGGTCCGAGGCGCTCTTCGCGTACTCGCCCAGGATGGCCCCCGCCTCGGTCTTGAACTGCGCCTCGGTGTAGTCGAGGTTCTGGAACCGGTCGGCCTCGTAGTCGATGATCGTGGGCAGCGCCTTGGCCGGCCCGTACAGGTGGTACACGGTCTGGTCCAGCTCGGTGTACGCGTTGGTGTCGAGGCCCAGCCGGGTGACGGTCGCGTTGTAGTCGTTGGCGGGGTGCGCCTTCGTCCCGCGGAACATCATGTGCTCGAAGAAGTGCGCGTAGCCGGAGCGGCCGGGTTCGGGCTCGTTGCGGCTCCCGACCCGCATCAGCGTGTAGTAGGCGACCAGGCCCGGCGAGTCGTAGGGGATGAGCACCAGCCGCAGCCCGTTGGGGAGGACGTGCGTCTCGGTCGGGAAGGGGAAGGCCTTGGCGGGCGCGGTGGCCGGAGCGGGCTTTACGGGTGCGCTCCGCTGGGGAGCGGCGGCGAGTGCGAGCAGCAGACAGAGAGCGATTGGCATGCCGGTCTAGGCCTCCAGCTCGGACGTCAAAAGGCGGGGCAGCATAGTCGACCTCCCCGGTGCCGTCGACATTCACGGCGCGAGGAAACCGCCGGTCAGTGTCGCGCCGGCGCCGCCGCCTCCTTCGGAGGTCCCTCCCACAGAACGACGCGTCCCTTGCCCCGCTGCTTGGCGTCGTACATCGCCGCATCCGCCGCACGGATCATCTCCTCGGCCGTCTCCGGAGGAGCGCCGTACATGGCCACGCCGATGCTCGCCCCCAGGTGGAGACCGGGGTGCAGCCCGTCGAGCTGTTTCAGCCGCTCGAGCAGGCGTTGGGCCGCGGCTTCCGCGGCGTCCTGGCGCATCCCCACGAAGAGGATGGCGAACTCGTCGCCGCCCAGCCGCGCCGCCACGTCGCTGGCGCGCACCGACTGGCGGATCGCCTGCGCCACTTCGCGGAGGAGCTCGTCCCCGGCCGCGTGTCCCTGGGCGTCGTTGACGGTCTTCAGGTTGTCGACGTCCACGTATCCCAGGCACAGCGGAGTCCCCTCGCGCTGCGCCCGGGCCACTTCCTGCCGCAGCCGCTCGGTGAAGGCGCGCGCGTTGGCCAGGCTGGTGAGCGGGTCGGTCCGGGCGAGCCGCTCGGCGTCCCCGAGCAGCTCGGCCAGGCGCCGGTTGGCCGAGCGCAGCCGTCTCTGATCTCCCCGGATGCGCGCCGTCATGGTCCCCATCGCCAGCAGCATCAGGAGGCGGCTGATGGAGTTCCACAGAAGCGCGCGGGTGGGCTCGCCCCGGTGGCCCCAGGCTTCCGCCACGAACCAGAAGATGCCTGCCGCCATCCCCGTCGCCAGCGCCGGCCCCCGCCCCAGCCACCACGCCGCGGCCAGCACCGGCAGGACGTAGAAGAGCGCGAACGACACCCAGGGCCCGGTGACGTAGTCGAGCAGGCCGACCAGCGCGACGGCGACGACGCACAACACCGCCAGCACCGTCCGGAAGGTGCGCACCGATCGGTTCACGGCGGATCCTAGAGTAGCCCGAAGTCCTGATTCAGGGGGCGGTCCGGGCGAAGTCCTTGACCGGCCCGCTCCCGTGCGGCATACAGACGCGCCCCGGCAGGCCCAGGTAGCTCAGTCGGTAGAGCAGGGGACTGAAAATCCCCGTGTCGGTGGTTCGATTCCGCCCCTGGGCACCAACAAGTCACCAGAATCAGGCAGGTCCTCTCGACACTGCGATCGCTTGAGTATCGCAGACCGTGCTTCGCGCGGGTCGGTTTCGGCGTCGAGATCGGGTCCTGATCGGCTGTTTTGCGGTGAACCGACGCGGGGACGCTTTGTCCCTTCTTCGTTGGACTGCCGGCAGAGAACGCCGCCGCGCCGTTGTGCGCGCCCGATGCTGCGCGGATTCCTAGACCGACTGAGCTCCTCGGCCTTGAGGCCGTGATGCCGTCACTCCCGCGACGAACGGGGCGCCGCAGATGGATCATCAGCTCGAAGCGGCGCCCTCCGCGGAGCCCGACCGCCCTGAAAGTGGTGCAAGTCGCGGGTAGCCAAGCGGTACAGGCTCCAGTTCCTCGGAGAACGCCTACTGCGCAACTTGGCATTCTTGTTGCTGGAGCACGTCTTCCATGAGGCTCGTGTTCGATCGCGGCACCGTGTTGATTCCGGACCCGCCGCAAGACGTCGACCTCGCCGATGTGCGCGGCCTCCTCTGGGATCCCCGTGTAAAGGCATATCGAGCGCCCGCTCGTCGGTACGTCGAAGTGGTGAAGGATCTCAGTCGACGAGGGGTCCCATTCTGGGACGGGGTTCCATTCTTGGACCCTGCGCGATCGCAGGACCCGCGCGGTCTCCTCACAGCGCCTGGCGACTGGTCTGCCGTCGCTCTGCGGCCGTATCAGGAAGCAGCTCTCTGCGCCTGGGAGCTGAGCGGGAGGCGAGGGCTCGTCGTTTTGCCGACCGGGAGCGGAAAGACGCGCGTCGCCCTGGCGGCGATGGCGAAGACCGGATTGAGCACGCTTTGCCTGGTACCGACTCGGGTTCTCCTTGAGCAATGGCTCCGAGAGATTCGCGCCGTCTACGCCGACAAGGTCGGATGCTTTGGAGATGGCCTCCGCGACCTTTCGCCGGTGACGGTAGCCACCTTCGAGCGCGCGTACCGGCACATGGACCGGCTGGGGAATCGATTCGACTTCCTCGTGATCGATGAAGCCCATCATTTCGGTTCCGGGTTGCGCGACGAGGCGCTGGAGATGTCGATCGCGCGCGCGCGGCTGGGGCTGACGGCATCGCCTCCTCGACAGGTTTCTTCACTTGCCCGGCTCGCCGACTTGATCGGGCCGCCTGTCTACGAACTCGCCGTCTCCGACCTCGCGGGACGGTTCCTGGCGAGCTTCGACGCCATCACTCTTCATCTCGATCTCACGGATGGGGAGCGCAGGACCTACGAAGAGTTGATGTCCGTCTTCCGAGGAGCCTTCGTTCAATTCCGCCGCCTCGTGCCGGAGGGCAGTTGGCAGGACTTCGCGCGCGCCGCGGCCCGTAGTGCGGAGGGATGGCGCGCCCTTTCTGCGTTTCGTCAGGCGCGCAAGCTTCTCGCGTTCACTTCCGCTAAGCGACAGGCCCTTCGATCGTTGCTGAATCGCCATCAGGGCTCGCGGACGCTCGTGTTCACGGCTGACAACGAGAGCGCGTACGCGATCGCCCGCGCGCACCTCATCATGCCGCTCACCTGTGATATCGGCGCTCAGGAGCGCCACGACGTCCTCGCCCGCTTTCGCACTGGCGAGCTCCGCGCCCTGGTATCCGCTAGAGTGCTGAATGAAGGGCTCGACGTCCCAGACGCAGGCGTGGCCATCGTCGTTGGCGGAACGCTCGGCGAGCGCGAGCATCTCCAACGCGTCGGTCGCCTGCTCCGGCCAGCGCCAGGAAAACGGGCTCTCGTCTACGAGTTGGTCTCGCGCAGGACGATGGAGGTCGCGCAGGCGCGAAGGAGGCGTGAAGGCCTTGCTTCCCGGGTCACTGCTCAGATTTAGCGTCC
>DATFTN010000324.1:0-4829 GCA_035261845.1 Myxococcales bacterium | reverse complement strand
GGCCGCCCGGGCGCGAAGCGCACCTTCGCCACGGGCGCCGCGGAGCAGCTCCTGGCCGGCAAGGAGGTCCGCGCCTTTCACGACCAGGTGATCTCTCCTACGCTGGCCGACAATGCGGCCGAGATGGTCATCGGACTGTGGCGCAGCGGCCAGCGCGGGATCTGGCACTGCGCGGGTGCCTCGATCGTCTCTCGGGTCGAGTTCTGCCGCGCCTTGGCGCGCAAGCTGGGCGCCGACGAGGGGCTGGTGCGGCCTGTCGCCATGTCGGCCGTGAAGCTCCCAGCGCCCCGGCCCGCCCACTGCGGGCTCGATGTGAGCCGCATCCGCCGTCTGCTCGGGCCGCAGGTCCCGCTGGAGCTGGACGCGGCGCTGGATCGATTCCTGGCGGAGCGGGCGGCGTGATCGGGGCCGCGGAGCAGACCCGGTCGGACGCGGCCCCCCCGCCCCTCCCCGGGCTTCCCGACGTGGCGCGCCGGCCCTCGCGCGTCGTCGAGGTATGGCGCTTCCGGCAGCTGGTTGCGCTGCTCGTCGTCCGCGAGCTCAAGGTCCGCTACAAGCGCAGCGCCCTGGGGCTCCTCTGGACGATGCTCAATCCGCTGCTCTTGATGGTGGTGTACGCGGTGGTGTTCACCACCATCCTGCCGGCCGCGCAGCCGAACTTCGCCCTCTTCCTGCTGGCCGGGCTCCTCCCCTGGCTCTTCTTCTCCACCGCGCTGATGCAGGGCCTGATGAGCGTGCTGGTCAACCAGGAGCTGGTGCGCAAGATCCGCCTGCCGCAGGCAGTGTTCCCCCTCTCGGTGGTGGGGTCGAACCTGGTGAACTTCACGCTCTCGCTGGTGCCCCTGTTCGCCATGATGGCGGCGTTGCGGCAACCGTTCACGCCCGCGCTCCTCTTCCTTCCCGCCGCGGCGCTCGTCCTCACGCTCTTCTGCGCCGGCGTCACGCTGCTCTTCGCCACGTTCACCGTCTTCTTCCGCGACGTCCGGCACCTCACCGAAGTGTTGCTGCAGATGCTCCTCTACCTGTCGCCCGTGCTCTACGACCTGAAGCAGCTGGGCGAGCACAAGCAGTGGTGGTTCCAGCTGTTCCGCCTCGAGCTCCGCTTGAATCCGCTCAGCTACCTGATCCCGCTGGTGCGCGACCCGGTCTACTACGGCCGGCTGCCGTCCCTGGCCACGGCAGGCGTGGCCCTCCTGTGGGCAGTAGGAGCGCTCGTGGTCGGCTTCGTGGTGTTCACCCGGCTCGAGCCGCGCCACATCCACCACCTGTGACCATGCGCGACGGGCAGATCATCCTGCGGGACGTCGGGATCGGGTACCGCATCTACCGGGAGAAGGTCTCCACGCTGAAGGAGGCGGTGGCCAATCGCTTCCGCCACCTGCGCACCGCGGAGAGGTTCTGGGCGCTGCGCCACGTCTCCCTGCAGATCGCCCCCGGCGAGGCGATCGCGCTGGTCGGTCACAACGGCTCCGGCAAGAGCACCTTGCTGAAGACGATCGCCGGCGTGTTGGAACCGAGCGAAGGCGCGGCGGTGACCCACGGACGGATCAGCCCCATGATCGAGCTGGGGGCGGGCTTCGACGCGGAGCTGTCCGGCCGGGACAACATCTACCTGAACGGCGCGCTGCTGGGTTTCTCGCGCAAGCAGATGGCCGCCAAGTTCCAGCGCATCGTCGACTTCAGCGAGCTGGGCGACTTCATCGACCTGCCGGTGAAGAACTACTCCTCCGGCATGTACGCCCGGCTGGGCTTCGCCATCGCGCAGGACGTCGAGCCGGACATCCTCATCGTCGACGAAGTCCTGGCGGTGGGTGACGAGCGGTTCCAGGAGAAGTGCAAGCGCCGGATCCAGGACTTCCGCGCCGCGGGCGTCACCTTCGTGTTCGTGTCGCACTCGCTGCCCACCGCGCGCGAGCTGTGCCCCCGGGCGGCCGTGCTGCATCACGGGCGACTCGCCTTCGACGGGGCGACGGACGCGGCCTGGGAGCGCTACCGCGAGCTGGAGCGCGGCCCCGCACCCGGTCCGGTCCTGCAGGCGTAGGATCGGGGCGTGGCGACTCCGGCGGCGGCCATCTCGCGGCGGACGGGGGCGGCGGCGCTGGCCGAGGCGATCCGGCCGCGCCAGTGGACCAAGAACGTCTTCGTCTTCGCCGGCCTGGTGTTCGGCGGCCGGCTGTTCGACGGCGCCTCCGTCCTGCGCGAGCTGGGCGCCTTCGCGGTCTTCTGCGCGGCGGCCAGCGCGGTGTATCTGGCGAACGACGCCGCCGACCGCGAGCAGGACGCGCAGCACCCGGAGAAGAGCGCGCGTCCGATCGCCTCGGGCAGGCTGCCGGTCGCCGCCGCGTTGGCCGTCTCGGCAGTCCTGGCGGCCGCTGCGCTTCTGGCGAGCGCGGCGCTCTCCCGCGGGTTGTTCTGGATCGTGCTGGCCTATCTCTTGATGAGCTTCGCCTACAGCGCGGGGCTCAAGCGCGTCTTCCTGGTGGACGTGCTGATCGTCGCCTTCGGCTTCGTCCTGCGCGCGGCCGCGGGGGCGGCGGTCCTCGGCGTGGAGATCTCGCCCTGGCTCCTGTGCTGCTCGTTCCTCCTGGCCCTCTTCCTTGCCCTGGCCAAGCGGCGCGCCGAGCTCGCGCTGCTCGGAGACGGCGCCGCCGGCCACCGCGCCGCCCTGCAGCAGTACACGGTGACGCTGGTCGACCGCTGGCTCACGGCGCTGGTCGGCGCGACCATCGTCAGCTACGCGCTCTACACGCAGTCGCCGCGGACCGTGGAGCATTTCGGCACCACCCGTCTCCTCTACACGCTTCCCTTCGTCGTCTACGCGCTCTTCCGCTACCAGCAGCTCGTCACGCGCGACGGGTCCGGCGGCGACCCGGCGCTCCTGCTGTCGCGCCATCCAGGCCTCCTCCTCGCGTTGCTCGGCTGGGTTCTGACCGCGGCTTTCATCATTTACCGCTGACGTTCAGCGATCCCGTCAGGGATTGCTTTCCGTGGGGAGTCGACGTGAGGCGGCAGTGGAAGCCCAACTCGTATAGCTAGTGAGACGGGCAGCGAGGCTTCAGTGGTTTCGCGGTCTTGACGCACTGCGGCCCGTCCCGGAACTCATCATCAATCACTTCTCGTCTCACGCGAGACGTGTCTGGTTCGAAGATGATCGGTGCGCATTCGGCGTCGGAGCACGAACGGCCATTGAGTGCCACGGCGGCTCTGCAGCAAGCGACCGCGCAGTTGGCGGCTACTCTGTTGACGCGCCGCGTCCCGTCCCGGGACGGGACGCGCTGCGTTACATCTCGCGTGCTGCTCGAACGACCGCGCGGCATTCGAAGAAGCACCGCTCGCGCGCGAGTCGAGTTCCGCGCCCGCTGCTGCGCCCGACCCTTCCCCTGAAAAGCAACGGAGACCGCCCATCGATTTGTCGTCGCCGTGGAGTCGCTGCTGAAAACTCGGCTCGAGCGAGTTACGCGGAATGTCACGAATCGTGAGTCCCGGAACAGGTCGAGCTTCGGCGCGGGCCCGCCCATCGCATCATCCCCGTAGGGGCAGGCAATGGCCTAGGCTTCAGCGCAAAAAAAAATTAATTTGTTTTTCGGTCCGTCCGACAGCAACCTCCGCGCGAGCCGCATCATCAGTCATCTGACCGATGCCACGATCGTTACGTTTCGCGACTTGTTCTGGGGCTGAAAAGCAACGGAGACCCACGGTGAGCGCACTCGGACGCCGGGAACACCTCAGGGGTCCGCGCCGGGAGGGATCTTGCGCAGGCGCACGGGCAGCGCCAAGAGCGCCGCGGCGGTGCCCGAGACGGCGGCGCGCAACTCGGCCAGCGCGAGGCCGGGGCGGCCGCGCAAAAGCTCGAGCGGTATCTTCACGGCCACCCGGTACGCGGCGGTGAGCGGGACCAGCGCGACGGCCCGCAGTGCCGGCTGGTGCAAAGCGAGGGTCCGGAGGTGTCCGCGGCCGAGGAGGAACCGCTGCCGAGGGGAGCCGGACCCGACCGTGGCCCCGAATCGGTGGCGGGCGATGGCCCCTTTCGCGTACCAGCAGATGAAACCGTCGCGCGCCGCGCGCAAGGAGAGATCGACGTCCTCGTAGTAGGCGAAATAGCCCGGATCGAAGAGCCCGGTCCGGCGCAGGAGCGCGCAGCGGATCAGCGCCGCGCCTCCGGTGACGCCCGGCACCGGGCCGTCCTCGCGATGGACTTCGGCGCGCGGCAGGCCGAAGTCGCGGTCGCGCGCCCGCCCGAATGCATCCAGCACGACGCCGGTGGAGTTGACCCGTTCCTCTCCGCGGAAGAGAAGGGTCCCGCAGAGCAGCCCCGCATCGGGATGCGCGGCGGCCGCGTCGAGCAGCGCCTGCAGCCAGGAAGGCTCGACCTCCACGTCGTCGTTCACCAGGGCTGCGAAGTCCGCTCCAGCGGCCAGCGCGCGCCGCAGCGCGGCGTTGTTTCCTCGCGCGTAACCCTGGTTCTCCGCCAGGCGCACGACGGCCACGGACGGGAACTCCGTCCGGAGCAGGGGGGACGTGCCGTCTGACGATCCGTTGTCCACCACGACGATCTCGAGCCGCGCGCGCGCCTCCTGGGCGGCGAGGGCGCGCAGGCAGTCGGGAAGCCAGGCGGCGCCGGCGTGGGTGACGACGATGGCGTGAACGAGGGGCAGCCGATCCTGTGCTAGATCGCCGCTCTTGCTTTCCGTCGGGATCAACGCATCTCCCCTCGCCGCCCCGCGCACCGGGGTCGGCCGTTACATCGCCGGCCTGCTCGCCGAGTTCGAACAGCAGCCAGACCCCGGCGTCCGCGTCCGCCCCCTGTTCGCCCCGGGCGCCGCCATCCG
>DATFTN010000323.1:0-3780 GCA_035261845.1 Myxococcales bacterium | reverse complement strand
CGCACGAGGTCCTGCTGGTGGTGGACGCGACCACCGGCCAGAACGCCATCGCCCAGGCCCGCCAGTTCCACGATGCGCTGGGCGTCACGGGGTTCGTGCTGACCAAGCTCGACGGCACCGCCAAGGGCGGCGTGATCATCGGCATCTGCGACGAGCTGAAGATCCCCGTCCGCTACGTCGGCGTGGGC
This sequence comes from Myxococcales bacterium, assembly GCA_035261845.1. Classification (GTDB taxonomy): domain Bacteria; phylum Myxococcota; class Myxococcia; order Myxococcales; family 40CM-4-68-19; genus VBKO01. The sequence continues at coordinate 3,592 of DATFTN010000323.1, read as the reverse complement.
GAGAAAGTCTCCGACTTGAAGCCCTTCGACCCCCACGAATTCGTCGAAGCGCTGTTCAGCTAGACTCCAGCTCGCCGGGTGGCGCCCGGCGGCCTTGCGGGCGCATCCGCCGTGTGGAGGTGGCATGGGTCCGGCAATCCTGGCGCTCGTGGCCACGGCGGCTGCCGCGGGTGCCGCGCTGCCCGACTTGGTGAAAGGTTGCACGATCTCGCCCATCGCGAACGGTGTCCGGCTCACTTGCGAGCAGCTCGTGGCCTCCGTCAGCGACTATGCCGATCTCGGCCTTGCGCAGGCGCGCGAGACCCAGCTTGCCGGCCTCAAGGTCGCGATCAAGGCCCCGGCCACGACCTCGATGGTCCCATTCACCGCCGGCCCCAAGTCATGGGAGGCCACCAGGCTCGAGATTGCCGGCCGGGACGGAAAGGTCTCGTTCCAGGGCCACCTGCTGGGGGCGTCCATTGGAAAGGGGTCGCGGCTCGCCTTCTGCGGTGCGCCACTCGCAAAGCCCGAGTTGGTCGCACGCTGTCCGGACCTCCTCGCGGCGGTCATGGAACAAGGGCCCGGACCGCTCGCCCCGCCAGCCGGCGCACCAGCGTTCCTCGGTCAGGCGATCCCCGTGCCTCCCGGCTGCCGGACGCTGTCGGCGAACGAGAGCCATTTCCGCATTCAGTGCGGCGAGGCGGCGTACCTGGCCTACCTGCGGGTCAAGTCTGCCGACGAGTTGCCAAAGATGGAGGCCATGATCCGCGAACAGCTCATCAAGGCGCTCCCGGGAGCCGGCGCCGGCAAGGACCGCCCTTGCAAGGTCGCGGGCGTGGCGACGCAGTGCCGCACGATCGAGATGGGTGACGCATCGGCGCAATTCGTTGTCTACACCGGGACCGCCATCGTGCACGGTGCCCCGGTGCTGATCCAGTGCGGTCAACTCGCGAAGCAGAAGGGCGCCCACGCGGTGTGCGCGCCTCTCCTGGCGCTGTAGGCCGGCGTGCTTTCCCGGGAGCCCGTCTAGCGAAGCGACGACGCAACCCCTGCAGCGGTCCGGACCGCTTCGAGGCCGCCGGGCTTCATCTCCACCGAGACCCAGCCGGCGTAGCCGATGTCGCGCAGCGCCGCGGAGATCGCGGGCAGATCGAGGCTTCCGCCGGCCCCGACGGGCGCGAGGTCGGGCTCGCTCAGGTGGACGTGGCGGAGCACGTGCGCGCTGGCGCGGAGACGGGCGGGGAGATTCTCGCCGGCCAGCAGGGCGCAAGCGGCGTCCAGGTGGAGGCCGAAGCCGGGCGAGGCGACCTCCTCGACCAGCCGGAGCGCCTCCTCCGAGGTCGTGATGAAATCGGCGCCGTAGCGGGGCGGGTTCGGCTCGATGCAAAGGCAAGTGCCCGCCTCGGCCGCGGCGGATCCCAGTGCGCGGAAGAACGCGACCGCCGAGCGCCAGGCCTCCGCGGCCGGGAGCGCGCCGCGGGCGCGGTTGCGGGGGGATCCGAAGACCAAGGCACCCGCGCCGAGCCGGCCTCCGAGGCGGGCCACCCCGGACAGGTACGCATGCGTGCGCTCCCGGGCATCGCCGAAGACGGTCAGCTCGGGCCGCCCGAAGAGCAACGCTTGCAGGGCGACGATCCGCAGGCCGCGACCTTCCCAGGCTCGCCGGCAGGCGGAGACTTCGGCGCCCGTCGCTGCGTCCGGCCGAGGGAAGATCTTCGTAGGGGCCAGCTCCACACCCTCGAAGCCGTGCTCGCGCAGGATCGCCGCCGCCGCGTCGTCCTCGGGCGGCTCCCAGGCGATGGCGGACATCGCGAGCTTCACCTATGCCTGCTCCTCGCGCACGAACTGCTCTAGCCCACGAAGCACCTCTTCGCGCGAGCGCAGATACCCGCTCCGCCCGCCCCACAGGTCCGCGTGGCGGCTGCGCACGTCGTAGCGGGCCGGCGCGCCGGACGGAGCACGCAGGTCGCGGCCGAAGCACCGCGACGCGATCTCGCCCATGGTGAGCGGCTCGGTGGCGAGGTGCAGGAGCCGGATGCCGGCCGCCCTCGCCTTCCCCGCGTCGCTCCACAGCTGGCGCACGTCATAGAACTGGTAGGTCGAGTCCGGGTGGATCTTCTCCACCTGGTTGTCGTGCAAGAGGTCGTAGACGGCGTTCTTCTTCAACCCGGGCCCGAACAAGCCGGGCAGCCGCAGCACCTGGGCGCCGAATCGCTCCGCGCACAGCTCCTCCAGCATGCGGCGGTGCCGGCCGTACGCGTGGCGCGCGTCGGCGGGCGCCGACTCGTCTACTCCCGCCGGCGTCTCGAACACGTCCACCGTGGAGACGAGGACGAACCGATCGGCGCGCACCTCCCGCAGCACCGAGAGGAGCCGCTCGATGCCGGCGAGATCCGCGGCCGGATCCCGGTTCGCCTTCCACTTCTCCGCCGGCGCTCCGGCGCAGGCGACGAGCTGGAAGCTCCGCCCGCGCAACTCCTCCACGTTCGACGAATTGACCAGCACCTCGAAGGGAACCTGCCGGAGGAGGTTCCGCCCGACGAAGCCGGTGTGGCCGATGAGCGCGCTCTTCACGGGTCGAGCCTACCCAGGCAGGCCGAAAAGAGCGCCTGCAGGACGGCCGCGCCGCCGCGCACCCCGCGGATCTTCGACGGCATCTCGCCGCGCGGGTACTCGCGCCGCACCGGCACCTCGACTATGCGGAACCCGAGCCGGGCGGCCCGGATCGACAAGTAGTAGTGCAGCTCGTAGCCGCGGAAGACGTCGCGGAAAGGCGCAACCCGCTCGTCCCGGAGGAAGCGCGCGCTGTAGGCGCGGAAGCCGTTGGTCGTGTCGGTGTACCAATGGCCGGCCGCGAGCGAGATGGCGGGAGCGTGCAGGAGCCGCACACCGGCTTCGCGCAAGACAGGCGTGTTGACGCCCTCGCCACCGGGGAGGTACCGCGACCCCTGCACGAAGTCGGCCCCCCGCGACAGCTCGTCGAGGAACATGGGCAGCGCCGAGGTGTCGTCCTTGTCGTTCCCGTCCACCAGCACCACGCCCTGGTAGCCCTGCTGCAGCGCCCAGGCGAGGCCCATGCGGAGCTGCGCGCCGAGCCGGCCTGGGCCCGTCTTCACCAGCAGCGCGCGCACGCCGGCCTCGCGCAGCGCGGCCGGATCCGTGCTGCCGTCCGTGCTCCCGCCGTCCGCGACGACCACGTCGGCGAGGTCCATCTGCCCCTGCATCTTCGCCAGCTGGCGGCGGAAGCGCCCGTCTTCGTCCAGCACGGGGATGCAGAGGCAGTGGCGCGTGCGCCTGGGGAAGAACTCGTGCGCCTCGTACGCCGGGACCTGCCAGCTCACCTCGACTCCCGCACCACGTTGCGGCGCTCGGCGCTGGGCACCATCACCGAGCTGTTGGCCTCCTCGGCGATGTAGTACAGCGGCCGCTCGCGCGTCTCGTCGAGGATGCGGCCGACGTACTCGGTGACCACCGCCAGGATGAGGAAGAGGAGCAGGAACATCCCGGCGTTCTGCAGGGAGAGCGTCATCCAGCCTTCGGCCACGCGCGTCTTGAAGATGCGCACGGCGAACACGTAGCCGATGTACACGAGGTTGAGGAACGCGGCGCCGAG
>DATFTN010000322.1:0-16604 GCA_035261845.1 Myxococcales bacterium | reverse complement strand
TGTCGCCGGTGTCGGAGGTGGAGTAGAGCGCGTCCGCGATGCGATACGCGGAGCCCTCGAGCCGCTGTACGCCCGACCGGATCTTCATCAGATCTTCGCCGTTGACCACCGCTTTGAGCCCCTCCAGATCGGCGCGGATCTTCGCCACGTCGTCCGTTTGCGAGACGGTCTTGAGCGCCTCGAGGTCGCCGCGGATCTCCGCCATGTCCTTGGCCGGGAGCAGCGTCGAGTACTCCTCCAGCGCCTTCTCGGTGGTGTAGATGAGCCCGTCCGCGTTGTTCTTGATGTCGGCGAGCTCCTTCTTCTTCTTGTCGGAGGATTTGTTCGACTCCGCCTCCGCGATCATCCGCTGGATCTCCTGCTCGGTCAGCCCGCTGGACGCGACGATCCGGATCGACTGCTGCTTGCCGGTGCCCAGGTCCTTGGCCGAGACGTGCACGATGCCGTTCGCGTCGATGTCGAAGGCCACCTCGATCTGCGGCACGCCGCGGGGCGCGGGCGGGATGCCGACCAGCTCGAAGCGGGCCAGCGTCTTGTTGTCGGCGGCCATGTCGCGCTCGCCCTGCAGGACGTGCACGTTGACGATCGGCTGGTTGTCCACCGCGGTCGAGAACACCTGGCCCTTGCGGCAGGGAATGGTGGTGTTCTTCTCGATGATGCGGGTGTTCACGCCACCCGAGGTCTCCACGCCCAGCGAGAGCGGAGTGACGTCGAGCAAGAGGACGTCCTTCACCTCGCCCTTGAGCACGCCGCCCTGGATGGCCGCTCCGACCGCGACCACCTCGTCGGGGTTCACGCCCTTGTGCGGCTCCTTGCCGAAGAACTGCTGCACGACCTTCTGCACCAGCGGCATGCGGGTCATGCCGCCCACCAGGATCACCCGGTCGATGTCGCGCGTCTGGACGCCCGCATCCTTGAGAGCGAGCTTGCACGGCTCGACCGTCCTCTGCACCAGCTCGTTGACTAGCCCCTCGAGCTTGTCGCGGGTCATGGTTTCCGTCAGGTGCTTGGGCCCGGAGGCGTCCGCCGCGACGAAGGGCAGGTTCACGTCGGTCTCGGTGGCGGAGCTCAGCTCGTGCTTGGCCCGCTCCGCGGCCTCCTTGAGCCGCTGCAGCGCCATGCGATCGCGGCGCAGGTCGATCTTGTGGGCCTTCTGGAAGTTCCCGGCCAGGTAGTCGACGATGCGCTGGTCGAAGTCCTCGCCGCCCAGGAAGGTGTCGCCGTTGGTCGCCTTGACCTCGAACACGCCCGCGGTCAGCTCGAGGACCGAGATGTCGAAGGTTCCGCCGCCCAGGTCGTAGACGGCGATCTTCTCCGCTCCCGAGGTGCGCAGCGCCGAGCCGGTTTTAGACCCTCCACCGGCGGCGGCCTTGTCGAGGCCGTAGGCGAGTGCGGCCGCGGTGGGCTCGTTGATGATGCGGAGCACGTTCAAGCCGGCGATGCGGCCCGCGTCCTTGGTGGCCTGGCGCTGGCCGTCGTTGAAGTAGGCCGGGACGGTGATCACCGCCTCGCTGACCGACTCGCCCAGGTAGTCCTCCGCCGTCTGCTTCATCTTGGCGAGGATCATCGCGGAGATCTCCGCGGGGCTGTACCGCTTGCCGCGCAGCTCCACCCAGGCGTCGCCGTTCTCGCTGGCGATGATGCGGAAGGCGGAGACGGCGATGCTCTTGCGTACTTCGTCCGAGTCGAACTTCCGGCCGATGAGCCGCTTTACCGCGAAGACGGTAGCCTCGGGGTTGGTGACGGCCTGGCGCTTGGCGATCTGCCCCACCAGCCGCTCGCCGGCCTCGGTGAAGCCCACCATCGACGGAGTGGTGCGGCTGCCCTCGGAGTTCGGGATGACGACCGGCTCGCCGCCTTCCATCACGGCGACGCACGAGTTCGTGGTCCCGAGGTCGATCCCGATCACCTTGCCCATGTGGCGCACCGCCCTTGATTGCGGAACGCTAGATTGGACCGGAACCGGGCTAGCTGGTCAACAAAGGGAAACGTAGGCGAAACACCTACTTGGCGTCCGCGGGTGGGGGGCCGCCGCCAGGCCCGGGCTGCCCGGGCGATCCGCCCGATCTGGGCCGAGCGACCACCACCGCGGCGGGCCGCACCAGCCGTTCGTTCAGCTTGTACCCGCGCGACATCTCCGACACGACCGTGCCCGGCGGCGCGTCCGACTCCTGCTGCATGAGCGCCTCGTGCAGCGTCGGGTCGAAAGGCTGGCCGAGCGCCGAGAACCCGGTCACGCCGTGCTTGGAGAGCGTGTTCTCGAGCAGCTTCTGCACCAGCTTCACCCCTTCGATCACCTGGCGCAGGTCGTGCTCCTCGGCGTGGTCCAAGGCCCGCTCGAGGTTGTCCGCCACCGGCAGGAAGTCCTTGAGCAGCCGTTCGATGCCGAACTTCTGCGCGTCCTCCCGCTCCTTGGCGGCGCGCTTCTTGAAATTGTCGAACTCCGCGGCGATCCGCAGCAGGCGCTCGTGGGTGTCCTTGAGCCGCTCCTGGGTCTCGCGCGCGCGGCTCATCGACTCCTCCAGCATGGCCGAGAGCTGCGTCGCCTTGCGCTCCAACTCCTCGCGGGTGAGGGGCGGCTGCTCCGCTTGCGCCGCGGCCTCGGGAGGCTTGGCCGGCTGCGTATCCTGCGGAGCGTCCGGCGGTGCGCCGTCGCCGTTGTGGTGCTCGGACAAGGCGGTGTCCTCCTATCCTTCGGGGGGGCCCAACGCCAGCCCGATGGCCCGAGCAGTGAACTCGACCAGCGGGATGACGCGCGAGTAGTCCATCCGGGTGGGGCCGATCACTCCCAGCGCCCCGACGATCTCGCCCGCCCGGCGGTAGGGAGCGGCGACGATGGACAGCTCGGGCTCCGAGATGCCGCTCTCCTTGCCGATGAAGATGGTCAGCTCCTGCGCGGCCAGGGTGCGATCCAGCACCTGCAGCAGGCGCTCCTTCTCCTCCAGGGCGCGGAACAGCGCGCGCATCTTGGAGAGGTCCTGGGCCAGCGCGGGCTCCTCCAGGAAGCTCGCCTGCCCTTCGAGGTGGAGCGCGGGTTGCTCCAGCTGGACGGCGGCGGCGCCGAGCAGCAGGGCCCGCTCGCGCAGGCGCGACAGCTCGGTGCGGTGGGCGTCGCGCTCGACGGCGATCCGCGCCCGCGCCTCCTCGAGCGTCAGCTCGCCCAGAAGCGAGTCGAGGTAGTTCGCGGCGCCGACCAGCTCCGACTCGGTCGGCGGCGGCAGAGGCATGGCGAGCAGCCGGTTCTGCACCCGCCCCGAGGCCGAGACGAGCACGGCCAGGATGCGCCCCTCGCGCAGCTTGAGGAACTCGATCCGCCGCAGCCGCTCACCCTGCGGCCTGGGGGACGCGACCACCCCGGCGTGGCGCGTCAGGCGGTGGAGGATGCGCGATGCCTCGGCCATCAGGCCGTCCACTTGCGACGCGGCGTCCTGGGCGCTCCGCTCGATCAGCTCGCGCTCGGCGGGCAGGGGAGGCGTGAGGTGGAGGAGGACGTCGACGTAATACCGGTACCCGCTGGCGGTGGGCACGCGGCCGGCGCTGGTGTGCGGCTTCTCCAGGAAGCCGAGCGCCTCCAGATCGGCCATGACCGCCCGCACCGTGGCGGACGAGCAGTCGACCTCGGGCCTTGCCGCGATGGCATGGCTGCCGACCGGCTCGCCGCCGCGGATGTGATCCCGCACGATCGACGAGAGGATCCGCCGGGCGCGCTCGTCGAGGGCGTCCGTAGCGCCCGGCACACCCGGGGCGCCGATCTGGCGCGTTGTCCCACCTGCCATGTAGCAGTTTGTTCTAGCGCACATTTGCCGTTGCCGCTCGCCGGGATAGAGTGGGCGGCGAATGGCGACCCCCGCCGCACATGAGCACCCGCTGCCCGAAGGCCAGGAGCCAGGGCGGCCGGCGCAGGAGACGCCCCGCCTCACCCCGCCCGCCATCGAGCCCCTCCGGGCGGTCCCTCCACGCACCCTGCCGGCACCCGTCGCACTGCCCCCCCGCCGCAGCCAGCCTCCCCTGCCCCGCGGCCCGCGCCGGGTGGGCCTGTTCCAGAAGATCCTGCTGGGCGATCTGACGCTCTGGTGCGTCCTCTCCGGAGTGCTCACCTACGAGGTGTTCCGCCAGCACCTGGCGCCGGAGCACGCGCTGTTCGGGGCGCTGGTCGGGCTGGGCGTCGCGCTCGCAGTCGCCGTCGGGCTCAAGCAGGTGGCCAACCGGGTGGTGCAGTTGAACCGCGGCGCGCTGGAGATCAGCCGGGGCGACCTTTCGAAACCGCTGGCGACCGAGCGCACGGACTGGTTGGGCCGCGACGAAGTGGACGAGCTGACCACCGCGATCTCCAACATGCAGGCGAACCTCCGGGAGCTGGTGGGTCACATCCAGCGCACCAGCCGTTCGGTCGCCGACAGCGCCGACGAGATGCAGGAGTCGTCCGCCAACGTGAGCGCGCAGGCGGAGAACATCGATCGCAGCATGGCGAAGATCAACCAGGGCGCCGAGCACCAGCTCCAACTGGTGGAGAAGGCCAGCTCGCTGATCGCCCGCATCGCCGAGTCGATCGGCTCCAGCGCCAAGACCGCCGGCGCCGCCGCGGAGACCGCCACCGCCACCTCCACCGCCGCCCAGGCCGGCGGAGCCGCCGCGCAGCTGGCGGCCGAGAAGATCAAGAAGGTGTTCGCCGAGATCGAGGCCGCCAGCGAGACGGTGTTCGCCTTCGGCGAGAAGACCCAGGAGATCAGCAAGATCGTGGTGGCCATCACCGGGGTGGCGCAGCAGACCAACCTGCTCGCGCTGAACGCCGCCATCGAAGCGGCCCGGGCCGGCGAGTACGGCCGCGGATTCGCGGTGGTCGCCGACGAGGTGCGCAAGCTGGCGGAGAGCGCCGGGCGCAGCGCCGAGCAGATCAGCCGCTTGGCCCACGAGATCAGCCAGCGCAGCCAGCACGCCGTGGCGGCGATGAAGGAGGGCATCGACGAGCTGGGGCAGGGGCGCGAGGACCTGGCCCAGATCATCCTCTCGCTGGACGAGATCGTGAACGCCACCCAGACCGGGTCCGAGCGGGTGCAGGCCATCTCGCGGCTCGCCCGCGAGCAGCTGCAGGGCTCGGCGGAGATGGTGGGCGCGTTCCAGGAGATCCGCGGGGTGGCCGCCGGCAACGCCCGCTCGCTGGACGAAGTGCAGCGAGCGGTGCGAGAGCAGACCTCGACCACCGCCTCGATGGCCCAGGCCTCGCAGGAGTTGACCAACATCAGCGTCGAACTACAGAGCGTAGTCTCGCGCTTCAAGCTGGAGTGAACGAATCAGTGCGCGCCGTCATCTGCATCCACTCCGGTGAGCGCTACGCGCTGCCGCTCTGGGCGGTGCGCAGGGTGACGGAGGTGTCGGCCATCGCCCGGGTGCCGCGCGCTCCGCCGGCGCTCCTGGGAGTGATGAACCTGCAGGGCCGCGTCGCCTGCGTGGTGGATCTGGGGCCGCTGGTGGGCCTCAAGCCGCGCCCCGCCCGTCCGGAGGGGCGCGTGGTGATGTTGCAGCGTCCGCGGGGGGACGTCGGGCTGTACGTGTCGGAGGTGGCGGGCATCGAATCGCTCCCGAGCGATGGCGAGCCGCTGCCCGAGCCTCTCGGCGCGGCGTGTGCCACGGTGGAACTCGCGGAGGGCCCGGTGAAGGTGATCGACGCCGACGCCCTTCAACGCGCCATCGACAACCTGGTGGAGGCCTGAGACATGCCCAAGCGCGTCCTGATCGTCGACGACGCCCTGTTCATGCGGAACACGCTGCGCGACATCTTCTCGGCGGCGGGGTTCACCGTCGCGGGCGAAGCGGACGACGGCGTGCAGGCGGTCAACCTCTTCCGCGAGCTGAAGCCGGACCTGGTCACCATGGACATCGTGATGCCCTACAAGAGCGGCATCGACGCCACCCGCGAGATCGTGCAGCTCGATCCCAACGCGGTGGTGGTGATGTGCAGCGCGCTCGGCCAGGAATCGCTGGTGATGGAGGCGATCGAGGCCGGCGCCACCGATTTCATCGTGAAGCCGTTCCGGGGGGAGGACGTGCTCGCCGTGGTCAAGAAGGTGCTCGGCGAGTAGCGTGCCGGTGCCGTCCGCCTCCCACAAATACCTGACCCTCTTCGTGGCGGAGGCGTCGGAGCACCTCGCCACGCTCCAGTCGGAGCTGGTGCGGCTGGAGCAGGAGCCGCCCGCGGCGCCTTTGTGGGACGCGATCTTCCGGCGCATGCATTCGGTGAAGGGCAGCGCGGCCACCCTGGGCTTCTCCCGGATCGTGGACATCGCGCACGCCGCCGAGAACCTGATCGCGCGGCTCAAGGGCAAGGAAGGGAAGATCGAGCGGGCGGAGGTGGACCTGCTCTTCGCCGCCACCGACGCGCTGGTCAAGGAGATCGTCAAGCTCGACAAGAAGGAAGAGGACGAGAGCACCATCACGCTGGTCGATCGGTTGGCGAAGGCGGCCCAGGCGCTGCCCGATCCCGCGCTCACCGCGGCGCGCCCGGCGCCGCCCCCGCCGGTGCCGCCCGTCGCCGATCCGTCGCTGCCGCGGCTGGACGTGGCGGTCGTCCTGTCCAAGACCTGCGCGGCGCCCGGCGCGCGGGCGATGATCGTCCAGCGCAAGCTCAAGGCGATGGGGACGCTCCTGGAGTTGGAGCCCACCCCGGCCCAGCTGATGCAGCAGAAAGGCGGGGCGCGGATCACTGCGCTTCTGGCCACGCTGACGGCGACCGACGAGGTGCGCGAGGCGCTGGTCGCCCTGCCCGAAGTGGACCACGTCGAGGTCCGCATGGCTCCCGCCGCCCGGCCGCCGGAGGAGGGGCCGCCTCCTCCGCCGGTGCCGGTCGTCTCGCCCCCGCAGGCGGCGATGCGCGAAAAGACCCCGATGCCCGGCCGCAGCCTGACGCCCGCGCCGATGGAGCCCGGCGAGCTGCGGCCGGAGCCGACCGTCCGCGTCCGCGCAGAGGCGCTCGATCAGCTGCTCGACCAGGCGGCGGACGTGATGCACGGCATCGCCCGGCTGCGCGACGCCGCCAAGCGGCTCCCCGAGCCCGCGGCCGCCCGCCTGGAGGCGGAGATCGATCGCCTGCGCCGGACCGCGCGCGAGCTGCACGGGAGGGTGATGAGCGCGCGGCTGACGCCGTTCTCCTCGCTCACCGAGCGGCTGCCGCGCGCCGTCCGCGATCTGGCGCACCGCTTGAACAAGACCATCGAGCTGGACGTGCAGGGCGCGGACGTCGAGCTGGACCGCACGGTGATCGAGGCGCTGGGCGATCCGCTCTCGCACCTGGTGCGCAACGCCGCCGACCACGGCCTGGAAGACCCGGAGACCCGCAAGCGCGCCGGCAAGCCCGGCCGCGGCAAGCTCACCCTCTCCGCGCGCCGCGAACGGGACAAGGTGTTCGTGGAGGTGCAGGACGACGGGCGCGGGATGGACGCCGCGGCCCTGCGGCGCAAGGCGGTGAAGAGCGCCGCGATGACCAAGGAGGCGGCGGACGCGCTGTCGGACGACGCGGCCTACGAGCTGGCCTTCCTCCCGGGTGTATCGACCCGCGACGACGCCACCGAAGTGTCGGGGCGCGGCGTGGGACTCGACGCCGTGCAGCGCAAGGTGGAGTCGCTGGGGGGCAAGGTGTCGATCCGCAGCACCCCCGGGAAAGGCACCACCTTCGTGCTCGAGCTGCCCCTCTCGCTGAGCATGGCGAACCTGCTCCTGGTGCAGGTGGGCGGCGAGATCTACGGCGTCCCGCTGCACCGCGTGCTGCTCACCACCGACTACGATCTGTCGGCCCGCGGAGGCGAAGGCTTCGAGGCGCGCTCGCTGGTGGTGATGGGCGAGCTGGTCCGCGCCTACGGCCTCGCCAAGCTGTTCGGGCTGCCTTCGCTGGCACCGCCCGGACCGCGTCCCTTCGTGGTGATGGAGGTGGACGGCCTGAGGTTCGCGATCTCCGTCGACCGGCTGGTCGGACAGGAAGAGTCGGTGCTGAAGCCGTTGTTCCCGCCTCTGGACCGGGTCCGCGGCCTGGCGGGGATCACCGTGCTCGGCAATGGACGGCCGCTCCTGGTCCTCGACCCGCGCGGCCTCGCCGAGCTGTGCGGGATCCACGATCCGCTGAAGCCCGCTCCCGCGGCCAAGGGGGCGGCGTGAGCGAGAACGGCGTCCTCTCTCCGCTCATGCTCTCCGCCGCGCAGGTGGAGGCGCTGCGCCAGCTGGCCGGGCTCGCCTCGGCCGACGCGGCGCGCTCGTTGGGCAAGCTCCTCGGCACCTCGGTGGACGCGGACGTTCCCCGGGCGCAGGTGGCGCCGCGCGGAGCGGTCGCGCGGGTGCTCCAGCCCGACGGGCCCTCCTTCGCCGTGCATTTCACCGTCGACGGGGGCGCGCGGCTGCGCTGGCTGCTCCATTTCACCGAGCAGGGTGCCACCTTGATGGGCGGGCTTCTCCTCGGCCAACCGGTGCTCGAGCCGCTCGGTTCCAAAGTGCCGATGTACACCAGCGCGCTGGCCGAGGCGGCCAACATCGTCGTCTCCAGCTACGTCGGCGGGGTGGGAGCGGCCGTGGGAGTCACGCTGGTGCCTTCGATCCCGCATGTCGAGGTGGGCCCTCTGGACCGCGCCCTGCAGGCCTGCTTCGGCGATCTCGACTCCGCGCTGCTCCTGGTGACCGACCTGCGCCTGCCGGGCGTCCGCTCCGCCGGCCGCATCGTGGCCGCTCCCGAGGAAGACTCCCTCTCCCGCCTCCTCAAGCTCCTCGGCGCCGCCTAACACTCAAAAGCGTTTCACGCAGAGGGCGCGGAGGAAGGGGAGATCGCGGAGGAACTTTCCTTTTGAAGAGGATCCTCCGCGCCCTCCCCTGTCCTCGGCGCCCTCTGCGTGAAATGCTTTTAGTCCTTACCAAGTGTAGATCTAGCGCGTGGACCTGAATGGTTTGCAGGCGTTCCTCGAGCGGGTGAGGCGGGGCGAGCTCGCGGTGGAGGAGGCGGCCCGGAGGTTGGCGGAGCTGCCGGTGCAGAGGATTGCGGAGTTTGCGCAGCTCGATGGAGAACGCGCGGTCAGGCAGGGCGTGCCCGAAGTGATCTTCGGGGAACGAAAGTCCCCGGAGCAGATCGGGAAGCTGGTCGCGCGGCTTCGCGAATTGGGGCAGGCGGTGCTGGTCACGCGCCTCTCCCCGGAGGCGGCGCCAGCCGCGATCGCCGCGGCGCCGGAAGGCAAGTACGATTCCGTCTCCCGGACCTTCCACGCCCGGCCGCCCGGGCCCGCGCAGCAGGCGCGGGGAGTGGTGGCGGTCGTCTGCGCCGGCACGACGGACATCCCCGTGGCGGAGGAAGCGGCCGTCACCGCCGGGTTCGTCGGAGCCGCGGTCGAGCGGCTCTACGACGCCGGCGTCTCGGGCCTGCACCGGCTGCTGCGGCGCGCGCCCGATCTGCGCCAGGCCGACGCGCTGGTGGTCTGCGCGGGAATGGAAGGCGCCTTGCCTTCGGTCGTCGGCGGCCTGGTTCCGCGGCCGGTGATCGCGGTCCCCACCAGCGTGGGGTATGGGGCCTCGCTGGGCGGGCTGGCCGCCCTGCTCGCCATGCTCAACTCGTGCGCGGCGAACGTCTCCGTGGTGAACATCGACAACGGATTCGGCGCCGGCTTCCAGGCGGCGCTGATCGCCCGCGCGGCGGCCGGAGGGCGTGAACGGTGACCGTGCTCGCGCTCGAGCCGGTGGGCGGTATCGCCGGCGACATGATGCTCGGGGCGCTCTTGCACCTGGGCGCTCCCCGCTCGGCGCTCGACGCGGGGCTGGCCGCCCTCGCCGAGGCGTCCGGCGCGGTGGACCTGCGCGGCACGCGGGTCCTGGCCGAGCCGGTCCTGGTGAACGGGGTTCGCGCGCTGCACGTCGAGGTCCGCGCCCCAAAGGACGTGCGGGAGCGCGAGCCGCACCACCGTCCCTTCCGCGCCATCCGCGAGCTGATCGGCGGCGCCCGGCTGCCGGAGCGCGCGCGCGAGCTGGCGCTCTCGGCGTTCACGCGCCTCGCCGAAGCGGAAGGCCGCGTGCACGGCGTCCCGCCCGACGAGGTCGAGTTCCACGAGGTCGGGGCGGTGGACTCGATCGTCGACGTGGTGGGCAGCGCGATGCTCCTCGCCGCGCTCGCTCCGGCGCGCATCGTCTGCCTTCCGCCCCCGTCGGGCGGCGGGACCGCTCGCGCGGCGCACGGGCCGATTCCCATTCCCAGCCCGGCGGTGCTCGAAGTGCTTCGAGGGAGGGCCCTGCGGCCGAGCGGACCAGGGGAGCGCACCACTCCGACGGGCGCGGCGCTGGTGGCGGCCTGGACCGAACCCGCCGATTCGCTGCCGGAGCTGTCGGTGCAAGCGATCGGGTACGGGGCCGGCAGCCGGCGATGGGAGGACGCCCCCAACCTGCTCCGCGCGGTGCTGGGCGCGACGGTGCCCGGTCAACCCGGAGGCGGCGCTGGATGGGTGCTGGAAGCGAACCTCGACGATCTCTCTCCACAGCTGGTCGCCTCCGCTTTCGAGGCGGTGCTGCTGGCCGGCGCGGCCGACGCCTGGATCGCCCCGGTCACGATGAAGAAGGGCCGTCCGGGGCACTTGCTCGGCGCGGTCGTGCCCGAAGCGGCGCGGGCGGCGGTGGAAGAGGCGATCTTCCGCGAGACCAGCAGCCTGGGTGTGCGCGCCTACCGCATCGAGCGTAGCGTCCTCGATCGCGAAGTGGTGGAGGTCGCGACTCCCTACGGTCCCGTCCGGTTCAAGGTGGCGCGGCGAGGCGGCGTCGAAATGAACGCGGCGCCAGAGTTCGAGGATTGCCGGACCCGCGCGCGCGAGCGCGGCGTGGCGGTGAAGGAAGTGGTCGGGGCCGCCATCGCGGCCTGGCGGTCACGGGGCTAACTAGTTGATTTAAAGGATCAATTTCATGCGGCGCCGCGCGCTGCGGCCCGCCCCTCGGCCGCTCGGTCAACCGGCGGATTTCCGCTGGGCTTTTCTGCACCCAGGCGAGGTGGGCTATGCTCGCTCGCGGGGGAGCCGAAGGGCCGCTGCGTTGCAAAAGCCGCTGACAGTCGCCCTTTTGGGCCTCACGGAGGGCAACGGGCCGCTTCGCGAGGCGCTTCGCGCATCGGGCCTCCTGCTGGAAGGAGATACCGGCGCCTCGGGCATGGTGGCCGCGGTCATCGACCTCGGCGCGCGCGACCGCGACGAGCTGATCGCGCTGGCGCGGCACTGCTACGCGCCGCTGGTCGGCGTCCTGCCGGCGGATGCCGAGGCGCCGCTGGCCGACGGGCTGGACGGATTCGTCCGCGCTCCGTACGCCGCGGCCGACCTTCCCCCGCTCCTGCGGGCCCTCTCGCGGGCGCGCCGCGACCGCGACGAGATGCTGCGGCAGACACAGGATCTGGCCGCGCTGCTCGACGTGACCCGCACCTTCGCCGCCAGCGGCGACACCGATCGACTGCTGTTCGAAGTGGTGGAGAAGCTGGCCGGGCGGCTCACCGTCGAGCGCTGCTCGATGGTGATGGTCGATCCACACCGAGGCACCGGCTGGGTGGTGGCGGCGAGCGACGACGCCATGGTGCGCGAGCTGCGCATCGATCTCTCCTCGTACCCCGAGATCCGCGAAGTGCTGCAGACCCGCAAGCCGCTGGTGATCGACGACGCCCGCCGGCACCCGCTCCTCGATCCGGTGCGGGAGGCGGTGGACAAGCAGGGCATCTCGGCCGTGGCGGTGGTTCCCATGGTCTCCGAGGGCGAGGTGGTCGGCGTGCTCTTCCTGCGGGCGATGGCCCGCTCCGCTTTCGCCCCGCGCGAGATCGGCTTCCTCTCCATCGTTGCCAACGCCACCGCGGTGGCGCTGCGCAACGCGCAGCTGGTGGGACGCGTACAGACGGAGCGGTCGCAGGAAGTGGCCGCGCGCGTCGCCGCGGAGCGAGAGGTGCACCAGCTCCGCCGGTACGAGGAGTTCTTCAGCCACGTCTCCGACGGCATGGCGGTGCTCGACGAGGACGGCCGGGTGCTCAGCTTGAACCCCGCCGGCTGCGCCACGCTAGGCGTCACCATGGAGCAGTCGCGCGGCCTTCCCTGGACCGAGCTGGTGGCGCCGCAGAGCGCGGTGAACGCAGCCCTGGTCTGGCGCGAGCTGCAGCGGGGAGCGCGCGTGCTCTCCGCGGATCTGGAGATCCAGACCCGCGACGGGCGGCGGCTGGTGCTGAGCGTGTCGGCGGGGCCGCTCCGCTCCCAGCACGCGCGTGCGATCCTGAGCTTCCGCGACGTGACCGAGCCCCGAGCGATCGAGGCCGAGCTGCGCAAGACGAAGGACTTCCTCGAGCGCCTGATCGACGCGACGGTCGACGGGATCGTCGCCGCCGACCTGCGCGGCCGCATCCTGCTCTGGAACAAGGGGGCCGAGCGAGTCACCGGCTTCTCCGCCGCCGAAGTGGTGGGGAAGATGTCGGTGGCCGACGTGTACCCGCCCGGACAGGCGCGCGACATCATGGATCGGCTGCGCGGGTCGAATCCCGGCGAGGCGCAGATCCGGCTGCTCCGGGCGGACGTGGTGGCGAAGAGCGGCGAGGTGATCCCCGTCCACCTCTCGGCGGCCCTCCTGACGGAGAGCGGGCGCGAGACGGCGACGGTGGGAGTGTTCAGCGATCAGCGGCACCGGCTGCGGGTCGAGGCGGAGCTGCAGGAGGCGCAGGCCAAGCTCGCGCTGGCGGAGAAGGCGAAGGTGGCCTCCGAGCTGGCGGGCGCCGCGGCCCACGAGCTGAACCAGCCGCTGACCAGCATCCTGGGCTTCTCGGAGCTCCTCTTCCGCCGCGCCAAGGGAGACGGGCCCGGCCGCGAGGAGCTGGAGCAGATCCTCCACGAGGCGGAGCGCATGGCGCTGATCGTCCGCAAGATCGGCAAGATCGCCCGTTACGAAACGATGGAGTACGTGGGCAACAGCCGCATCGTCGACCTGGAACGTTCCTCCCAGCCCCCTCCCCCTCCGCCCGGGCCGATCGTCATCAAGGAAGACCGATCCTCGCGCCGGACCCAGCGGTCCCCGCGGGGCCCGCGAACCAACCGCCGCGACTAACCCAAGAGCGTTTCACGCAGAGGGCGCAGAGGAAAGGGAGAGCGCAGAGGAATGTGGTTTCAAAAGCCAGGCTCCTCCGCGCCCTCCCCCTCCTCCGCGCTCTCCGCGTGAAACGCTTCTAGTCCATTACCGGGGCACGGCCAGTAACGCGCCGGCGGAGATGCCGGGGAGGACGGTGCTGACGGAGAAGCCCGACGGATTGAGGGAGATCCGCTCTCCGTCCTTGCCCGAGTCGCGCTCCGGAGCGAACCAGTAGCCCGTGCGGCCGGCGCCGGCGGCCTGGCCGGCGATGTGGAGCAGGACGCCCTGCGCCGGGCGCGGGACGTCGAGGTTCACCAGATGCACGTCCAGTTTCCGTTCCGGATCGAGGTAGGCGCGAGCGAACAGCCGCCCGCGCCCCGAGAGGCTCAGGTGCGATCTGCCCCGGCCCAACAACTCGCGCGCCCCGCGGACGACCTGCGCCTCGGGGGCGGACGGCGCGTCCGAGTCCGCCTCGATCGCGTAGACGCGGCCTTCGCCGATCCGTTCCATCCCGGACCTGGCTTCCGGAAACACGGGCGGGCCCTTTCGCCCCTCCTCGTCGCAGGTGGCGCACTTGCCGACCAGCAGCGCGTCGCCTCCGGACTCGACGTGGCGCCGGGCGCGCGCCGCGTCCTCGGCGGACAGCGCCGAGCAGCCTGCCAGCAAGAGCACGTGCGCGCGGGGCTCGCGCAGGTCGAGCCGCGCCCCGAGCAGGAGGTGGGCCCGGCTGAGCACGGCGGCGCAGGCGCTCGCGGTACGCATGTGCGCGCCGCCCCAGTGCTCCGCGAAGGGCGAGACGAGCACCTCCAGATCGAGCAACGGCTGGGACGGGCGGAACCGTTCGCGCACCACCTCCTGGAACTTGCGGTGTTCCGAGAGGGCGGTTTCCGCCGCAGGCGACGCTTCTTTCGGCAAGGTCACGTCCGCGTCGCAGGCGAGCGCCAGGGCCGCGAACAGCTGCACCTGCTCGGGCGTCGCGCCGGCGGGCAGCACTCCCACTGCCGGCCGCAGGCCGAGGGCGGCCCGGGCGGCGAGGAGCGGCAGCACGGCCTCTTCCGGATCCAGCGAGGGCAGGTCGAAGACGAGGCCGTCCAGGTGGTCGCAGATCGCGAGCGCGGCGCCGGTCAGCGTGCCGACCCGGCCCAGGACGGCGATCTCCACTCCGCGCCCGCGGCGGGCCTCGTCTCGCGCGCGGAGCGCCGACCGCTTGGCCGCTTCCACGGTGGCGGCCAGCCGCCGCGCCTCCCGGGCCCCGGCGAAGGGGACGGTCCGGGAATCGGGCTGCGCCCGCAGCGGAGCGAGCGGGTCGAACGGCTCGAAGTGGTCGCCATAGCTTTCCCGCAGCGCCTCGACCAGGGCCAGCTCGCAAGAGCGGCAGAAACCCGCGCCGGCCGGGCCGCAGCGGTACCAGCGATCGAGGCCGTCGAGGAGCACCGCTTCGCCCAGGTGCGTGGCCCACGCCGCCACCCCGCCCGCGTGCTCGAGGCCGGCCGCGGAATTGGGGCACCGCAGCGGGCGGCCGAAGGCGACGACCGTGGAGCCGTCGGCGGTCTGGCAAGCCTCGCCCTCGTCGCGTGCCCGGGCCACGTCGACCGC
Source organism: Myxococcales bacterium (assembly GCA_035261845.1). Taxonomy (GTDB): domain Bacteria; phylum Myxococcota; class Myxococcia; order Myxococcales; family 40CM-4-68-19; genus VBKO01. The sequence goes on along the minus strand of DATFTN010000322.1, from coordinate 1,922 downwards.
CACCACCCGGGCCACTGCGGGCGCGGGCGCAGGCGGCGGAGCTCCGGTGGCCGCGGGAGCAGCGCCTTGGGCGCCGGCGCGCAGCGCGGGATCCGCGGCCGCCGGCAGGGCTCCCTCGGGTGCGCCTTGCGCGGGCTCGGGGGCTTCGGGTTGCGAGGCCTCGAACGGGACGATCACCGCGTCGGCCCCGGCGCCTGGTTCCGCAGTGGACAGCGCGAGGTGCCGAACCTTGGGGAAGTCGTGTACGCGGGGCATCCGAGCGGGCGACGCTAGCCCATCGGCGGACCCCGCGGAAGCGCCGCCGGGAAGTCGACTTTCGGAAAGTCCAGGCGGTACCGCAAGCACTCTTGCGGTGCGGCAGGGGGCGACCGATTGCATCCCGGGCATGCGCACCCAAGATTCCTGCCCGCGAGCTTCAGGATGGGCTCGGGGCGATCGGCCGGGTGGGGAGGGCCCATCCCGCGGCACGGTGACTTTCGAACTCTTGCGGAGTGAGAGGACACGATGAACCAGTTCTTCGAGACGCTGGCGCAGCACTGGAAAGGCGGCGGGCCTGGGATGTATCCCATCGCCATCTGCCTGGTCTTCGCCATCGCGGTGATCGTCGACCGCGTGCAGGTGCTCTTCTTCTCGGCCAGCTTGGACAAGGAGCAGTTCCTGCGCGGCCTCAAGTCGCACATCTTCAACGGCGATCTGGACAAGGCGATCAGCTACACCGCCGGCCAGAAGCAGACGCCGCTCACCAACATCGTCAAGGCGGGCCTGATCAACGTCCCCAAGGGCGAGGACGAAGTGCAGGCGGCGATGGACGAGGCCTCGCTGCGGGAGATGCCCCGGATCGAGAAGCGCACCGGCTACCTGGCGATGATCGGCAACGTCGCCACCCTGGTGGGCCTGCTCGGCACCATCGTGGGCCTGATCCAGTGCTTCGCCGCGGTGGCCGGCGTAGATGCGAGCGAGAAGGCGCGCGTCCTCTCGGACGGCATCGCCGAGGCCATGAACTGCACCGCGTTCGGCTTGATCGTCGCCATCCCCTCGCTGGTGGCCTTCTCGCTCTTGCAGGGCCGCACGCAGCACATGATCGACGACATCAACGAGACGTCGGTGGGCGTCTTGAACCTGATCGTGGCCAACAAGGACAAGATGCGCGTCCCGCAGAACCTGCCGCAGCAGTAGCGGCGCGGACGATCCAGGGAAAAGGGCGACGACGATGGCGGGCGCGGCACCTCAACCCCATACCAAGAGCGGCAAGAAGGCGCTGGACGCCGAGATCAACCTCGTGCCGTTCATCGACCTCCTCTCCTGCTGCATCAGCTTCCTCTTGATCACGGCGGTGTGGACGCAGATCGCCGGACTTCAGATTTCCTCCAGCGGCGGGCCGCCGGAGCCGCAGCAGAAGCAGGAGCAGACGGTCGATCTGAAGCTGCTCCTCACCGACAAGGGATACCAGCTGACCATGCCGGGAGCGGCGGTGGAGATCCCGAAAGTGGCCTCGGTCTCCGGCCAACCGGCCTTCGACCGCAGGACGCTGACCGACAAGCTCCGGACGCTGAAGGCCAGCCTGCCCGATCAGACCGCGATCACCGTGCAGCCCGAGGACGCGATCGCCTACGACGACCTGGTGAGCACCGTGGACATCTGCCTGGGAGAGCAGCTGCGCAACGTGACCGTTGCGCCGCTGAACTAGCGATGGCGATCGTCGAACCCGGCAAGCGGCCCGGCCCGCGCATCGAGCGCAGCCGCGTCTTCAGCAAGAAGTTCACCCGCGGCAAGAAGACCGGATACGCCAGCCTGATGTTGACCTCGCTGGTCGACATGTTCACCATCATCGTCATCTTCCTGCTCATGAACTTCTCCGCCAACGGAGAGGTCCTCTACATGAGCAAGGACATCAAGCTGCCCGACGCCTACCATGGGGCGCA
>DATFTN010000321.1:0-1978 GCA_035261845.1 Myxococcales bacterium | reverse complement strand
AGCGACAACGGCGTGGGCGTCCCGGAGCCGCTCCTGCGCCGCATCGGCGAACCCTTCTTCACCACCAAGGAGCCCGGACGCGGCACCGGGCTGGGTCTGTACCTGGCGCGGCACGTGGTGGAGCGGCAGGGTGGAGAGATGAGCGTCACCTCCGCCGAGGGCCGCGGGACCGAGGTCACCTTGACGGTCCCGGAAGCCGGCGCTTAAACACAGCGCGATGCCCAGGCTCCTGATCGTGGACGACGACGAGCCCTTCCGCCTCGCCATGCGCAACGCCTTCCTGCGCCGCGGGTACGAAGTGTCCCTCGCCGGGAGCGCCGACGAAGCCCAGGGGGTCCTGCAGAGGGAAACGCCGGACTACGCCGTCGTCGACCTGCGCATGCCCGGCCCGACCGGCCTGGAGGTGGTTCGGGCGCTCCGCGCGCTCCCCAACCCGCCCCAGGTGGTGGTGCTGACCGGCTACGGCACCATCGGCACCGCGGTGGAGGCCATCCGGCTGGGGGCGATCAACTACCTCAACAAGCCCGCCGACGCGGACGAGGTGGAGGCCGCCCTGCTGGGGAAGCGCCCGCCTCCGCCGGTGCACGAGGTCCCCTCGCTGGACCGGCAGGAATGGGAGTACTTGAACCGCATCCTGGCGGACTGCAACGGCAACATCTCCGAGGCAGCCCGGCGGCTGAAGATGCACCGCCGCACGCTGCAGAGGAAGTTGCAGAAGCACCCTCCCAAGGTCTGACCGACGAGGCCACCGATGCGCATCGCCGCCGCCTGCCTGTGCGCCATTGCCGTCGCCTGCGCCGGACCCAAGCCGCTCCCGCCGACGCCGCAGCCGTCGCGCGCTCCGGTGCCGCTGGAGGAGTACTTGAAAGCCCGCCGGTACGGCGCGCTGTCGCTCGATCTGAGCTTCTCGCACGACGACCGGCTGGCCGCGTTCCAGAGCGACGCCGGCGGCCGGCTCGACCTGTGGGTGAAGCCGCTCGACGGCGGCCCCGCGCGGCAGGTCACCCAAGTGGAAGGCTTCATCGGCAACTTCGCGTTCTCTCCGGCCGCCGACGTGCTGGCTTACGAGGCGGACGTGGGCGGCGACGAGCTGCCTCATCTCTTCCTCACCGACTCGAACGGCAGCGCTCCGCGCGACATCACCGCGGACTACCCGAAGGGGCGCCGCACCCAGTTCGTGCGCTGGGCCCCCGACGGCAAGACGTTCCTCTACTTGTCCAACCTGCGCGACGAGAAGCTCCTCGACCTCTACGAGTACGACCTGGCCTCCGGCCGCGCGCAGCTGCTCTGGATCGCCACCGGCTCGCTGGGGTTCGGCGCAGCGGAGCGGGCGCACCGGCGCTTCGCGCTCCGGGAAACGATCTCGGACAAGGACAGCAACCTGTGGCTGTTCGAGCGCGGCGAGAAGCAGCCGGTCCTGCTCACCCGGCACCAGGGAGAGATCCTCTACCAACCGCTCGACTTCACCCGCGACGGCAAGCTGCTCTTCACCTCCGACCAGGAGGGCGAATACACCGGCCTGTACTCGATGGACCTGGCGACCAGGCGCGCCGCGCCGCTGGCGCAACAGCCCTGGGACGTGGATTCCGCCGCCGAGTCGCTCCGGCACCGCTACCGGTACGTGGCCGTCAACGCGGACGGGACCAGCCGGCTCTCGGTGCAGGACCTGCAATCGGGCAAGGCGGTGGCGCTGCCCGAACCACCCTTCGCCGGAGGCTGGTTCCCGTCCGGGTTCTCGCCCGGCGAACGGTACCTGGGCGTGTTCCTGCGCTCCGACGCCACGCCCAACACACCCTACGCGCTCGATCTGGAATCCGGAGAGGCGCTCAAGCTCGACGAGCCGCTGCCCGCGTCGCTGCAAGGCCGCAAGGTGGCGGTGGCGCAGTCGGTCCGCATCCCCAGCTTCGACGGGAAGGACGTCCCCGCGTTCGTGTACCGGCCGCAGCAGGATCCGTTCGCGGCCATCATCCTGGTGCAC
>DATFTN010000320.1:0-2439 GCA_035261845.1 Myxococcales bacterium | reverse complement strand
CCGCGACCTGCCCCGCGCGCTGATCCTGGGAGTTCTGGGGGTGATCGCGCTGTACACGCTGGTCGCGTTCGTCTGCCTGCGCACCCTCGGCGCCGACGGGCTGGCCCGCAGCTCCGCTCCGGCGCTGGAGGTGATGACGCGCACCCTGGGCCGCCGCGGAGCGCTGGCGATCGCGGCGGGCATCTCCATCTCGACCCTGGGGTTCCTCAGCCAGTCCATCCTCACCGCGCCGCGCGTGTACTTCGCCATGGCCGGGGACGGGCTGTTCTTCCGGTCCGTCGCCCACGTGCACCCGCGGACGCGCGCGCCGATCGTCGCCATCGCGCTGCAAGGCGCGCTGGCCATCGCCATCGCGCTGGCGGGGACGTTCGAGGCGATCACTCGCTACGTCGTCTCCATCGACTTCGTCTTCTTCGCCCTCACGGCGGCGTGCATCTTCGTCTTCCGCCGCCGCGGCGTGCGGGGAACGTTCGCCATACCCGGTCACCCGGCGACGACCGGCGCCTTCATCGCCATCTGCGCCGCCGTGGTGCTCTCCACCTGGCGCGCGGACCCGGTGCACGCGCTCGCCGGGCTGGGCATCACGCTGGCGGGGATCCCTGCCTTCCTCATCTGGCGATCGCGGAGTCCCGCTACCGCTGGTCAGCCCGGGCCGCCAGCTCCGCCTCGATGAACCGCTTCACGATCTTCCGGTCCGCCGCAGGCGCGCTGCGAAGCCTGCCCATCAGCTTCGGCAATCGCTGGTCGGACATCCTCTTCGGCCAATCCACCTCGTGCAGGTCATAGACCGCCAACGCCGCCGCATTCTCCGTCGACACCGCGGTGTCATGGCACGATCCACACCCCCGCGCCTTCAGAACCTTCCGCGCCCCCTCCCGGGCCTCCGATACACGCTGCTCCGCCCCAAGTACCGCCGGGCCACAAAGCGCAATGATGATGGCCGTGATTCGCACAGCTCCCGCTCCACCGCGGATTGTCCGCCCACCAGCCATTCCGTGCAACGGTTCGGACCAAGAGCGTTTCAGGGGAGCGCGGGAGGGACGGGAGCGCGGGAGGATTTGGTGGGGTGTCGTAATCGGACGCCCGAGGATCGTGAACAAAAAACTCCCGCCCTCCCGTTTCTCCCGCCCTCCCTTGAAACGCTTTTAGTCGATACGCCGGCTGGATTTAGCCGCCGCTGACGGCGGCTAGGAGGGAGATGGTGGAGCCGTCCCGCAGCGGGGTGGCGAGGCCGCCGGTGTCGCGGATACTGAGGTCGCCGATGAAGACGTTCACGTGGCGACGGACGGAGCCTTGCTCGTCGAGGACGCGGGAGGAGATCCCCGGGTGCCGCTCTCCCAGGACCCGGAGCGCGTCCCCCACCGTTGCGCCAGGCACCTCGAGGCGCACCTCGCGCGCGCCGCCCGAGAACGAGCGCAGGAAGCCGGCGAGCTGGAAGGTGACCGTCACACCCGCGCCGCGCGCACGCAGACGACCGGCGGCAGGCCGGCCGCCAGCGCCGTCCAGGAATCGCCGTCGTCGCGCGAGGCGAAGAGCTTGCCGCTGCGCGTCCCGAAGTAGATGCCGGCGCGCTGCTCCTCGTCGGTACCCATCGCGTCGCGCAGCACCGTCTCGAATGCGTCCCGCTGCGGCAGTCCCTCGCTGAGCGGGTGCCACGAGCCGCCGCCGTCGCGCGTCCGGTAGACGCGCAGCTTGCCTTCCGGCGTGCAGCGGAACCCGTCCGACTCGAGCGGCACGATGTACGCGGTTTCCGCGTCGTGCGGGTGCACCGCCATGCAGAAGCCGAAATCCGACGGCACACCGCGCGCGATGTCCTGCCAGGAGTCGCCGGCGTCGTCGCTGCGGTACAAGCCCCAGTGGTTCTGCAGGTAGAGGCGGTCGGGCCGCCCCGGGTGCCGCGCCACCTTGTGCACGCATTGCCCGAACTCCGGGTGCTTGTCGGGCAGGAACTCGGCGCGCACGCCCTTGTTGCGGACGGTCCAGGTCCGGCCGCCGTCCTCGGTGCGGTACACGCCGCCGGTCGAGATGGCCACCAGGATGCGGCCCTGCACCTTCGGGTCCGGCACCACGGTGTGCAAGCAGAGCCCGCCGCCTCCGGGCTGCCACTGCTCGCGGTGCGGGTGCTGCCAGAGCCCTTCCACCAGCTGGAACGACTTGCCCGCGTCGCGCGACTCGAAGAGCGCGGCCGGCTCGACGCCGCAGTAGATCACGTCGGGCTCATCCGCGCGCCCCGGGCAGATCTGCCAGATGCTGGCCAGCGCTTTGGCGCCCTTGGGGAACTGCACGGTGGGCACCTCTGGGGTGGTCCAGCTCGCGCCGAAGTCGTCGCTGTGGTTCAGCACCGATCCCCAGTGCATGCTGCTGGACGCGGCCCAGATGCGCTGCCTGCCCGCGCGGCTGTCGTACGCCAGGGCATACACTGAATGTCCTGGGAAGTAC
>DATFTN010000319.1:0-14616 GCA_035261845.1 Myxococcales bacterium | reverse complement strand
CCGAACGTGCGCGGGTCGACCGGGTACGGGAAGTCCTGGACGCGGCTGGACAGCCACGACCTGGGCGGTGGGCCGCTGCAGGACGTGGTGGCCTGCAAGTGGTGGCTGGTCGGCAACGCGGGAGTGCCCGACGACAAAGTGGTGGTGATGGGCGGCAGCTACGGCGGCTACATGGCCCTGGCAGCCGAGGCCTTCGCCCCCGACGAATTCGCCGCCAACGTGGACTACTTCGGCGTCTCGGACCTGAAGACCCTGGTGGAGAGCTTCCCCGTCTACTGGGCGTCGATCTCGCGGGAGATCTACGAGAAGTTCGGCAATCCCGGCGATCCGAAGGATGCGAAATACCAGCACGACCGATCCCCGATCAATTTCGTCGACCGGATGAAGCGGCCGCTGCTGGTGGTCCAAGGCGACCGCGATCCGCGGGTCACCAAGGACCAGTCGGACCGCATCGTCGCGGCGCTGCGCACCCGGAAAGTGCCGGTCGAATACCTGGTGCTGGAGAACGAAGGGCACGGGTTCTCGCGCACGGAAAACCTGCTGCGCGCGTACGTCGCCACCGACGCGTTCCTGGATCGCTATCTGCTGGGGGGAAAGGGACGATGACCGGTGCCGGCTGGTCGCGACGCTGCCGAAGGACCACTGGCCCGCCAGCACGCCTGAAGGTTTGAATGCAAAACCTCCACCGGTGTGTTAGACGCACCGGCCCGGCAGTAGCGCGTGCTTTCCCAGTGAGAAGAGGCAGATGATCCAGGTCACGAACGTCACCAAGGCGTTCGCCGGTAGGAAGCTGTTCGAGAGCGTGTCCACCACCTTTCCGCCCGGCCGCCGCTATGGCCTGACCGGGCCGAACGGCGCCGGGAAATCCACGTTCATGAAGATCCTCGCCGGCGACCTGGAGCCGGACACGGGGACGGTGTCGCGGCCCAAGCGCCTCTCGGTGCTCAAGCAGGACCAGTACGGCTACGAGGACAAGCGCGTCCTCGACGTGGTCCTGATGGGCAACCGGATCCTGTGGGAGACGATGCAAGAGAAGGAGAAGCTGCTCGCCAAGCCCGACCTGTCCAACGAGGAGGGGGCCCGCCTGGGCGAGTTGGAGGGCGTCATCGCCGAGGAGGACGGCTACTCCGCCGAGGCCGAGGCGGCCACGCTGCTCGACGGCCTGGGCATCTTCGAGGGCGAGCACCTGCGCCTGATGCGCGAGATCACCGGCGGCGACAAGGTGCGGGTGCTCCTGGCGCAGGCGCTGTTCGGCAAGCCCACCGCCCTGCTCCTCGACGAGCCCACCAACTCGCTGGACATCGACTCCATCCACTGGCTGGAGGACTTCCTGCAGAAGTACGAGGGGACCCTGGTGGTGATCTCCCACGACCGCCACTTCCTCAACGCGATCTCGACCCACATCGCCGACATCGACTACGAGACGATCATCACCTACGTCGGCGCGTACGACGACATGGTGCGGGCCAAGGGGCAGGTGCGCTCGCGCATCGAGTCGGAGAACGCCGACAAGATGAAGAAGCGCGAGCAGCTGCAGGAATTCGTGGCCCGCTTCTCCGCCGGCACCCGGGCCTCGCAGGTGCAGAGCCGCATCAAGCAGCTGGAGAAGCTCTCGCTCACCGACCTGAAGAAGTCGAACATCGCCCGACCGTTCATCAAGTTCGAGCAGAAGCGTCCCAGCGGGAAGCAGACCCTGACCATCGAGGGGCTGACCAAGGGGTTCGAGAAGAGGAAGCCGCTGTTCCGGGACTTCAGCGCACTGATCACCAAGGGCGAGAAGGTCGCCATCGTGGGCCGCAACGGCGTGGGCAAGACGACCTTCCTACGGACCGTCCTGGCCGAGCTGAAGCCCGATTCGGGAAGCGCGGTGTGGGGTCATGAAGCGCAGATCGGCTACATGCCGCAGGACGTGCGGCCGATCATCCCCGACAACACCACCTGCTTCGATTACCTGCACGACATCGACCCCAGCGCCGGGAACGAGCTGATCCGCGGGCTGTTGGGACGCATGCTCTTCCGCGGCGACGAGGGCATGAAGCCCACCAAGGCGCTCTCCGGCGGCGAGGCAGTCCGGCTGCTCTTCTGCAAGCTGATGCTGGTGCAGCCCAACATCCTGGTGCTGGACGAGCCGACCAACCACCTGGACCTGGAGGCGATCAGCGCGCTGGCGGACGGGCTGCAGAACTACCCGGGCACCGTCCTGTTCGTGGCGCACGACCGCGACCTGATCAGCTCCACCGCGTCGCGGATCTTCGCGTTCACCCACGGCCAGCTAGAGGACTTCCCCGGCGACTACGAGACCTTCCTGGAGAGGCACGGCGGCTTCGTGGACGCGCACTGAAAGCGAAGCAAGCGCGCTTTCCAAATCTTCGTTACCCGCTCCTACAAACTCCCACGTTTCTGCAGTAAAGCGCCGGGGCTCCCCGCGGCTCGGCAGAGCTCCGCGCCCACGCAGTCGCTTCTCTCGGCGTAGTTGCGCACCTCTCTTCGCAGGGTACGGTGCCCGCTTGGACGAATCGCATGTCTCATCTTGCGATACCCGGGAGTGAATCGAACGATGTCCGAAACGGTGCTGGTTACCGGTGTGGGTGGACCGGCCGGACGGGCCGGCGCGAGCTATTTTGCAAGCAAGGGCTACCGCGTGGTGGGCACGGACATGCGGGAAGTCGCATCGCCCTCGACCGACTTCCGGTTCGTTCCCGCCGCCTGCGACCCGCGCTTCGTGCCCGTGCTCCTCGCCATCGCGCTCCAGGAGAAAGCGGACCTGGTCGTGTCGACCGTGACGGAGGAGCTCCCCGTCGTCGCCCGGATGCGAGCCGCGTTCCGCGAGCGCGGCGTCGCCGTCTGCATCTCCGATCCTCCCGGTGTGGACGTGGCGAACGACAAGCTGCGCACCGCGGAAGAGCTCGATCGCGCGGGAGTGCCGGTGCCCGCCACCTTCTCGGGTGCGACTCCGCACGCCGAGCTGGCGGAGGCGCTCGGGTTCCCGCTCCTCTCCAAGCCGCGATTCGGCCGCGGAGGCCGCGGCGTGGTTGTCCACGGCACGGCCGAGGAGCTGGCGCGCACCGCGGCGGACGAGGTCGTCTGGCAGGAGTTCCTGCCGGGGCAGGAATACGACTTGAACCTGTTCGTGGAGCGGGACGGCAGCGTCCCGGCGGCCGTGGTGCTGCGCAAGACCGGCCTGAAGGAGGGGCTGATCGGCAACGCGGTCGGTGTCGAGCGCGTCGAGCGACCCGACGTCGCCGAGCTGGGCGCACGCGCCGCTCGCTCTCTCGGGCTCGAGGGCCCGATCGACGTGGACATCCGTCTCGACACCGAGGGAAGCCCCGCCGTGCTCGAGGTCAATGCGCGGCTCGGGGCCAACGTGCTGTCGGCGCGGGAGGTGCTGGACGCGCTCGACGAAGCCTGGAGGAACGGCCGATGCGCTTGAAGCTCGTACTGCTCGCCTGCAGCCTGGCCTGGTCCGCGCTCGCAGCCCCGGAGCCTGGCAGACCCGCCCCCGCGCGGAACCCCGCGCCCGCGCCCGCGCCGGCGCTCGAGCTCGGCAGGATGGTCGCCGACCAGATCCGCGCCCGCGCGGACTTCTTGCGCAAGCAAGGGGACTACGAGGCCGCCCTCGAGGCGTACCAGTCCGAGATGACGATCACCGGCGAGACGGCCGACTGCTGGAAGCACATCGGCTGGACCCAGAAAGCGGCCCGCCGATTCGCCGATGCGGAGGCCTCGCTGCGACGAGCGACGGAGCTCGACCCGGCCGATCCCGAGGCCCGGGACGACCTGGAGAACCTCCGCCTGTCGCGCGGGCTGCGGCTGGAGGCGCGAATGGGCGGCACGGAGCCGGGCACCTCCAAGCAGGCATTCGAAGGCGAGCTGATCTACGGCGGTTTGAACCACCTCGAGCTGCATGCCGGCGGCAGCTGGACCGACAGCATCTTCTACGACGTGGTCAAGGGGTACGCGAACGCCTACTGGTTCTACCTCCCCGATTCGTATCTGAAGGCGGACTTCACGCTCCGCAAGTACAGCTATACGGGCCTGAGCGGGCCCACGCCGGACTCCAACGCGTACAATCGGGTGCCGCGCCTGTCCCTCGAGGCCTCGCACTGGTTCCAGCAGAGGGTCCGGGCCGGCCTCGAGTACCAGCTCTTCGCGCCCAACTTCTATTACGACCGCTCGACGCGGATCCTGAACCACAAGATCACCGGCGAGCTGGAGGCGCGGCTGGGCGGCGGCTTCACCGCCTCGATCACGGCCGCCTTGCTGCGGGACCCGGATCCGGCGGCGACGCTCATCCTCGGCCGGCCGGTGCCCGGCGCGCCGGCCGGCACGGTTTGCCCGGGCGCGGGACAACCGGACTGCGCGGCGGCGACGAGCGTGGTGTACCGCAACGAATTCCTGCTCGGCGGCGGCCTTTCCTATGAAACCGACGCTTGGGGAGTGGGGGTGAAGTACATCCCGAACCGCGACCTCGACTCCGGGTTCGACTGGTCGATCATCTCGAGCCTGGACCTGAGGCCTCTCGACAAGCTCTCGTTCAACTTCCAGTGGGTCTTCGATCGGTACTCGACGGCCGCCGGCCCGGCCTTTGCCGGGCAGAGCGGAAACATCTGGTGGGCGACGGTCCTGTACCAGATCTCCCGGCCGCTCGCGCTCGGCGCCGGCGTGAAGTGGGTGGCGAACCCGAGCCCGGCGGACCTGACCGCGACCTCTACGCGCAACGACCCGACGTTCCTGCTGAACGTCGAATACCGCACCGTCCTCTTCTAACCCGATGCGCGGACAGCCCTGCCTCTCTCTTGCCCTCGTCGCTGCCGCTGCCCTCGCCGCGGGTCCGGCGAGCGCGCTCGCGCCGCCCGCCGCCGCAGCGCACCGAAGCCTCGCGCTTCCCGCCCAGCTGCCGGGCGGGAACGACGCCGTCGAGGCGCTCCGTCGAGCGGCGCGCTCCAAGGCGGCGGCAGGCAGGTTCGCGGACGCCATCGGCGACTACGAACGGCTCCTCGCGATCGGCCCGGGCGACTCCGATGCCCTGGCCCACATTGCCCAGCTGCAGGCCTGGTCGGGCAACTATGACAAGGCGATCGTCTTCTTCCGCGACACGATCGCCTTGCATCCGCTCGACCTGGGCCTCCAAAGCGATCTCGCCGACGTGCTCACCTGGGCGAACCGCCTCGAGGAGGCGGAACGACTCTACGAGCAGGTGCTCGCGCGCAACCCTCACCATCACGAGTCGCTCAAGGGTCTCGCCCGGGCCCGCCTCCTGCGCGGCGACACCGCGTCCGCAGCGGCGGTCATCGATCGCGCCTTCGATCTGTATCCCAAGGACGTGGACCTGCACGTCGAGCGCGCGCGCATGCTGTCGCAGGAAGGGCGGCTCGACGAGGCCGTCCAGGCGCTGCAGCGGGCGGCGGAGCTGGCGCCTTCCAATCCCGACGTGGTCCGGCACCTCGCGGAGACCTACCAGCAGAAGAGGGACTGGGCGAACGCGCAAGGCGCCTGGCTGCGCTTCGCGCAACTCGTCCCCGACGATGCCGAGAGCCACGTCGCGCTGGGCCGCGTCTACCTCGCCTTGGGCAAGCTCTCACTGGCGCGCGAGCACGCCTCCCTCGCGCTGCGGATGAATCCGACCGGGGCCGCCGCCAACCAGTTGAACGCGGACCTGGAACGCGAGGCCAGGCTGGCTCCGGCCCGGAAGGCCAGCGACTGGCTCGAGCTGCTCGCCTACGCGGTCGTCCTGCCGGTGACGGTCCTGGTCGTCCGCCGGTCGCGACGCCGGCTCCGGCGCCGGCCCGCGGCATGGACCTTCGCCGCCTACGTGGTGCCCGGCTTCCTCGTCCTGGGAATCGTCGCCCACTCGATCGAGGGCATTCCCTGGTCCTGGTTCGATGCCCGGGTGTTCACGGGAGTCAGCGACGTGGTGCTCCTCCTGGGGCTCGGCGTCGCGTTCGTCGCAGCGCTGCGCCGGGAGCCCAAGGTGCGCGAGTTCGAGGGCGACGTGGTGCTGGCGCTGGGCGCGCATCCGGACGACATCGAGCTCGGCTGTGGCGGGTTGATCCTCAAGCTGAAGGCGAGCGGGGCCCGGGTGTACGGGCTCACCATGACGCGCGGCGAGAAAGGCACCGATCGGCCCGAGCAGCGGGAGTCGGAGGCGAGAAGGGCAGCCGGGTTCCTGGGACTGGACGGGCATTGGATACTGGACTTTCCCGACACGAGCTTGCAGGAGAAGATTCCCCTGCTGAAAGAGGTGATCGAGACGAAGATCAAGGAGCTGGGCGCCACGATGGTGCTCACGCACACCGACGTCGACGTGCACGGCGACCACCGCGCCATCTTCGCGGCGACGCGCGAGGCTGCGCGCTCGGTGCGGACGGTGCTGTGCTACGAGGACGTCTCGACGACGGACCAGTTCACCCCCAACTTCTACGTCGACATCACGCATTACATCGACGACCACCTCAGGGCGTGCGCCTTGCACCGGACGCAGGAGCACCGGACCTACATGGACCCGCAGGTGATCCAGGGGCGCGCCGCCCACCGCGGGATGCAGATCGGGGTGCGCTTCGCCATGGCGTTCCGGACGCTGAACATGGTTCGCTGAATGGACGTGCTCCGCATACTCTTCTGGTCGTTCGGGCTGGTCATCTTCTTGCTCGGGATCCAGGGGACGCTCTACTTCCCGCTCACGGTCGCCTACGAGGTCTGGAAGAGGCGCGCGCTGCGGCGGCTGCCGTCCTTCCGGGGGCGCGTCACCGTGGTCGTGCCCGCCCACGACGAGGAACGGACCATCCGCGTCGCGGTGGAGACGCTGCTCGAGTCGGAGTACCCCGACCTGGAAGTCATCGTGGTGGACGACGGATCGCAAGACGCGACGGTAGACCGGCTCCTCGATCTGCACGAGAACGGTCGCATCCGGCTCATCCGCCAGCAGAACGCGGGAAAGGCCGCGGCGCTCAACCGGGGCATCGCCGCCGCCACCGGCGAGGTGGTGCTCTACACCGATGCGGACAGCCTGTTCCTGCGCGACACCGTGGCGAAGACGGTGCGCTGGTTCGCCGATCCCTCGATCGACGCGGTCTGCGGCAACGACATGCCGCTTCGGACGGGCACGGGCCTGCAGAAGCTGCTCGCCATCACCACGCACATCGGGACCGGCTACGTGCGGCGCGCTCTCTCCTTGATCGGGTGCCTGCCGATCATCTCGGGCAACCTCGGCGCCATCCGCCGGCGAGTCCTCGAGGAGCTCGGCGGCTTCCGCCAGCTCTGGGGCGAGGACCTCGAAATCACCTGGCGGCTCCACGCGCATCGCAAGCGCATCGTGTTCGACCCGGAGCCCGCCGTGCTCGCCGACTGCCCGGCCACCTTCGGCGCTCTGTGGAAGCAGCGGGTCCGCTGGATGCGCAGCTATCTGAAGATCGCCGCGCTCCACCGCCACCTCTTCTTCCGCCGCGAGGCCTGGCCGTTCTCCTTCTACCTGCCGGTCAACTTCGCCAACATCGCGCTGCTGCCTCTGCTCCAGGTCGGGCTGCTCCTCGGCCTGCCGCTGGCGATCACCCGAGGCTGGCTGCCGATCGACGGTCCGTGGGAGACCGCCAGCTGGCTGGGGCTGTCCTTCTTCTTCACGGTGGCGATCTACTCGATCCTGCTCGACCGCGATGCCGGCGATCTGCTGTACCTTCCTTGGGGAGCACTGATCGTCCCCGTCTCGTACTTCTACAACGCAGTCGCCCTCTACTCCTGGTGGAAAGAGATGCGGAACGCCGAGGAGAAATGGGAGAAGATCCGCCGCCTGGGCCCCGCGCCGGAGGTACCGCGCCAGTGGGCGTTCGCAGCGTCGCTCGTCGCGGTGGCGATCGCGGGCGGCATCGCGACGTGGACCTGGATGATGCGGCGCGGGTCGGAGGCGCCCCCGCTCGGGGCGCCGGTGGCGTTCGCCGGCGACGAGGAGGCGAGGCCCGCGTTCCACCTGTCGCTCTCGACGCACTTCGACAGCTGGTCCGACTGGCGCGATGCCACTCGCAAGGTGCTCGACCGGCCCCTGATCAAGCTGGGCGAGGTGATCGGAATCGGCGCCGGACGGACGGAATGGACCTACTTCCGCTGGGCCGGACACGAGGACCGCTGGTCCAACCATCAGAAGGGCGCGCGGAAGGACCTGCTCCTCACCGCCACGCAGGAGCTCCACGACCAAGGATTCAAGGTCGTGGCCTTCGTCGATCTCTATGCCCCGAAATGGACCCGGACACACCCGGGCACCGCCGCCATCCAGGCCGACGGCACGGCTCACCCCGAGCAGGTCAGCCTCGCCGAGCTGGCCGAGGGCGAGTTCGGCAATCTGGTGATCGAGATGATCGGGTACCTCGCCGCCAGATATCCCGTCGATGCCATCGACGTCACGGAGGCGGCCTACCTCCAGACGTCGTTCGGACCCGCGGATCTCGCTTCCTACGCGAAGGCGACCGGGCGGGCGGCCTGGCCTCGCGATTGGCGGGGGCGGGTGAACGTCGACGATCCGAGCATCTGGGAATGGAAGAGCGCTCTGGTGGAAAAGTTCGTGGCGCGCGCGGCGGCGGCGGCCCACCAACATGGCAAGCCGCTCTACATGGACGTCGCGGCGAGCTGGAAGGATCTGCGCCGCGACGGCAAGGACCACGGCCACGACTATGCCCGGCTCCAGCGCGTCGCCGACCGGCTGGTCGTCTGGAACTACTACGCGCTCGAAGGTCTTCCCCCGGGCGCGTCGCGCGACCTGGCGGCGCGGCTCGCGGCCACGCTGGAACCGGGGCGCTGGACCATGTCGCTGGGGCTGTGGGGCCGGAACGGCAAGACCATCTCTCCCGGCGATCTGTCCCTGGCCCTGGCCGCGTCGATCGAGGGCGGCGCGCGGCACATCTGGATAACGCCCAACGAACAGATCACCGACGCCCATTGGAACGCGGTGCTCCACAGCTGGCTCGTCCCGTTGAAGCGCGAGGCCCCGTCGAAGGGCTCCCAAGCGGCACGGTGAAATCGATTCCGACCCGACGGTAGCGGGGACGCCCGTCGCGGGCTCAGTGCTCCAGCAGCTCGTCCAGCTTCTCCGGCTCGAGCACCACCTGGAACTCCTTCGCTCCGTGCGACTTGAACTGCTGCTGCCAGGAGACGAGGCGCGCCCGGTAGGCGGAGGGGTTCGCGTTGTCCGCGTTCAGCTTCTTCACGTTCATGGCGAGGATGCGCATGCCGGCGAACTCGTCCGCTGCCAGAGTGCGCTTCACGCCCCGGGGGAGGTCCTCCTCCAGGTCGCTGAACACCACCATCGTCCGCTGGCCGGCGCCGGTCTCCTTCAGGTACTCGGCCCCGAGCATCAGGGCCCCGCGGATGTCGGTGTACCTGGAGCGCTGGTGCTTCGACGCGAACTCGTCCAGCTGGCTGGCGAAGGCCAGCTTCTGCGCATTGGCCCTCGAGGGCCGCGCGTCCAGCGTCACCTGGCCCTCGACGTTGGTCTTCTTGTAGCTCTCGTCGTCGATCCGGATGACGAAGAGGCTGTCGCCGGGCTGCATCTTCGGCAGGATCCCGCGCTTGATGACGTTCACCACCTCGGGCTTCTGATCGGCATACGTTCCGGACACGTCGACCAGCGCGACCACCGCCTGTGCGTAGTTCTTGTTGCTCGTGCAGGACAGCACGAGCGGCAAGGCGAGAAGCGTGGCCCTTCTCATGGACGGGCCCCCTGCTTGGCGGGGGAACCCGCCCGCTGGCCGCCGCCAGTCACCAGCCGTTCGATCTGCAGCGGGATCACGATGTAGATGTCGTACAGGTGGCGCAGCCCCTCGACCAGGTAGCGCGCCCCGTTGGCCAGGAGCCGCGCCGCGGTCCCCACGATGGCGAGGATGCCCGCGGTCACCGTCAAGAAGATGTGCCCGCCGGTCGCGATCAGGGTCTCCAGCGGCACCGCCACCATCGCCAGGATCCAGGGGAGGATGAAGCCGAGCACCGCCTGGCCGACCACGGGGATGCGCGAGCCGGTCGGGTCCGCGACCGCCTTGGCATGGATCCCCGCCAGCGATTGCTTCAGCGCGGTGGCCGAGTCGACGAGCTGCTCGCGGAGGATGGCCAGCGAGCACTCGATGCAGGCGAGCATCAACAGGCCGCCCAGCGAGACCACCAGGATGATGCGCCGGCGGGACGCGGGCAGGAGGCCCAGCTTGGGGAAGAAGCTGGTGATGCCCAGCATCTCCATCGCGAAGATGCCCGCGGCGACCTCCATCAGCACCACCACCAGCGCGGCTACGGTGGAGACGGGCATGCCGCCGATGCGGTTGCCGGCGGGCACCAGCTCGGACATCGGGAGCGCGATCAGGTTGAAGTTCACGAACGCGCCGCCGACGGCGACGCCGAGCACCAGGAGCGAGGCGACGAAGAGCTGCGTCGACTGCCAGCCCATCGCGCGCACCGCCTTGTCCTCGGCCTTGCGGATCTGCTCATAGGCCGTCATGTGCGCGTCGATGCGCTTGGTCGTCTCGACCGCCGCAGCGACAGACTTGCCCGCGTCGCCCGCGAGCTGCTTGAGCTCCCTCCACATCGGCGCCATGCCGCCCAGGATCTTGTGCCGCTTGGCAGTCGCCTCGCGGTACTCATTCAGCGCCTTCTTCTCGCCCGACTTGGCGGTGTTGTGGATCTCCTCGAGGACCTTCTTCACCACGTTGTCGCCGGTGGCCGGCATCTTGGCGACCGCGGCGGTGGCCTCGGCCCAACCCGGAGGCGTAGGCGCGGCGCTGCCGCACTCCTTGTAGTCGGCGTCGAGGCGCGCGATCAGGTCGTCCATCTTGCGGTGCATCTCGGGGTAACGGCCCAGCTCCTTGGAGAAGCTGACCTCCACGCGGTGGAACTCGCGAGCGACCTTGGTTTCCGCGTCACCCTTCCCCATCTCCAGGATCATCTCGCGGTCGCGCTTGGCGACCGAGACGGAGACCGACCTGCACCAGCGCGCGATGATGCGGAACGCGCCCGCGAGCACCCGGCCCAGGGACCGGAACGCCCGGTGCACCGGCGCGCGCGCGGCCCAGCAGAAGAGCTGGCTGAGCAGCCACAGCACCAGCAGCGAGGCGGCCGGGCGCGCCGGCCAGAGGTACAGACTCTCCATGTTTGAACTCCTGGGCTCGAGCGAAAGCCAACAAGGTCGGAAGGCTAGGGCCCGCCCGTGTGGGTCTGCGAGGCCCTCAGGTAGTCTGGGAGCGTAGCAGCGGCCCCGCCAATTTTCTACCTGCCCAGGATCCAGTCCATAAGCCCCCGCCAGGAGGGGGACAATCTGAACTGCGCGGCCCTGAGCCTGCGCAGGTTCCTTCCCTTTACCCACATCCGCATCTCCCGCAAAAGCTTCTCCGCGTCGCGCCTTTGGCCTTCGGCAGCCAGAAGCCGGGCGAGATCGAGCGTGGCGTCGAAGTGGAATGCGTCGAGCGTGAGCACCTGGCGCAGGAGCGTCATGGCGAGCGGCCTCTGCGCCTTCTTGGTCAGCTGCTCGCGCCCTTCCAGGAGCGACTGCACCGCGTCGGCCTTGCGCCCGCGCTTCACCTGCTCGTTGGCGACGCGCTCCCAGTACTCGACGTCTTCAGGGAACGTCTTGGCGGCCACCTTCCAGATGGCGATCGCCTTGTCCGCGAATCCCGCCTTGAGGAATCCGACGCCGGCCGCGTCGAAGGAAGTGCGCGACTCGTGCCACCGCTTGGTGCGCGCGAGCAGCGGCGCGATGCGCGCGTGCACCTGGTGATCGTTCGGGTCCTGCGCCAGGATCTGCGAGTAGCCCGCGATCGCCTTGCGCACGCGGCCGCGCCCCCGCGCCTTGTCGGCCGCGTCGAGGGTGGCGGAGCGGTCGTAGGCCTTCTTGCGCCAGAACACTCCTTGGCAGTGTACAAGGAGTCATGCCGCTTTCGCAGTTTATTGGAATCATTGGACTGGGCCTCATCGGCGGCTCGCTCGCGCTGTCGCTCCGTCGGGCCAGGCCCGGGCTGCGCATCCTGGGCGTGGACGTGGATGCAGGTGCGCTGGAGGAGGCGCTGGCCGCGCGCGCCATCGACACGTCCGCTCCGCCCGCCTCCGCCCCGCTCTCGGACTGCGGCGTGGTGGTCCTCGCGCAGCCGGCCGGGGCCCTGCTGGAGGCCGTGCTGCCCACGGCGGCGCGGATGCGGCCCGGCGCGGTGCTCACCGACGTGTGCGGATCGAAGGAGGCGGTCTGCGCGCGCGCCGCCCGGCAGGACCGGGTCGTCTTCGTCGGCGCGCACCCGATGGCGGGCACCGAGTTTCGCGGCTTCGCCGCCGCCAGCTCCGGCCTCTTCCAGGGCGCGACCGTCGCCGTCTGCCCACCGGTCGGAGCGGACGGCGATCGGCAGGCCGCGGTCGCGGCGGTGAAGGACCTCTGGACCGCCGCCGGGGCGGGAAAGCTCCTCGACGTCGATCCCGAAGGGCACGACAGCGCCGTGACGTTCGCCTCGCACCTGCCCTATCTGGCGGCCGCGATGGTCGTCGAGTCGCTCTCGGAGGTGGCCGACATCGCGCCGCTCGCGGCCGAGCTGGCGGCCGGCGGTTTCCGCGACACCACCCGGCTCGCCGGGGATGGCACGGTGGGGGGCGCGGCCGCGCTCAACCAGCACATCCCAGCCGCGGCCCGCAAGCTGGCCGAGCGGATCCGGTCGCTGGCCGACCAGCTGGCGAAGGATCCGAAAAAAGCGCTCGAGCGGCTCGGCCACCTCGCCGACGCTCGCCGCCGCATGCGCCTGCCCCCGATCCGGACGAGATGAAGCCTCGAGGATCACCGCGGAGACGCGGAGGACGCGGAGGTCTTCTCCATCACCGAATCCTCCGCGCTCTCCGCGACTCCGCGGTGATCCCTTCGTCTTTCCTTCGAACGCTCGTGCTGCTGAGCGTCCTCGCCCTGCGGGCGGGCGCTCAGCCCGTGCCGGATCCGCAGCGCGAGGAGAAACCGGCCCAGCCGGCCGCGCCGATCACGCCTCCGCAGCTGCTAGGCCCGCCGGTCGAGGCGGAATATCCGCAGGGCGAGGCGGCCGGCGCGCGGGTGGTGCTGGAGATCGACGTCGATGCCCAGGGCCAGGTTTCCGCCGCAAAAGTCGTCACCCCGCCTCAGCCCCGGTTCGACGAATCCGCGCTGGCGGCCGCGCGGCGCCTCCGATTCGAGCCGGCCCGGCGCGGGGGTGAGCCGGTCCCGGTCCGCATCCAGTTCGGGTTCAACTTCGCGCCGCCGCCCGTGCCACCGACCCCTTCCGAGGAGCCCGTCAACTTGTCCGGGACGGTCCGCGAGCGCGGATCGCGCCGCCGTCTCTCCGGGATCGAGGTGGCGATCCCCGAGGCGAACCTGTCCGCCCTCACGGACGCCCAGGGGCGATTCGAGCTGCGCGGCGCGCCGGCCGGCGAGGTCGACCTGGTGGTGGCCGCCCCCGGATACCAGCGCCTCGCGACCCGCGTCACCGTCGCTCCCGGACAGCGCACCGACACCTCGCTCCTGCTGGAGCCTCTGTTCGCGAATCCCTTCGAGGCGACCGTGGAGGGCGGGCGCAACCGCGACGAGCTGAGCCGCACCACCATCACCACGCAGGAGATCCAGCGCATCCCCGGCGCCCAGGGCGATGCGCTCAAGGTGATCGAGGATCTGCCGGGCGTGGCGCGGACCAGCCCGATCGGGGGCGGCCTGCTGGTGATCCGCGGCTCGAACCCGGGCGACTCGCTCGTCTACCTCGACGGCGAGCCCATCCCGCTGCTGTACCACTTCGGCGCCATCTCCAGCACCGTCAACCCGGACCTCCTGGAAGGCGTGGACTTCATCCCCGGGAACTTCAGCACCACCTACGGCGACCTGATCGGCGGCCTGGTGGAAGTGCGCTCCCGCAAGCTGCGCGAGGAGCCCCACGGGTACGCCAACCTGAACCTGCTCGAGGGAAGCGCGATGGTGGAGAGCGCGGTCCCGGGCGTCCCCGGATTGAGCTTCGCCCTGGCGGGGCGGCGTAGTTACATTGATTATATATTGCGCGCCGCCGCCTCGAGCAGCGACCTCTCCTTTACCGTCGCCCCGCGCTACTACGACGCGCAGTTTCGCCTCGACTGGCGGCCGCCGGGGTCGAACCACTCCCTCCAGTTCCTCGCGCTCACCTCGGACGACCGCTTGGGCCTGCTGGTCGCCCGTCCCCTCGACCAGGACCCGAACGTGAGCGGCGACATCGACACCGAGACCGGCTTCCAGCAGCTGCGCCTGAAGCACTCCTGGCGCGAGGGGCCGCTCTCGGTCGACTCGGTCGCGATGTTCGAGCGCCTCGTCCTGCGCTTCGCGATCGCCCAGCAGAACCTGGACATCTTGAGCCACGACCTGTTCCTGCGCAGCACGGTGAGCCTGGAAGCTTCCGAGGCCCTGTCCCTCTCCGCCGGAATCGACGTGGCGAATCGGCGCAGCGACGTGTCCGCGAGCTTCCAGCAGTCCCTGGCGGTGCGGGAAGGCGAGTTCAACAACCAGGGGCCGCGCGTCGACGAGCCCATCACCACGCTGCCGCGCACGCTGGTCAACCGGTTCAGCCCGGGCCTCTGGGTGGAAGCGCGCATCCGCCCCTTCCCGTCGCTCACGCTGACCCCGGGCATTCGCTT
>DATFTN010000318.1:0-10423 GCA_035261845.1 Myxococcales bacterium | reverse complement strand
GCAGGCCAAGGACATCGCCGAGCTGGTGGCCTCCGGGCTGCCTTGACCTCCGTGGTCAGCGTCCGCGAGCTGACCGGCGCCGATCTGGCGGCGTCGGGCGAGCTGTGCGACCGCCTGCGAGCGGGAGACCCTGCCGTGGAGCCGTTCGCCCAGCGGTTGCCGATCATCGCGACGGGCCCGCGGGCCCTGCTCGATCTGTGGCGGGTCGCGCAGGACGAGGAGGGTGCGCTGCACGGGATCTCCTTCGCGGGCGTGCGCGAGTCGCGGACCGCGGAAGGCGCCGGGCGCGCCACGGCCGACCTCTACGCGGCGGTGGCGCCGGAGCTGCGCCGGCAGGGGCTCGGGCGGGCCCTGTGCGCCCCCGCGCTGGAGTGGGCCGCTGCGAACGGCGCCACCCTGCGGGCGCGCGTGCGCGAGGACGCGCGCCCGGGACAGGCCTTCTTGCGCGCTCTCGGGTTCGCCGAGACGTCGGCGCAGCTGACGCTGTCGTGGTCGCCGCGCCCGGTCGAGGCGCCCGCCCTCCCCGTGCTGCGGGTCAGGAGGATCGGACCGGGGCAGGCCGTCCCCGACCTGGAGCGGCTCTCGCGCGAAGCTTGGTCCGGCGCCCCGGACAGCTTCGCTACCCGCTCCGGCGAGGTGGCCGAGCTGTTCTCCGAGGAGGGGCGGCTGGTGCTCCTGGCGGAGGCGGAACGGCGCGCGGTGGGGTATCTGTCCGCGATCTGGCTGGGCAGGACGCTCGGCATCGAGGAGGTGGCCGTGCTCCCGGACTTCCGCCGCATGGGCATCGGCCGTGCCCTGGTCGCCTCCGCGCTCCCCGGCGCGGCGCACGCCGTGCTTTCGGTCGCCGAGTCCAATCGCGCAGCCCGCGCGCTGTACGGCTCCCTGGGATTCTCGGTGTCCGGCCGCCGGGTGGTGCACGAGCTTCGCCGTGGGTGAGGTCGTCGTCCGCGAGGCCCGGCCCGGGGACGACGCCGCGGTCGGCGAGATCCTCGTCTCGGGATACCTCACCCGGTACGCGCAGAAGATGCCGGAAGTGGTGCTCACCGAGCGGCGCAAGGCCGAGCTGCGCGACGTGGCGTCCAAGCGGAAGGAGGCCCTGGTCCTGGTCGCGGAGCTGGAAGGAAGGGTGGTCGGCACCGTGACGGTCTGGAAGCCTGGCGCGCCGGCGAGCGAGGCGTGGCTCCCGGAGGCGTGCGATCTGCGGCATCTGGCCATCGATCCGGCCGTGCAGGGACGCGGTCTCTCGAAGCCGCTGCTCGACGAGGCCGAGCGGAGGGCCCGGTCGATGGGCGCCCGGTACGTCTGCCTGCACGTCCGGCGGGGGAACAAAGGCGTGGCGGACCTGTACATGGGTCGCGGATACGTGCGCGCGCCCGAGGGCGACCTGGACCTGCCCGAGGTGCTGCTCGACGCGTACTACCTGATCCTGAGATGACCCTGAATCCGGCGGCGAGCGCAGCGCTCCCATGGTGAACGAGATGCTCGCGGCGGCCGCGATCGCCGCCTAGCGGGCGCGCAGCGGAGGCGGCTGGGACTGCGCGCGCGCCACCCGGACCAGGCGCACGCGGCGGTCGTCCCGCTGGGCCACGGTCAGCTCCAGCCCGCCGACGTAGAACCGGTCCCCGGACTGCGGGATGGCGCCGGCGCAGGCGTTGAGCAGGCCGGCCAGAGTCTCGAAGTCGCCGTCCCGAGGCAGCCGCGAGCCGAGCACCTGGTTCACCTCGTCGATGCGCGCCTCGCCCCGCACCAGCGCCGTCCCGTCGGTGCCGAGTGGCGGGACCGGCACTTCGGTGTCGTGCTCGTCCCGGATCTCCCCGACGATCTCCTCCAGGATGTCCTCCAACGAGACGATCCCGGCGAAGCCGCCGTACTCGTCTGCGACCAGCGCCAGGTGGCTGCGCTTCAGCTGCATCTCGCGCAGCATCTCGTCGACGCTCTTGGTCCAGGGCACCCAGAGCGCCGGGCGGAGCAGGTCCTGCAGCACGATCAGCTCGGGGTTGGCGAGCAGCGGGATCACGTCCTTGGTGTGGAGGACGCCGCGGATGCGGTCCAGATCGCCCTCGTAGATGGGCATCCGGGTGTGTCCTTCCTCGGAGAGCAGGTCGATCACTTGTTGCGGGGTGGCGTCGATCGGGACTCCGACCACCAGCGTCCGGGGGACCATCACCTCCTTCGCCGTGCGCCCGGCGAAATTGAACAACCCGTGGACCAGCTCGGCCGAAGGGCCGCGCTTCTCCCCACCCCTCGATTCGTCCGAGAGGATCTTCTCGATCTCCTCCAGGGGCGGCGGCGGGGCGGTGTACCGGGCGGTCGCGCCCTGGCGCAAGAGCAGCGCGTCGAACAGGCGCAGCATGAGCCTCATGGGCGGCTTGAACAGGGCGCAGACGAGGTACGTTGGCCCGGCGAGTGCCAGGCTCCAGCGCAAGGGGTTCGCCGCGGCCAGCGAGCGGGGCGCCAGGTCGAGGAGCAGCGCCAGGATGCCGGCCAGGAGGCCGGCCGTGAGCTGCAGGGTGGCGCTCGACATCGAGGCGCGCGCAATGCCCGCCCGGGCCAGCACGCCGTTCACCCAGATGGCGCAAGCCACCGCGGCGAAGGCGAGGAGCCCGCTCGCCGCCGCCCGCAGCGCGGCCGCGGTGGGTTCTGGATCGCGCTTCAGGGCGAGCACCCAGCGGACGCGCCTCGGCGTCCCCTGCGCCTCGCGGAGCTCGTCCTCGCCCACCGCGAACAGCGCCGCGTCCGCCGCCTGGAGCAGCGCCCGGGACGCGAGCGCGGCGCCCGCTGCAGCCAGCTCGATCATGTCGACCGCAGCGTACCACCCCGCGGCAGTTGAAAGGTCGGCGCCGCGCCCTTATTGTCCCGCCCCCATGAAAGCGCGCGTGGTGGTCACCCTGAAGCGCTCGGTGCTCGACCCGCAGGGCCAGGCGGTGGGCCGGGCCCTCGCCTCGTTGGGCTTTGGCGAGGTGCAGGGGGTCAGGCTCGGGAAGATCATCGAGCTGGACCTCGACGAGAAGGACCCGCGCCGCGCCAGGGATCGCCTGACGTCCATGTGCGAGAAGCTTCTCGCCAACACGGTGATCGAGGAGTACCGCATCGAGGAGCCGGGCTGATGCTCTTCGCGGTGATCATCTTCCCCGGCTCGAACTGCGACCACGACGTCTACCACGTGGCCAAGCACGTGCTGGGGCGGGCGGCCCGCTACATCTGGCACAAGGACCGCGACCTGCGCGGCGCCGACGTGGTGGTGCTCCCCGGCGGGTTCGCCTACGGCGACTACTTGCGGACCGGGGCCATCGCCCGTTTCTCCCCGGTGATGGAGGAAGTGCGCAAGTTCGCCCAGCGCGGGGGGCACGTGGTGGGGATCTGCAACGGTTTCCAGATCCTGCTGGAGGCGGGAATGCTCCCCGGGGCCGTCCGGCGCAACGACTCCCTCAAGTACGTCTGCCGGGACGTGCACCTGAAGGTGGAGAACGCGATGACTCCCTGGACCCGCAAGTACGCCCGGGGCGAGGTCATCCGCATCCCCATCGGACACGGCGACGGCAACTACTTCATCGACTCGGAAGGGTTGAAGCGGCTGGAAGGGGAAGGGCAGATCGCCTTCCGCTACTGCGATCCGCACGGGGCGCGCGGCGTGCGGGGCGCCAACCCCAACGGCTCGCTCGCCGACATCGCGGGCATCGCCAACGCGCGCGGCAACGTCATTGGCATGATGCCGCACCCGGAGCGTCTCAGCGAGGCAGTGCTGGGCGGCGAGGACGGGCGCCGGCTGTTCGAGAGCATCGTCGAAGCGGTCGAATGACCCGGGTGCTTTTGCTCCCAGCGTCGATCCGGTCGACCGCGATCGGTCAAAGCGTCTCGCTGTCATCCCCGAGCATCGCCCGGCGGATGATCTTCACCGGCGGGAACCCCTGCCGCAGGAAGGCGTCGTGGAAGTCCTGCAGGCGGAAGGCGGCGCCTGCCTTCTTCCGGTAGTCCTCCCGGAGCTTCAGGATCTGGAGCTTCCCCAGCGTGTAGACGAGGTAGGTCGGGTCGCGCGTGCCCCTCTTCGTCTCCCGCATCGCGTTCGCGTGCGTCTGGTACCCCTCCTTCTCGAAGAACTCCACGCCCTGGTCGAAGGTCATCTCGCCGGTGTGCATCCGGATGCCGACCACGTAGCGGGCATTTCGCAGGAGCGCGTCCTGCAGCTGCCCCAGGCGCAGCTTCAGGAACGCGGCGTCCTTGTCCTCCGCGACGCCGGGCGTGCGGCCGTAGCCTTCGTCGAGCATCATCTGCTCGGTGTAGTGCGCCCATCCCTCGGCGTTCGTTCCGCAGCCGAGCAGCTGGCGCACCTTGCTCGGCGCGCGCTGCACCCAGAGGAACTGCACGTAATGCCCCGGGTACGCCTCGTGGACCGCGGTGCTGATCACGGTGCCCCGGTTGAACCCCGCCATGTGCTCCTCGACCTCTTTCGGGGTCCAACTCGCCTCGGGCAAGGTGACGTTGAAGAACGCCTCCTTGGCGCGCTTCTCGAACGGCCCCGGGATGTCCATCGAGGCGAAGGTCAGCGCCCGCATGAAGGGCGGCGTCTCCTCCACGATCGGGAGCACGGGAGAGGGGATGGTCACGATGTGGCGATCGGCGATGAACCCGCGCAGGTCGCCGAAGGTGTTGCGGAACGCCTGCAGCAGCTCGCCGGGCGGGGCATGGTCGGCGCCGAGCTCCTGGAGCACCTGCGCCGGCGTGCGGTCCGGGGCGAGCAGCCTGGCCACGCGCTGGAACTCGCGCTGGTTCTTGCGCAGATCGGCCATGCCGATCTCGAGCAGGCGGTCGAGCGGCAGGTCCACCGTTTCCTCGAAGAGCAGCTTCTTGCGGTAGGTTTCCGCGCCGATGCGGTAGTCCCCGCCGGACCTCTGCAGCAGGTCCGTCCGCAGGAACTGCTGGTAGGCCTTGAGAGCCGCGAGGACTTGCTGGTTCGATTGCGCGAACTCCCGCAGGGTCGACTCGTCCTTCGCCTCCTTGAACGCGGCCGGGACGTCCTTCTCGAAGAAGGAGAGGATGCCGGGGAGCTGCTCCAGGGCGATCTCGGTGTACCGCCGCGGCGGGTTGATCAGGTTCTGCCGGGCGATCGCCAGGGCGGCAGGCATCTGCTTCTCGCGGGCCACCAGCGAGCGGAGCCTCTCGTCCGGCGGCGCGAAACTCCGGCTCATGATCGAGAACGCGCTGGCCGCGATCCCCCCGGAATAGACGTCCGGGTCCCTCTCCCACATCCGGACGGTCGTCAGCTCCAGGAGTCTTCCGCGGATGTCCGAAAGGAGCATCTCCCGGTCGGCGGCCTCCGTCGACCCCGGCGCGACCTTCAGGTCCTGAGCGC
Organism: Myxococcales bacterium; assembly: GCA_035261845.1. Taxonomy (GTDB): domain Bacteria; phylum Myxococcota; class Myxococcia; order Myxococcales; family 40CM-4-68-19; genus VBKO01. The sequence continues at coordinate 5,073 of DATFTN010000318.1, read as the reverse complement.
GCTGCTCGAAATCCTTCAACGCGGCGACCTGGGCCTCGATCGCCGCCCTTGAAGCGTCCTCGAGCAGGGCATCATATTCGTGCAGCCCCTCCCTCGTGGCCCGCGTCGGCGAGTACTTGAAGACCACCTCCTCGAAATACCGGTCCGCCAGGGCGGCAACGTCGCCCTCGCCGGCACCGCCCCGTGGCTGCGCGCCGGAGCACGCAACCAGAAGCACCGAGGCCGCCACGGCCGCGGTCTCGAACCCGCTCTCGTTCGCCATGGCGCGGGAAGGTACCGCACCTGAGCGCTGCGCGTCAGGCGGGAATCGGCAGCGGCGCCGGCTGCGGCTTTTGCCGCTCCTCCCGCGCCTGGGAAGGTACCGGGCCGTCCTTCCAGTACCGGAGCTCCGCCACGCCGTCCTCGACCACCACGTGCGGGAAGCCGATCCGCGCGTTGGTCCAGGACCCCAGGTTCAGGTAGCGGGCCCCGCTCCCGATGGGCTCGTCCACCACGCGGTGGCTGTGGCCCATCACCACGTACTTCACGTCGAAGAGCTGGGCGACCCGGCGCGCGGCCTGCTGGAGCATCGGGTGGGCGTCGGTCCGGCGCCGCCGGGCGAGCACCGCGTTGAGGGCCGCGAACCCGATTCCGGTGGCCACCGCGGCGGCCAGCTTGGCCCACAGCCCGTGCGCGGCCCCGACCAGGAGGAACGCTCCCAAAAGCCCCAGTACGGCGAGCACCGCCCGGTCCAGGTAGAAGAGCTGCATGGAATCGAACAGGCTCTCCTCGGCGGGGCGCGAGGCGATGGCCAGGAGCTGGCGCGCCTGGGCCTCGGTGCCGGAGAACCGGCCCAGGGCCTTGCGCAGGTGTGCCGAGGACGCGTGCGGGTCCACCCGGGAGATCGCCTGGTCCGCGGCGCGCGCGAACCTGCGCCACGCCTTGAGAGACTCGACGAACACCGGATACGTCACCCGCCACACCATGACGAAGTAGTCGGCCGCGACGCGCAGCGGGTTGCCGGCCTTGAGCACCCAGTCGATGTACTCGGGCACCCCCCAGGTGTCGACCTCGTCCAGGTCGGTCTGCTCGGCGTACCGGTTCGCGAAATAGCGCAGGACCTTCGAGGAGAGGGGCAGGTCGAAGGAGTCCTTGGTTCCGGCCGGATCGAAGAACGCGCTCTGCACCGAGTACCGGTCGTGGGCGTTGCCGTGCTCGGCGTAGAAGAACCCGGGCTCCAGGTAGAACCAGGGGTGGAACTGGATGCGCTGCTCGAACCGCCGGCGGGCGCTGCCCGCAAGCTCGAGCCGGGCCGCGAGTCGGGCCTTGAACTCCGCTTGCACCGCCGGCCAGTGGAACTCGGCGTCGTGGTTCCCCCGGACGATGTGAACGAAGTTTCCCTTCTGGAGAAAACGGGCGAGCGCGTCGAAGACCTCCGGGTGGCGCGCGAAGGTCTGGCGCAGCTTCCAGACGCACTTCGCCTCCTCGGAGCCGAGGCCAAACTGCCTTTCCTCCTCGCTGATCTCGAAACCCGCGTCCGCGGCCTGGGGGGTGATGGTGATGGCGACGAAATCGACGATGTCGCCGTCCAGGATCAGGCGCCAGGGCTTGCCGTTCGCCCGGTTGGCTGCGTGGTAGTCCAAAAAGCCTGCCAGCTGCGCGTCGAAGCCGCCCCGCGCTGGCCGAGCGCCCGGTTTCAGGTCGCAGCCGAGGTGCAGATCGGAGATGGCGAGGAGGTTGTGGGGGCGCTCACCTAGCGTGTCCCGCACCCGCTTCCAGACGCCGCCCAGACCCATCTCAGCCTCGCTCCTTGCCCCGAACCAACGACTGAGCAATCGCCGTGCCCACCGCGCCGCGGCGGGGGGAGCGGCCCCTGGTGGCGTGCCGGCGCGCATGCCGGCGGCCGGTGGCTGTTGCCGGGGAGTGCAGCTAGGCGCCTGCGGGCGTAGCATGGCCCTTTCAGCTTCAGGAGGTGGCCATGGCGATCGATCCTGCCGAACTGATCGAGACGCCGAGCAGCGCCGACGACCGGCTCCGCAGCTCGCTGGAACGCGAGCCGATCAGCGCGCTGCGGCTCGGGCCCGCCATCGCGGTCCCGGAGAGCGCGTCCCTCAAGGAGGCGGTGGAGAGCCTCCAGCGGCACCACATCGGCTGCGTCCTGGTCTCAGGACCCGACGGCACCTTGCAGGGAATCTTCACCGAGCGCGACCTGCTCAACCGCGTGGCCGGGCGGAAGCTGGAATGGTCGGAGTGCCGGGTGGCGGACTTCATGACCCGCGACCCGGAGACGCTGCGGCCCGACGACCGCATCGTCTGGGCGCTCAACCTGATGCACATGGGCGGCTACCGGCACGTGCCGCTGGTCGACGCGGAAAACCATCCGGTCGGGGTCATCTCGGTGAAGGACATCGTCGATCTGATCATCGAGATGATGCCCGCGGCCGTGCTGAACCTCCCGCCCGATCCGCACCGGCTTCCCTCGAACGACGAAGATCCCGGCGGCACCGACTAGCGAACGGTTCGGCTCGCTACAGGCGCTTCTCGTAGACGCGGTACGTCTTGTACTTCCGTGCCCCCATCCGCTCGATGCCGCGGTTGATGAGCACGTTGTCCTCCAGCGTCCAGCTCAGCTCGCCCCCCACGTAGCCGCGCTTGAACCCGCGCTCGGCGACCTCCACGTAGAGGACCGCGGCGAGCGTGCCGTACTTGTGCGAGGCCCGGAATTCCTCCTTGACCCCGAGCAGGAGCAGGCGGGCGTGCCTGGGCCGGTCGAACTTGAGCCGCCAGAACAGCTTCAGGAGGTTCAGCGGCCTGCGCACCAGCTCGCCGTCGAAGTCGCGGACCATCTCGTTGACGTCGGGGATGGCCAGGCAGATCGCCGCGGGCTTCTCGTCCACCTCCGCCACCAGCGCGATCTCGGTGTCGACGAACATCTTGTACTCGGTGGCGATGATCTCCAGCTCCTCGCTGGTGAAGGGGATGAACCCCCAGTTCTCCTTCCACGCCGAGTTGAAGACGTCGCGGACGATGTCCACCTCGCGGCGGAAGTGCCGCAGGTCCATCGGACGCACGGTCACGCCGGGGAGCGCCTTGGTCTTTTCCGCGATGCGCTTGGTGCGCTCGTCGACGTGCCCCGAGGTGTACCACCAGGCGTAGAAGTCCTTCGCCTTGGCGTAGCCGGCCGCCTCGATGGTGCGGCCCAGGTGCGGTTTGTTGTGCGGCATGCCGATCCGCGGGGGCGTGTCGAACCCCTCCACCAGCACGCCCACCTCGCCTTTGGTGTCGAGGGTGAACGGGCCGCGCAGCCGCGAGCGACCCCGCGCGCGGGCCCACTCCTCGGCGCTGGCGAACAGGGCGCGCGAGATGTCCGGCCGGTCGGCGCATTCGAAGAACCCGAAGAAGGCGACGCCCGGCTCTTCCGGGTGCACGCGGTCGAACTCGCGGTCGATCTGGACGCTGATGCGGCCCACCGGCTTCGTGCCGTCGAATGCGGTGAAACAGGCGAGCTCGCCGTGCTTCACAAACGGGCTCTTCTTCGCATCCAGCAGGCGCCGGTAGTCGTCGAGCAGCGGAGGCACCCAGTTCGGGTCCTCCTTCATCCCCAGGGTCCAGGGTACGTGCAGGAAGACCTCCACGTCCTTCTTGTCCTGGACCGGGCGCACCTCGACGCCGGCGGCGGAGACCTGGCGGGCGGGAACGGCCATCGAAGCTCCTTGGAAGGGCGCGGAGCATAGGCGACAACGCGCCGCGGCGTCGAGTGGAACGGGCGCCTGTTCGGTTGCAGGACCGGCCCCTAGCTGCTACTCGTCCGCTCTTTCCATGGACCTCAAGGACACGGTCAACCTGCCCCGGACGGACTTCCCGATGCGGGCCCAGCTCGCCGAGCGCGAGCCGGCCCAGGTCAAGGCATGGCTCGAGGGCAAGGTGTACGAGCAGGTCCTGCGCAAGAACGCAGGGCGCGAGAAGTTCGTCTTCCACGACGGTCCGCCCTACGCCAACGGGGCGATCCACCTGGGCCATTTCCTGAACAAGATCCTGAAGGACATCGTGGTGAAGCACGCCTCGATGAGCGGACGGCTCTCCGACTTCGTCCCGGGCTGGGACTGCCATGGCCTTCCGATCGAGTTGCAGGTCGACAAGCAGCTCGGGGCCCGCAAGCAGCAGATGAGCGCGAGCGAATTCCGCCGCGCCTGCCGCAAGTTCGCCGAGGAGCAGGTGGAGGTACAGCGCCGCGGGTTCCAGCGCCTCGGGGTCCTGGCCCGCTGGGACGATCCGTACCTGACCATGCAATACGCGTACGAGGCGGAGATCGTGCGGCAGCTCGCCGCCATCGCGCGCAAGGGCGCCCTCTACCGGCGCAAGCGTCCGGTGCACTGGTGCCTGCGCGATCGGACGGCGCTGGCGGAGGCGGAAGTCGAGTACGCGGAGAAGACCAGCCCGTCGATCTACGTCGCCTTCCGGGTGTTGGACGGAACCAGGCTCTACAAGATGTCCCAGGCGCTCAAGGGCCATCCGCTGGCGCTGGCCATCTGGACCACGACGCCGTGGACGCTGCCGGCGAACATGGCCATCACGGCCAACCCGGAGATCGAATACGTCGCCTACGACCTGGGCGAACGGGCCGTGGTGGTGGCGAAGGATCTCCTGGCGCAGTTCCTCGCCGCCTGCGCGCCGCAGGAGCTGGAGCAAGGGCGGATGAAGGACCCGCGGAAGGTCCTGGCCCACTTCTCCGGCGAGGACCTCGAAGGGGTGACGTACCACCACCCGCTCATCGAGCGGGTCGGCCGGGTCGTGCTGGGCTCGCACGCCACCACCGAGGCGGGCACCGGCCTGGTGCACACCGCGCCGGGACACGGCGAGGACGATTTCCAGATGGGGGTGAAGTACGGGCTGCCCATCTGGGCGCCGGTCGACGAGCGGGGACGCTTCACCGCGGACGCGGACCTCGGGCTCGAGGGCAAGAACGTCTTCGACGCCAATCCCGTCATCGTCGACAAGCTGCGAGAGGCGGGCGCGCTGCTCAACGCGGGCGGGCTGGCGTTCGAGATCCGCCACAGCTATCCGCACTGCTGGCGCTGCAAGCAGCCGGTCATC
>DATFTN010000317.1:0-18387 GCA_035261845.1 Myxococcales bacterium | reverse complement strand
ATCTGGAGCCCTACTACGAAGAGGTGGAGCGGGAGATCGGAGTCTCGGGCGCGGGTGTCCCGGGCGAGCCGCGCCGCAAGACCCATCCGCTCCCGCCGCTGCTCGCGCATCCCGCCGCCCGGCTGATCGAGGAGGCGTGCGCAAAGGTGGGCCTGCGCGCGTTCCCCATCCCGCGCGCCATCGTCAGCGGGGACTATCGCGGCCGGCAGGCCTGCATGTACTGCGGTTTCTGCGGAAGCTACGGGTGCGAAGTGGACGCCAAGTCGTCCACGCTGGCGACCTTCCTCGCCGCGGGGCAGCGGACCGGCCGCCTCACGCTTCGCGCCGGGTGCCGCGCGACGCAGATCGTGCCCGAGAAGGGGCGGGCGGGAGCCGTGCTCTACCTCGACAGCCGGGGCCGTGAGCAGCGCGCCCGGGCCCGCGCGGTGGTGGTCGCCTGCTCCGCGATCGAGACGGGGCGGCTCTTGCTCGCGAGCGGCGTCGCGAACTCGTCGGGTCTGATCGGGAAGGGACTGCTGTTCGCCGCGCTGGGAGCCGGATTCGGCCGCTTCCCGCGCGATTCGCCGGCCTGGCCCGCGGCCTCGGAGCGCCTGCCGTTCATCGATCGCGCGCTGCAGGACCTCCCGGGCTCCCCGCGCGGGACGATCCTCTTCCAGCGGCCGCATCCGAACCCGATCTTCCAGGCGGAAAAGCTGGCGTGGAACCGTTCCGGGCCGCCCGCCTTCGGAGCCGAGCTGAAGCGTAGGCTGCGCGAGTTCTTCCTCGAGACCCGCACCATCGAGTGGGAGGGCTTCAGCGAGTTCCTGCCGCACGACGGGTGCGACGTCTCCCTCGATCCGTCCGTCAAGGACGCCGCCGGTCAACCCGTCGCGCGCGTCCGCATCGGCCTGCATCCCTCGAGCCTCGCGGCATCCGATCGGCTCGCGGCCCGGGCGCGGGACGTCCTGTCGGCGGCCGGCGCCCTCCGGCAGGGCGACTCCGGCGACGAGCGCGTCTACACCGTCCTTCAGGCCGGCACCGCGCGCATGGGGAAGGACGCGGGCACCTCGGTAGTGGACGCGACCTGCCAGTCGCACGACCTGAAGGGACTGTTCGTGGCCGACTCCAGCTCGTTCTGCTCGAGCGGGAGCGCCCCGTTCACGCTGACCATCATGGCCAACGCGCTGCGCGTTGCCGCGGGGATCGCAGACCGGATGCGCCGGCGCGAGCTCTGAAATCTCAGCGCGCGGCCGGGTTCCAGTCCGGTCCGAATCCCTCGGCCACGAACGTCCGGAAGGACCCGGCGGGGTCGGTGAGGTAGATGCCGGGGCCTGGGCCAGCCCCATCGAAGCAGGCCCGGAACAGCAAGACGCGTCGACCGTCCGCGGACTCCTTCGGGACTCCCTCGATGCAGCTCGGCTGACCGGCGAGGCTGAGGTCCTGCTCCGGCTTGCCGGCGTACCAGGCGTCGCTCGAGAACGCATAGAGCTTGCGCTCCGTCGAGGATGATGGACCGCCCGGCGGCGCGATCGGAAAGCCGCGCGAGCTGTAGATCGTCTGGCCATCGGCGCTGAACGCCGGATCCGCGTCGCCGCACTGCTCCTTGCCGGGTGGCGTGCAGCTGGGCCCGCCGTCGGTGACCTGTGTACGGTCCGTGCCGTCGGGCCGGATCTTGTCGATGCGCGTCTTGAAGCAGTCGCCCGTGTTCTGCGCCACCACGAAGAGGATCCAGTCGTCGCTCGACCATGCGATGTCGCCGAACGTGAGCTCCGCCGGAGCGCCCGCCGGCTCCAGGATCCTGTGACGGCCTGCTCCCTCCGTGCTCATGATCCACAGGCCGAGCCCCTGCGGTGCGCGCGAGAGGAAGGCGATGCGCCGGCCGTCGGGTGACCAGACCGGATAGCTGTCCTCGCCCGTGTTCGTCAGGTTCGCCTCGACGCCGCGCGCGAGGTCGTAGAGACCCACATCCGTCGTGGAGCCTAGTTGGCCATAGCTGCCCAAGGTGAACGTCGTGTAGACGAGCCGGCTCCCGTCCGGCGAGAAGTGCGGGAGGAACTCCTGCCGGGCGTTGTCGGTGACCTGTCGGCGGTTGGATCCATCCAGGTCCATGGTGACGATTTCGTAACCGGCCGGTCCGAGGCCCGGCTTGGCGGGGGACATGAAAACGATCTGCGGCGGAGCCGCGCCGCTCCGGCAGCCGGCCAGCGCCACCGCCCCGGCGATCAGGTACGCGACGACCGCGTCACTCACGGAAATGAGTGGGACGGCGGCCCGTTCCATATGACCGTGCACGCCTGTCATATCGACGGCCTCGCCGGTCCACTCATAGCAGCGAAGCGCGAAGGGTGCGGAGTGGAGAAGCCCTCCGGTCTGGAGCACCAGCTGGCGGACCTCCATCCGAAGAGCTTCGGCTGGGCAGTGGCGTGCTGCCGGTACGATCGCCTGGAAGCGGAGGAAGTCCTGCAGACGAGCTACCTCAAGGTCCTCTCGGGACGCGCCCGGTTCGGCGGCCGGTCCGGCTTCAAGACCTGGCTGTTCGGTGTCATCCGCCGCACCGCCGCCGAGTCGCGGCGCCGCCGGTTCCTCAGCCGCCTGTTCCTCGCCCGGCTGGAACGGTTGCGGCCGCAGGCGACTGCGGCGCAGGAAGCGCCGGGCAATCCGGAGGTGGTGCCGCTGCTCCGCGGCCTCGCGGCGAGACAGCGCGAGGTGTTGGAGCTGGTGTTCTACCAGGACCTCTCGATCCGGGAAGCAGCAGCCGTGATGGGCGTCTCCGTGGGCTCGGCGCGAGTCCACTACCACCGCGGCAAGGAGAACCTGCGCGAGGCGCTCGCCGGGCGAGGGCGGCGAGGTGCCGGATGAATCCCGACGACGGGGCCGACCGGATCCGGACCCTGCTGCGGGAGGCCCACCGCGGCGACGAGCCGCTCCCGCCCTTCGAGAAGCTCGTCAGGGAGCCGGGATCCGGGCGCCGACTGCCGCGGCACGAGTGGGCGCTCCGGGCCGCGACCCTCGCGTCCATCGCTGTCCTCGCCTCCGCGGTCATCGCAATTTCCGTCCTGCGCGAGCGGCCGCCGCCTGCGCCTCGGGGCGAGCTGGCATGGTCGTGGGAAGGCCCGAAAGGTCCCCTGGACTTCCTGCTGGAGCTTCCCCGTCCACCTCCGCTGGAGGCGTTCCCGTCCTTGCGGGTCCCACCGCAGACGAAGAGGAGGTAGCAATGCGCGCCCGATTTCTCCCGATCGCGCTCCTGCTCTTGCTCGGGTTCCAGGCGCGCGCGGGCCGGGAGGCCGATCCCCAGCAGCAGGACCCGATCCGGGACCGGCTGTTTCCCCCCGAGCTCGTCATGCAGCATCAGGCGGAGCTGGGCATCGACGAGCGGCAGCGCGCCGCGCTGACGAAGGAGATGGCCGCCTTCCAGTCGCAGATCGTCGACCTGCAATGGAAGCTCAGCTCGGCGGTCGAGGAGCTGGTCCGCCTGCTCGACGCACCGCGCATCGACGAAGCCCGTGCGCTGGCCCAAGCAGACAAAGTGATGACGCTGGAACACGACGTGAAGAAGACCCACCTGGGCCTTCTCATCCGCATCCGAAATCTATTGTCCGAAGCGCAGCGGGCCGAGCTCGCCAAGATGCGCAAGGCGCCGCCGTGAGACGCTAGTTCTCCACCAAGCTGCGTAGCCGCTCGCTCGGATGAACGTCCTGGGCCCCTGTCGCGGCGTTCCGGCCAGAGGCAGCGTCCCGTGCCGTTGCGCTGCCGGTTTCGCATCGCTAGAGTGGCCTGCGCTTTCGGGGGCCGACAAATGCGCTCTACGGGCGGCCAGCACGACGGCGCTTCGGGTCAGACCAACAGCCCGATCCGGCCCGGCGGCGCGATCCTCGAGACCCAGCGACACGTTTGCCGCCGCGTCGCGCCGGAGCCGCGGCGGAGAAAACGCGAAAAAGGGGATGGCTCATGAACGCTGAGGAACGTCTTCGAGCAAGACGTCTTCGAACATTGGCTTTCGCCGGCGCCGCGCTGGCCTGCCAACTGCACGCGGTGCAGGCGGCACCGCCGGCAGAGGCCGAAGGGAAGCGCCAGGACCAGGAATCGGAGCTCGGCCAGTCCGTCTATGACGAGCTGAAGGCGAAGGGCGAAATCATCGAGTCGTCGCCCCTCTACGACGTGCTGCTCCCCGTGATCGAGCCGATCATGCGGACCGCACAGCCGCGATACGACCACCCCTTCAAGGTCTACCTGGTTCACGAGGTGCAGCCCAATGCGTTCGCGACTCCGGGCGGGAACATCTACGTCACCGATGCCCTCCTCTACTTCGTGAAAAGCAAGGAGCAGCTCGCGGGGACCCTGTGCCACGAGGTGGCCCACACCCTCCACCACGACTCGCTGGAGCTCTTGAAGAAGCAGAAGCTGTTGCGGGCGGAGGAAGTCGGGGCCGCGATCTTGCTGGGGCCCACCCGGGCGCACGTGCTGGCGATCGCTCTCCTCGGCAAGCTCCGCTCTTTGGGCTATTCCCGCGCCGCGGAATCGCGCGCCGACTTGACCGGCTCGGATGTGTGCGCCGCCGCCGGGTCCAATCCGTGGGGACTCGTGTGGCTGTTCCGGGACTTCAAGGATTCCAGGACCCTCGAGATCCCGCAGCTCTTGTCGGATCATCCCAACGATCAGAATCGTGTCGACGCGTTGGAGAAGCACTTCCAGAGCGAGCCCTCGGTCTTCGGGCGCTTCAACTCCAACCCTGGATCGGCAACTCCCCTGACCGTCGAGAAGAAAACGCCGGTCGTGTTCTTGCGCTGAGAAGAGGATGGAGACCTAGCAAGGAGGCAGAGATGCTGGAGACTTTGAAGCGTGGCTGGTGGCTTCTGATCCTGCGCGGCGTCTGCGCCGTGCTCTTTGGCGTGCTGGCTTTCGTGAAGCCCGGTGCGGCCGGCGAGGTGCTCGTGCTTCTTTTCGGGGCCTACGCTCTGGTGAACGGGATCTTCACACTCGGGCTGGCGATGCGCGCGCCCAAGGGCATGCCTGGAAAGGGATCGCTCGTGGTGCTCGGGCTGCTCGGCGTCGCGGCAGGCGTCCTGACGTTCTTCTATCCGGGCGTCACGGCCCTCTCCCTGCTCTGGGTGATCGCCTTCTGGGCGATCTTCACCGGAATCTTCGAGATCTCGGTCGCGATCAAGCTCCGCAAGGAGCTGAGCAACGAATGGATGATCATCCTCGGCGGCGTCCTCTCGGCCGTTTTCGGGGTGCTCGTGATCGCCATGCCCCGCGCGGGGGCCCTCTCGATCGTCTGGCTGATCGGCACGTACGCGATTCTCTACGGCGTCATGCTGCTCACTGCCGCGATCAGGCTGAGAAGCCTGCTTTCGGAAGCGCGGAGCGCGGCTCGGCTGGCATAGACGCCCGATTCGCGGCGGCTAGTTCTCCACGAAGCTGCGCAGCCGCTTGCTGCGCGACGGATGCCGCAGCTTGCGCAGCGCCTTGGCCTCGATCTGGCGGATGCGCTCGCGGGTCACCTCGAAGTCCTGGCCCACCTCTTCGAGGGTGTGGTCGGACTTCTCGCCGATGCCGAAGCGCATGCGCAGGACCTTCTCCTCGCGCGGGGTGAGCGTGGCCAGCACCTTCCGGGTCTGCTCGGCCAGGTTCATGTTGATCACCGCGTCGGAGGGCGAGGTGATCGCCTTGTCCTCGATGAAGTCGCCCAGGTGGGAGTCCTCCTCCTCGCCGATCGGCGTCTCCAGCGAGATGGGCTCCTTGGCGATCTTCAGCACCTTGCGCACCTTGTCGAGCGGGAGCTCCATCTTCTCCGCGATCTCCTCGGGAGTGGGCTCGCGGCCGATCTCCTGCACCAGGTAGCGCGAGGTGCGGATCAGCTTGTTGATGGTCTCGATCATGTGCACCGGGATGCGGATGGTGCGCGCCTGGTCGGCGATGGCCCGGGTGATCGCCTGCCGGATCCACCACGTCGCGTAGGTGGAGAACTTGTACCCGCGCTTGTACTCGAACTTGTCCACCGCCTTCATCAGGCCGATGTTGCCTTCCTGGATGAGGTCCAGGAACTGCAGGCCGCGGTTGGTGTACTTCTTGGCGATCGACACCACCAGGCGCAGGTTCGCCTCCACCAGCTCGGCCTTGGCCTTCTCCGCCTTGCGCTCGCCGGCGATGATGGCGTTGAAGCTCTTCTTCAGCTCCTCCATCGGGAGCATCGCCTCTTCCTCGACCCGCTTCACCTTGCGCGGCGCGGCGGCGATGATGCGGCCGATCTCGGCCACCTCCTCGTCGCTGAAGCCCATCTTCTTCAGCTGCTTGCGCGCCGCCACCCCGATCTTGCTGTCCTCCTCGCCCGACCGGAGCAAGACCTTCAGCTCCCGCAGCGGCACGGCCGCGCGGCGCTCGATGTTCTTGACCTCGCGCTCGACGTCGTCGACGCGCTCGATCAGCTTCTTCAAGTTCTCGATGATGCGCTCGATCTGCCGCTTGTTGAGCTTGATCTCGGCCAGCGTCTCGGCGAGCTGCTGTTCGTTGCGCTCGATCTCCTCGCGCACTTCCTTGTGCTTGCCCACGGAGAGCTTGCGCGTCTTGCTGTCCATCTGCTCGCGCAGCTTCTCGTTGTCGCGGTCGAGCCGGCGGATCTTGTCGATCAGCTTCACCACCTGGTCGGTCCGGCCCTGCTCGTCGAAGGTCTCGTCGTCCTCGTCGGGCGCGTCGCGGATCACCTCGCGCACGCGCATCTTGCCCTTCCGCAGCCGGTCGCCGATCTGGATGATCTCCTTGATCGCGATCGAGGAGTGCAGCACCGCGTCCAGCACTTCCTTCTCGCCGTCCTCGATGCGCTTGGCGATCTCCACCTCGCCTTCGCGCGTGAGCAGGGAGACCGACCCCATCTTGCGCAGGTACATGCGCACCGGGTCGTTGGACTTGGAGTAGTTGTCCTCCTCCTCTTGCTCCTTCTTCTCCTCCGCCTCCTCCTCGGCCGCCTTGGCGTGCACCGGCTCCGGCTCGGGCGGCTTGGTCTCGGGCAGCTTGACCTTGTTGGCCTCGTCGACGATGGCGATATCGTTGTCGCCGAACATCGACATCACGTCGTCGATCTGGTCGGACGAGACGATGTCCGCGGGGAGGGCGTCGTTCACTTCGTCGTAGGTGAGGAAGCCCTTGTCGCGGCCCATGGCGAGCAGATCGCGCACCTCCTTGCGATCGGTCGCCTTCCCTCCCGACTTCTTCCCCGAGGGCTCGTCCTCGTCTTCGTCCTCGTCGTCGTCGCCGGCAGCGGCGGCGCCCGCCTCCTCGTCCTCGTCGATCTCGGCGATGACCTCGGCCTCGATCTCGGGCTCGTCGGTCTCCTCCTCCTCGCCGGGCTTCTTCACGTTGCGGGGAGGCTTCTCCTTGCCCTTCGCCTGGGCGGGGTCCGGGGCGTGGTCCTTCGCCCGGGCGGTCCTGGCCGGGGGAGCGGCCCTGGCCGCGGGCCGGGCGGCCTTGCCCTTCTTCGCCTTCTCGTGCCCGGGCGCGGCTCGGCCGTCGGCCCTTCCGCCTTTCTTGGCCGGCGAGAGCTTGCGCTTGCGCTCGCGGTCGAGGCGTCCAGCAGCGGCGGACTTCTTGTGGGCCATCGTGGTCAGCTCCAGATCTTCAAGCGAATCGGAAAGAGTAATGGGAAAACCGGGTGCGCGCCCCTTTTCCTATCGGGGTCGGATCCTCTCAACGCGCGGATTTTTCAGCACCTTCCGTAACGCGGCTTCCTGCTCGGCAATGCGCCGGTGGTGGGACAGCTTCAATTCCAGGTCCCGGCGGGACCTGCCGGCTCGATCCTGCTCCGCGCGCTCGCGCAAAAGCGCCTCGCGCAGGCGGTCCGAATCGATGGAGGAGACGAGCGCATCGGCCGCGAGACTTCCCTTCCGGGCCCCAGCAAGGGCCCTTTCGGCCACCTCCCGGATGGCTGCCACCGTGAAACGCGCCAGCGCGCCGAAATCCTCCACCACTTTGGCGAACTCGTCCGAATGCAGCGCGTACGCGAGGATGGCCAGCTCCTCACGGACGAGCGCCAGGTTCTCGGGCGGGGGCGGCCGGGCGGAAGCCGGCTGGCCGGAAGCCTGCCCCCGCCCAGCCTGCGCCGGCTTCTTCGCCTGCCCCGGACGGCGCCCGTCCACCGCCGCGCGCACTGCGTCAAGCGGCGCATCGATACGCTGCGCGACCTTTTCCAGATAAAGGTCCCGCGCCAGCGGGGTAGGTGCAGCACGCACGATACCTGCCACCGCCTCCACCGTTTTCACTCTGTCCTCGATCGAGCTCCCCGCCTTCTCCAAGGCGCGGTCCAGCAGGAACTCCAAGGCGGGTTGCGCCGAGGAGACCAACTCGCGGAACGCCTTCACGCCGATCCGCAGCACCGTCTCGTCCGGATCCTCGCCGCCGGGCGGCACCAGCACGCGCGCCGGCACCGCCGCGGCCGCGGCGATCTCGGAGGCGCGCTGCGCCGCCCGCAGCCCGGCCGCATCGCCGTCGAACACGAAGACCAGCTCCCGCGCGCCCGCCCGCTGCACCAGCTCGAGGTGCCTCTCGGTCAGCGCGGTCCCGCAGGTGGCGACCGCGGTCTGCACTCCCGCCTGGTGGAGCCCGATGGCGTCGAAGTAGCCCTCCACGAACAGGGCCACGCCTTCGCGCCGGAGCGGGTCGCGCGCCTTGTCCAGCGCGAAGAGCACGCCTCCCTTGGTGTAGAGGGGCGTGTCCGGCGAGTTGAGGTACTTCGCCTCGCTCTCGCCCTCCAGCAGCCGGCCCCCGAACCCGACCGTGCGGCCTGCCTCGCGGATGGGGATCATCAGACGGCCGCGGAACCGATCGTAGAGGCCCTCCCGCTTCTTGCGCGGGACGCCGAGGCCGGCCTCCTCGACGAGCTTGGGATCCACCTTGCCGCGCTCGAGCGACTTGCAGAGCTGGTCCCACTGTCCCGGCGCGTATCCCAGCCGCCAGGCCTTGGCCGTCTCGACCGAGATGCCCCGCTTCTCCAGATGCTCGCGTGCCACCGCTCCGCGCGGGTGCTCCCACAGGACCCGCTCGTAGAAGACGCAGGCCTTCTCGTTCACCTCGGCCAGCGCCGCCCGGCGGGCGCTGCGGCGCGCCTCCTCCGGGTCCGCGGGCTTCAGGTCGACGCCGGCCTCGGTGGCCAGCTGCTCGGCGGCCTCGCGGAAGCTCTTGCCGTCGAGCTGCATGACGAACTTGATCGCGTCTCCGGTGGCGCCGCAGCCGAAGCAATGGAAGATGCGCTTGTCAGGGACCACGTAGAAGCTGGGCGTCTTCTCCCCGTGGAACGGGCACAGCCCCTTCCAGTCGCGCCCGGACTTCTTCAGCCCGACCCGGCGCTGCACCACCGCGACCACGTCGACGCGGTCCCGCAGCTCCTGCAGCTTCTCGTCGCTGATGCCCGCCACTCTGCTCCCGTGAAGCGGCCGTGCTGATGCCGAACCCATCACGAGCCTTTGGCGGCGAGCGCCGCCTTCACCGCCTCGCTGACCCGCTTCCCTTCCGCCTTGCCCTGCACTTTGGGCATGAGCGCCTTCATCACCGCGCCCATGTCCTTGGATCCCGTAGCGTTGGAGGCCGTCACCGCCTCTTGCACAAGCGCCTGCAGCTCCGCATCGGACAGCTGGCGGGGGAGGAACGCCTCCAGGATGGCGATCTCGGCGTTCTCGTTGTCCGCCAGCTCCGGCCGGCCGCCCGCTTTGTACTGGGCGGCGGCGTCCCTGCGCTGCTTGATCAAGGTCTGGACCACGGTCACGATCTCCGGGTCCTCCAGCACCTTGCTCGTCTCGATCTCACGGTATTTGAGCGCGCTCTTCAGCATCCGCAGCGTGCCCAGGCGGCGCTTGTCTTGCGCGCGGGCCGCCTCCTTCATTTCCGCGTCGATCCGCTCGCTGAGCATGCCCACCTTGGGACGCGGCCCCGCGCGCCTCTTGTCGGCGCGAAGGGCCGGTGAAACTCCGAGCCTTGGAAAGAGGCTACATCATCCCCTTCCGTGCCTTCTTCAGGGCGCGCTTCTTGGCCGCCAGCGCCTTCTTCTTGCGCTTGACCGACGGTTTCTCATAGTGCTCGCGCTTCCTGATCTCGCTCAGGATGCCTGCCTTCTCGCACTGCTTCTTGAAGCGCTTCATGGCGTTCTCGAACGACTCGCCTTCCTTGACCCGCACGCCCGGCATTCTCGGAATCACCACCCTTCGCGGGGCACACGCATGCCCCGCTTTTTGAGAGCGCGGGAGTATACGCGGGGTCGAAGCAGTGTCAATGCAACCGGGCAGGCCGGCGCGAGAGGGCGGCCGGAAAAAGTGCCGGAATTACGCGGTGCCGGTCTCGGACTTCGCCGGGACCGCGACGGGCTCGGCCTTGCCCGCGCGGTTCACCCGGTCGCGCAGCTCCTTGCCCGTGCGGAAGAGGATGCCGCGCTTCGGCTTGACCGGGATCACCTCTCCGGTCTTGGGGTTGCGTCCGTTGTAGCCCTGGTAGTTCTTCACGTGGAAGGCGCCGAGGCCGCGGATCTCGATGTTGTCGCCCTTGCAGAGCGCCTTCTTCATCGAGTCGAAGATCGTCTCGATGGTCAGCTCAGCCTGCTTCTGGGTGAGCTGTCGCTTGGCCACGAGGATGGCGATGAGGTCGCTCTTCAGCATGGGCGTTTCTCGACTCCGGGAGGGCTAATGCGCCAAAAACCGACGACGAATGGGAACGTTACCCGAGGTCATGGGGAACGGGCAAGCGCCGCAATGGCCGTTTAGCAGGCGACAATTGACTACATCCGGCCCAGCCGCCGCCAGATAGGCCGGCGCCGTGCTCGTTCGCGGCGAGTCGTCACGAACGGTCCGGCTTGAAAGAATGGGACGGGGTGGGTGGAATCGCGCGGGCCGGTTCCGGGGTCGCCGGGTACTCACCCAGCCCTGTCGGCTGGTGAACGCCTGCGAGGAAGTCCGCCACGGACACCTCCAGCGCCTGGGCCGCGGCCCCCTCCGCGCGGGCCCAGGCCTGGGTGATGGCCTGACCGGTCTCGTCAGCCTCGTGCCGGGGGAAGCCGAGCGAGCTGCGGGCCGCGGCACGCACTTCGGCCAGGCTGATGCGGGAGGCGTCGCGGGCGGGCATCCACCCGCCGCTGCGCGCCTCGACCGCCAGGCCAGACTGCTCGAGCGCTCGAAGCGATTCCCGGACCAGCCTCTTGGGCATCCGCGTCTCGTCGGCGAGCGGAGTCACTCCGACCGGCGCCGCCCGGCGCCCGTGCAGCTGCGCCAGCGCCAGCATCACCCGGGCGATCAACGTCTCGCGAGCCTGCGCAGCCAGGAGCAGCGGGCTCGCCTCGGGCTTCCTCGAGGCGTCCATCGCGAAGCACAGCCGGCAGCCGGTCAGCGTGATGAACCAGGAGATGTAGACCCAGGTCAGAACGATGGGCAGCACCGCGACGGACCCGTAGATCTTGTGCACCTGCACCATGCGCGCGGAGATGTCGGCGAAGACGAACTTGGCCAGCTCCCACGCGGTGCCCGCGACGAAGGCGGCGGTGAGCGCGGTGCGCAGCCGTACTCGCGCGTTGGGCAGCACCTTGTACAGGAACGCGAGGCCCACGTAGGTGATGGCCACCGTCGAGACGGCGGCGGCGACGTGCAAGAGCTCGCTGTGGCCCCCCTGCCCGTGGCGTCCATGGGCGCCCTGCATCTGGCCGATCTTCCAGGTCACTCCCAGATACGCCGAGAGGAGCGCCGGACCCAGGGTGAGGAGAGCCCAGTACGTGAGGAGCCGCCGCACCGGCGCCCGCGGCCGCTTCACCCCGTAGATGTGGTTGAAGGCGCTCTCGATGTTCCACAAGAGCGAGAGCGAGGAGAAGAGCAAGAGCGCGAAGCCGATCACCCCGAGCGTCTTGACCGTGGCCTTGTTGGTGAAGTCGGCCAGCGAGCCCGCGATGGCGGCGCCGGCGCCGATGCCGAGCTGCTCGTTCACGTACTTCTGCACGGCGTCGCGGAACGGCGCCTGCCCGCTGACCAGGTCGACCACGCTGTAGGCGACCGCGAGCAACGGCACCAGCGACAGGAGCGTCAGATAGGTGAGCGCCGAGGCACGCAGCGTGATCGCCTCGCCGCGGAACCCGTGCGCGATCAGCGTCAGCGCGCGCAGGAAGCGCCGCACCGCGGGAAAGCGGCGCAGCCGCTCCCACGAGTCGGCCAGCTTTCCGGACCCGGTCAGTCGCCCACCTTCTCGGATGCGGGCGCCTCAGGCTTCGCCTGTCCCCCGGCCTCCGCTGGGCGACCCTCGCCCTCGCGCCGCCGGTCGTCGCGCCGGCGGTCGCCGCGCTCGCCGCCGTTGCCACGCTGCGCGCCCCCGTCGCCGCGCGAGAGGCCGCGCTGAGCCTGCTGCAGCTCGGGGCGCGACCACTTCCCGTGCAGATCGTATTGCTCGAGGTGGTACTGCGGCTGCGGCCGCACCGTGATGCTCTTGTTGAGCTTCATCATCAGGAGCCGCATCGCCTCGCGCTCGGGCCCCTGCAGGAGCTTGGCGACTTCCGGGTGGCAGGAGACGATAATCTGGTCTTCCCGCTGCTTGCGGGCGGCGCGCTGCACCTCGCGCATGATCTCGTACGCGATGGTGGTCTTGCTGCGCACGTGGCCGCGCCCGTCGCAGGTAGGGCAGCTCTCGGTGGTGAGCCGGGTGACGCTCTCACGCACGCGCTTGCGGGTCATCTCCACCAGGCCGATGTCGCTGATCTTGAGGACGTTGGTCTTGGCGCGATCGGCGCCCAGGGCCTCCTGGAAGGTCTTGAAGACCTTCTCCCGGTTGGACCCTTTGTCCATGTCGATGAAGTCGATGATGATGATGCCGCCGATGTTGCGCAGCCGCAGCTGGTAGACGATCTCCTTGGCCGCCTCGCAGTTGATCTTGGTGATGGTGTCTTCCAGCGACGCGCCGGCGCCCTTCTTGCCCACGTAGCGCCCGCTGTTCACGTCGATGGCGACCAGCGCCTCGGTCTGGTCGATGATGATGTAGCCGCCCGACTTGAGCCACACCTTGCGGTTCTGCGCCTTCTGCAGCTCCTGCTCGATCCCGTACTCGTCGAAGATGGGCTCGTCGCCCGTATACAGCTCCACCTGGTGCTTCAGCTCCGGGGCCACCTGCCCGACGAAGTCCCGCACCCGCTCGTACTCGGCGCGGTCGTCGATCACCAGCTTGTTGACGTCGTCGGAGAAGAGGTCGCGGACGGAGCGAAGGATGAGGTCCAGGTCCGGGTGCATGAGCGCGGGGGCCTTGTGGGTCTCGCGCTTCTTGCCCACCTCGTTCCACAGGCCGAGCAGGAACTTGATGTCGGCGGTGAGCTTCTCCTCCGGCTCGTTCTCCGCCACGGTGCGGACGATGAACCCGGTGCCCGGCGGGCGGAACCGGTCGACCAGCTCGCGCAGCCTGCGGCGCTCCTTCTCGTTCTCGATGCGGCGGGAGATGCCCACGTGGTCGACGGTGGGCATGAAGACGAGGTGCCGGCCGGGCAGCGAGATGTGGCAGGTGATCCGGGCGCCCTTGGAGCCGATGGGGTCCTTCACCACCTGCACGATGACCTCGTCGCCCTCCTTGAGCAGGTCCTGGATCTGCGCCCGCTTGCCGTGCGCGTGGCCGTTGCCGCCCTTTCGCTCCCCCTGGCGGTCCCGGGCCTGCTGCTGGCGCTCCCCGGGCTTCCCGCCCCGATCCTCTGCGGGCTTGCCCGGACTTGCGCGGCGCCGGCCCCGTCCTCCCCGCCGGCGCCCGCGGCGCTCGCGCGCGGCCGGCCGCTGCTCCGCGGGGACTCCGACCTTTCCTTCGGCTGTGCCCTGGGCGGCGGCGGGCGGAGCGGCGCCTTCAGCCGCGGCGGCCGCGGGCGTCTCGGCATCGCCTCGAGCGGCGGGCTGCACCTCCGCCTGCTCGGCGGCGATGGCCGCCTCGGCCGCGGCGTGGGCGGCGTCGCCTTCGTCGAGATCCTCCTCCTCGTCCTCTTCGTCGTCGTCGAGCGCCTCTTCGGCGGAGAGATCGACGACCTCCTCGCTGGCGGCGCCCGCGGTCTGCGCCTCCGAACGGGACGTCGCCTCTTCCGCAGCCTCGGCGGCGGCCGGTTCGGGCGCAGCAGGCGGCGCGACCGCCGCTTCAGCCTGCGCGGCGGACTGCCCCTCTAGCCCCTCCGGAACCAGCCGGAGAGGCGCGACTTCTGGAGCAGCCGCGGCAGGAGGAGCGACGTCCTCGGCAGGGGGCTCGGCGACGTCCTCGACGTCGAGGGTATCGCCCTCGGTGGCGCCCGCCTGGATCTCGATCTCTTCGGAGAACCCGGGGAAGCTCGGGTCGGAGACGATGTCGGCTACGTAGAGGAACGCGGCCTTTTCCAGGCCGATGTCGACGAAGGCAGCCTGCATCCCGGGGAGGACCCGGACCACCCTGCCTTTGTAGATGTTGCTGACGATCCCTTTCTCGTTCTTGCGTTCCAGATAGTACTCAGAAATCGTACCCTGCTCGATCAGCGCCACCCGGGTCTCCTGCCCCGAGGCGTTGATCACCAAGATGTTCGACATCGAAGGATCCTTGTAGGCCCGCGTGCGAAACGGCGCACGGTGCGGGCGAACGCGGCAGGGCGCCTGGGCACCCGCGCGCGAAGAAAGCTGAATGAGAAGCCTGGACGGACACCCGTTCCTGCCTCCGAGCCTTCAGGGCGGGCGCGCCATGCGCACCGGACCCCTGCAGCCGGTCTGCTCCCCAGAACCCGCCCGGGGCTGAAAAAGTCCCGGACGGCCGATTCGGAGGCTAGCACCCGGGATTCGACCCAGCAAGCAAAGGTGCAATCTCTGGCGTCTTCTCGACGGGGCTGCCGCTTCTACGCCAGCAGGAGGGGCAGCGCGGCGTGGAGCCAGACGTCCGCTGCCCCGTGGGCAATCATGGCGGATTCCAGCCCCTTCCGGCGGAAGAGCCACCCGAAGAAGAGGCCCGCAGGGAAGTTGCCGAGCAGGGTGTAGGCGAGGGTCGGCGCGGTCAGCGGCCCCGTCAGGGCGGCAACCGTGGGGAGGTGGCCGGCCGCGAAGACCAGCGCGACCACCGAGTTGGCGATCCAGAAGCCGTCTCGAGCGCCGACCTTGCGCACGAGGACCAGGACCGCGCTCAGCAGTCCCCAGCGGACGAGGATCTCCTCGTCGATCCCGCCGTAGAAGGCGCTGCTCGCGAGCGTCCAGAAGCCGGACTTGGGGGGCTGGGAGAAGGCCGAGGGCAAGGAGGAGAGCAGCGGCAGGATCATCGCAGCGACGATCACCGCCGCCAGACTGCCCAGCGCCGCGGCCTCGACCGCCAGCGAGGCGAAACCGGTGGGCCGGGGGGAGCGCTCCGCGATGGCGCGCAGCCAGGGAGCGTCGAGGCCCGCGCGCGGAGCGAGCCGTACTCCGGCAAACGAGGCGAGCGCGGCGAGCCCCAGCACCTGCGCGCCGCTCACGGCCACCAGCAATCCGGGCGAGGCGCCCGGCGGCAGGGGGACCGTCGAGAACGTGGTCATCAGGTAGGGAACGGAACCGGCGAGCCCGAGCACGGACAGCCCCAACAGGAGCCAGAACAGCCTCATGGGGAAGCGGGCGCCCCGAAAATCACGTTCTCGCGCACGATCCGCGCGACGCCGGGCTTGACCCATTCCGGACCGAAGAGCGTGGCGAGCAGCTCGGCGGGGCGCGCGGTGGCGTGCGTCTCGCCCGCGCGGAGCGTGAAGCGCAATTCGCGAGGGCCGCCCGCGGCCAGCCCTTGCACCGCCGCCTTGAGGTCGATGCGCACCGGAGCTTTTCCTTCGCGATCGCGCAGCACCGCCGCCTCGGCGCGCGAGGCGAACTCCGCCAGCCGCTCCGTCGGGTCCGGAGCCCCGTCGGGCAGCTCGACACGGTACTCGATGGCGCGGATGGTCCGGTTGAGCGAAGCGACGTCCGCCGCCGCGGCTTCGCAGGAAAGCAGCCGGAATCCCTCGGGCAGCTCGCAGCGGATGCGCTCGGCGATCTCCGCCGCGTCCGGGCTCCCGTGCAGCTCCAGGTCGAGGTACTCCGCCTGGCTCTCGGTGCCCACGGGGCAGGCAGGCCCGAAGCTGACGCGCGGCTTGGGGTGGAATCCCTGCGAGTGGGGGATGGACAGCTTCGCGCGGCGGAATGCGCGCAGGAGCGCGGTCATCGTCTCCAGATGGCTGAGCGCGACGGCGCGCCCTTCCTTCGCGTAGCGCAGCCGGAGCGTGCTGCGGCCCTCGGGCGGAGGCGGCGCGGGGGGGCGGCGCTGCGGCTGGTAGTCCTCGGGGTGGTAGACGATGGTGTCCACCACCTCGTAGTCGCAGGAGCCGCAGGCGGTGCAGCGCTCCTCGCCGTACGCGCAGTCGTGGGTCGCGCCTTCCTTGCGGGACGCCATCCGTTCCTTCCACAGGTAGGGCTTGGTGACCTCGCAGTCGATGTGATCGAACGGCAGCACTTCGTCCTGTCCCTTCTCCCGATGCGCGAAGAAGGCGAGGCCCACGCCGTGCTCCGCCTCCGCGTGCGCGAAAGCGTCCTGCCAGGCCTGCAGGTGGAAGTGCTCGGTCCAGCCGTCGAGCCGTTGGCCGGCGCGGTACGCGTGCAGCACGGCGGTGGCGAGGCGGCGATCCCCCAGGGCCAGCGCCCCTTCCAGCGCACCCTGCCGCGCGTCGTGCGGCTTGACGTGCAGGTCGCGGTAACCGCGGCCGAGCTTGCGCAGCTCGTCGCGCAGGATGCCCTGCTTCCGCTGCGTCTCCTCCAGCGGGATCATCGGGTCCCACTGGAACGGCGTGAACGGCTTGGGGCAGAACGTGGAGACGCCCACGTTGATCTCGGCGCGCGGGTTCAGCTGCTTTCCCCGGCGCAGCGCCTCGGCGCAGAGCTGCACGATGGCGCGCACGTCCTCGTCCTGCTCGGTGGGCAGGCCGATCATGAAGTAGAACTTCACCAGGTCCCAGCCCGCCTGGAAGATCGTGTCGACGGCGTGGAGCAGGTCCTTCTCCGCGTTGCCCTTGTTGATCACGCGGCGCATCCGCTCGGTGGCCGCCTCCGGCGCGACGGTGAATCCGCTCTTGCGCACGCGGCCGATCTGCTCGGCGAGCCGGGCGTTCATGGTCTCGGTGCGCAGGCTGGGCAGTGAGATGCCGACGTTCTCCGGGCCGAACTCGTCGAAGAAGTCCTCCAGGACGCCGTTGATGCACGAATAGTCGCCCGCCGAGAGGCTCAAGAAACCGACTTCCTCGTAGCCGGTGGCCTCGAGACCAGCCTCGGCGATGCGCCGCACCTGGTTGGGGTCGCGCTGCCGGGTGGGCCGGGTGATCATGCCCACCTGGCAGAACCGGCAGCCGCGGGTGCACCCGCGCTGGATCTCGAGGGGCAGCCGGTCGTGCACCGTCTGCATGAACGGGACGATGGGCTTCTCCGCCTGCGGCACCAGGTTCAGGTCGGGGATGACGCGGCGGACGACGGTCTCGTATCCCGGCTTGAGAGGCTCGAGCGCGGCGAGCGTGCGATCGGCCCCATAGCGGGGGCGGAACAGCGACGGCACGTAGACGCCGGGGATCTCGGCCAGGTGCCAGAGCAGGTCCTGGCGCGAGCCGCGCGAGCGCTTCCACCCCTGCACCACGTCGCTGATCTCGTGGATCGCCTCCTCGCCTTCGCCGACCACCAGCGCGTCGAAGAAATCCGCGACGGGCTCCGGGTTGTACGCGCAGGGTCCGCCGCCCAGGACGAGCGGATCGCCGGGCCCTCGTTCAGCCGTCGCGAGCGGCACGCCGCCCAGCTCCAGCATTGCCAACACGGTCGTGTAGCAGAGCTCGAACTGCAGCGTGAACCCGAGCACGTCGAAGGCGCTCAGCGGGGCGCGGCTCTCGATGGAGAAGAGGGGCAGCCGCTCCGCGCGCAGCTCCGATTCCATGTCGGGCCAGGGCATGAAGAAGCGCTCGCAGGCGATCTCCGGACGCTCGTTGAGAGCGTGGTAGAGCAGCCGGAAGCCCACGTTGCTCATCCCGACCTCGTAGGTGTCCGGGAAGGCCAGGGCCCACTTGACCGCCGCCTGGTCCAGCCGCTTGTGCACGGCGTTCAGCTCGCCGCCCGCGTAGCGGGACGGCTTCTGCGCGCCGAGGATGAGCCGGTCGAGGACGGGCAGCCGCATGGGGCGGGTCTAGGCGCGCCGGCCCCGCGGGTCAAGCCCTCGGGGGCCTCTATTCCTCGACGTTCTCGCTGTCCGGCACCTTCGCGCCGTCCGCGGCGGACTCCGCCGCGTCCTTGACGGCCTTGGCGCTCCGAGCGGCGCTGGCGATGCCGGTCGAGACCGACCCGACGGCGGCGACGCCGGAGGCGATGCCGCCGATCTCGGCCGGCGACAGGTCCTCGCCCTGCGGCGCGCCGGTCTCGCCTGGCGCGGCAGGTCCGGTGGGCGGTGCCGTCGCCT
>DATFTN010000316.1:0-13876 GCA_035261845.1 Myxococcales bacterium | reverse complement strand
CTGCTCCAGGTCGCGGTTGGTGGCGGCGACGAAGCGGACGTCGATGGGCAGCGGCTTCAGCGCTCCCACCCGGCGGACCTTGCGCTCCTCGATGACGCGCAGGAGCTTCACCTGGGTCGTCATCGGCATGTCGCCCACCTCGTCGAGGAACACGGTGCCGCCGTTGGCGGACTCGAGCAGGCCGGCCTTGGCCGACTGTGCCCCGGTGAACGAGCCCTTCTCGTGCCCGAACAGCTCGCTCTCCAGCAGGGTCTCGGTGAGCGCCGCGCAGTTGAGCCGCAAGAAAGGCATCGAAGCGCGGCGCGAGTTCTTGTGCACCGCCTCGGCCAGGCGTTCCTTGCCCACGCCGGTCTCGCCGAAGATGAGCACACTGATGTCGCTCCAAGCGATGCGTTCCACCATGCTGTAGAGGTCCCGCATGGCGCCGGACGAGGGCCCTGGCATCGCCGCGGATTCGGGCGGAGCCACCGCTCCGCTGGCGTGCGCGAGCAGCGCGTCGGCGCCGCGGCCGTCGCGCGGGTACACGGCCATGCCGATGCGCGGCTTGGCTCCCCGTTCGGCGAGCTGCGTCTCCAGGCGCGAGACGACCAGCTTCAGATCTTCCGGCGGCGTGTCGACGAGCATCACCTCGTACTCGCTCGGCGCGCCCACGGCAATGACGTCCACCAGCCGGATGGAGTTCGCCAGGATCTCCTCGATCGCGGCCGACGGGCAGAAGGGATCGCAGGCGATGCGCAGCAGCGCGAAGCCGGAGTGGAACCGCGCCGCCCGATTGCATTCCTCCTCCAGGCGCAGCTCGAAGTAGCCGTGGGGGAGGATGCGCCGCGGAGGCGCCGTCCCGCGCCCCTCCACCATGAGAATCACGCCGCCCAGGTGGAGGATGTCTCCAGGGGCCACCTCGACCGAGTGGCCGGGCAGCACGCGGTGCTGATGCACGCTGGTGAGGAGGCCGCTGCCGAGGTCGGCCAGCCGCACAGTGGGACCCATCGAGAGCACCGCGTGCCGCGGGGCGACGGTGGCATCGTCGACGACCAGCTCGCACCCGGGATCGCGGCCGATGGTGACCTCGCCCGAATCCGGCAGGTGATGGGTAGCGAATCGCCCCTCGCCGGCCACGAAGAGCCTCAGGCGGCCCGCTGGAAGGGCCTCCGGCGCCGACTCGCTGCTCGCCAACCCGACCCCCATCCCCGGATCCTACGGCCTGCGCGCAGCGTGGTTCAATGATTCTGGCGGTCGGGAGATGCCTGTGCGGGTGGGCGAAATGACTACACTTCCAGTCCCTCGGCAGCGGGACGGGTGACCCGCAGCTCGGCGTCGCCCCCCGCGGCCCAGGCCTCGATGTCCACCAGTGGGCCGCCGGTGATCTCGCTCCCGCGCATCTGCGCCGCGTCCGCGTGCACCTGGACGGCCAGCTTGAGGCGCCGATCGGCCCCGGGAGCTTGCAGCGGCTCGAGGATGCGGCGGGCGAGATCCACCGCGGCCTTCCTCTCCCCGAGCGCCGCCGCGGCGTCCTCGGGCAACGGCTTCACCCCCAAGAGAGCGCTGCCCGTCTGCAGGTACAGGGCGTAGCCCGACTGGCGCAGGGCCAGCTCGGTCTCGTCGAGCAGCGGCACCAGATGGGCGAGCAGCGCCTCGTCCTGCTCCCCGGAGATGCGCACCTCGACGTAGACGGCGACCCCGCGTTTTCCTCCGGCGCCGGCGGCGGCGTGGCCGCCTTTGACCGCGGCCCGCAGCGCCTCCGCGAAGGCGGTCACGTCCGGAAAGCGGCGGGTGGCGTCCTTCTCCATGCAGCGCAGGACGATGGAATCGATCTCCGGCGAGACCGGCGCCAGCGCGCTCGGGCGGGGCGGAGGCGCCTCGACGTGCAGCCGCTCCATCTCCACCGGGTCGCCGGAGATGAACGGGTACCGCCCGGTGAGCAGCTGATAGAGGAGGACGCCCAGCGCGTAGATGTCCACGCGCGAATCGATCGCGCCGCCGCGGATCTGCTCGGGGGCCATGGCGTACGGAGTGCCGATCCGCTGACCGACGGCCGTGAGGCCCCGCTCCCCCGGGGCGGTCCTCACCAGCTTGGCGATCCCGAAATCGAGCAGCTTCACCCGCGGGGGATCGCCTTCCTTCACCACGGCCACGTTGCTGGCCTTCAGATCCCGATGCACCACCCCGGCCGCGTGCGCCGCCCGCAGCGCGTCGCAGACCGGCTCCAGGTATCCAAGCGCCTGCGCCGGAGTCAGCCGCCCGCGCCGCTCGACGATGCTGGCCAGGCTGGTCCCCTCCAGAAGCTCCATCACGAAGTAAGGCCGCTTGTCGTCCAGCTCGCCGAACTCGTAGATGTCCACGATGTTGGGATGGCGGATGCGGTTCACCACCCGCGCTTCGCGCACGAAACGCTCCACCATCTCCGGGGAAGTGGCCAGCTGGCTGTGCAGCACCTTGACCGCCGCCTTGCGCCCCAGCACGCGGTGCTCGGCGGTGTAGACGGTGCCGCAGCCGCCGGAGGCGATGGTCCCCAGGATCAGGTACTCCCCCGCCCGATCGCCCGGCGCCAGCTCGCCGTCGAGGTCGATCCCCTCGCCGCTGGCATCCTTGGGCGGCCCGGCGGGGATGGTGGGAGTGAAGTTGTCCTTCACCATCTTCATCCAAGTCTCCCACGATGCGATGCTTTCTGGAAGGAACCGGCGCACATGCTACGGTTCGCCCGTGCGCATCGAGGACTCTGCGCCTGCGCGAGAACCCGACCTGACGCTGCGCGCACTGGCCTCGGGCCTCCTGGTGGGAGCAATTCTGTGCATCGCCAACCTGTACATGGGCCTCAAGACCGGGCTCTGGGACGGCGGTCAGATCACCGCTTCCGTGCTGGCCCTGGCCCTCGCCTCCGGCAGGCTCACCCGGCTGGAGAACAACGTGGCGCAGACCGCGGCGTGCGCAGTGGGCGGCATCCCGGCGGCTGCAGGACTCCTCGGCGCGATCCCCGCTCTGCAATTGCTCGGCGTTCGGGTGCCCGGCTGGGGCATCGCCCTCTGGGGACTCACGCTCGGCGTGGTGGGCGTCCTCTTGGCACTGGCGCTGCGCCGGCGCTTGCTCGAGGAGGAGGACCTTCCTTTTCCGACCGGCGTCGCCACGGCGGAGGTGATCGAGGTCCTACACGCGGGCGGCGCGGCGGGCCGGGGTCGGGCGCGCTCGCTCCTGACCGGCGGCGCCGCAGCCGCCCTGATTGCCTGGTTCCGCGGGGGCAAGCCGGCGCTGATACCGGAATCCCTGGTTGTCCCCGGCCGGTTGGCCGGCGTTCCCGCGGACTTGCTCGGGATCGGGCTGAGCACGAGCCCGCTGCTCTGGGGGGTCGGCATCCTGGTGGGCCCGCGCATCGCGATCGGGCTCTTGACCGGATCCGTGCTCGGCTGGATCGCGCTGGGCCCGTGGCTCGTCCGGGGGCCGCTGCATGTCGCCCCGGATCGGGGAGCGCTCTCGAGCTGGCTGTCCTGGCCCGCGACGGCGCTGATGGTGGGCGCGGCGCTCGTCTTCCTGGTCCGCCAGGCGGGGATGATCTCCGGCGCGCTACGCGATCTCCGGTCCGTCGCTTCCGACAGATCTCGAGCGCGGCTCCAAGCGGCGCTGCTCGCCGCGGGCGCGGCCCTCGGGACGGTGGTGGTGGGAAAGATCGTCTTCGATCTGAGCCCGTTGCATACCGTCCTGGCTCTCTTGCTCTCCATCCTGGGATCGAGCGTCTGCGCACGGAGCGCCGGGCTGACCGATTTTTCCCCCCTGGGGACGGTGGGCCAGGCCACGCAGGCAGTGTACGGCGCGCTCGCGCCGGGGCAGCCGGCGGTCAACGTCGCGGCCGGATCGGTGGTCGCAGGCGCCGCCACCCAAACCAGCATGCTTCTCTGGTCCCTGAAAGCCGGACGCTTGCTCCGAGCGCCCGTGCGGGGACAGGCAGCCGCCGCGCTGGCGGGGTGTGTGGTCGGCGCTCTCCTCTGCATGCCGGCGTACGGGCTGCTG
This sequence comes from Myxococcales bacterium, assembly GCA_035261845.1. Taxonomy (GTDB): domain Bacteria; phylum Myxococcota; class Myxococcia; order Myxococcales; family 40CM-4-68-19; genus VBKO01. The sequence goes on along the minus strand of DATFTN010000316.1, from coordinate 9,877 downwards.
CTCCGCGCGTACGGTCTGGCCTCGCCGAACCTCCCCATGCCCACGGCGCTGCAGTGGAAGGCGATGGGAGAGGTGGTCGCGCAGGGCCTCGCCGCCCTTCCGCCGGGCGCGCTGCGTGCCGTCGTCGTCGCCGGCGCCGCCGGGATCGTCCTGGCTGCGGCGGAAGAGACCCGCTTCCGGCGCTTCATCCCGCCCGCCGTCGCAGTGGGGATCGGCGCGTTGGTCCCATTCGAATATTCGCTGACCATCTCGTGCGGCGCGGCGCTGGTCGCCGTGGGTGGCCGCTTCCGGCCTTGGTTGCGGCCGGACGCCGCCGGCGTGGCCGGCGCGGGCTTGATCGCGGGAGACTCGCTGGTCAGCATCGCCGTGGCGCTGCTCAGGTCGTTCGGGCTCCTGTAGCCGCAAGCCCCTTCCGCACTCGCACCTCCATGATGTTGGGGATGCGCGCAGCGCGCGCGGCCGCTTCCTCGAACGCGCGCCGCGCCAGGTCCAGGCGGCCGCGCCGCAGCGCCCAGGTGCCGTACAAGTCGGCCACCTCGATCGGCTCCTGACCCAGTGAATCGCGGGCCGATCGCTCCAGCAGATCTTCCCATTCGCCATCGGTCGCATCGCGTGTGGCCAGGCCGACCATCGTGAGCAACACCTGCTCCGACGGCGTGAGCGACACCGCGGCCCCTTGGTCCGCCGAGGGAGCATGCACGGCCGCCTCGATCCGACGAAGGAGCTCCTGCGCCTCGGCGTCTTCGCCGCGATACGCGTGGATGCGGGCGAGCGTCAACATGCCGAACGGGGCGCCTCTCGCGACTTCCGGATGCCTCTCCTCGATGCGCATCGCGCTGCGGGCATGCTCCGCGGCCCGGTCGAGGTCGCCGGCGCAGTAAAGCAGGACCCCGATGTTCTGTTCCCCGAAATACTCGGCGAGGAGGATGCCGACCTCGCGGCCGATCCGCATCAGCGTTTGCTGATCCTCGACGGCGCCCTCGAGGTCATGCCGCGCGATCCGGACGCTCAGCCGGTTCCCGAGGGCCGCGATCAGGTGGAGCTGATCTCCGTGCTCCCGGCTGAGCGCGATCGCCCGCGCCGACAGGCGCTCCGCTTCGTCGAATCGGCGCAGCTCGCCCAGGATCGCTTCCAGCATGACGAGCGCGATCATCAGCGTCTCGTACCCACTGTCGCCGACGGTCTCCGCCAGCCGGGCAGCCTCCTCGAGTGCGAGGCAGGCTTCCGCCCAACGATCCTCTCGCACCAGCGCCCGTCCGCTGCCGAGCACCAGGCGCGCCCGAAGCGAAGTGGAGGAAGGATTCGGAACCAGCGCCAGGGCCTCCTCCACGAATGCCCGGGATCTCGCGTAGTCGGTCACCCAATCGAGCGCGGTCGCGGCGTCGAGGAGGATCTCCGCCTCCGCGATGCCGTCACCCAGCTGCCGGGCGAGCGCGCGGGCCTCCTCGAAGTCCGCGAACGAATCCTCGTAGCGTCCGATCCGGTAGCGCATGCTGCCGCGGCCGCGTTTCGCGATCAGCTTGCGCGGCACCTCGGTGGCTGGGAGGAGATTCAGGGCGTTCGTGTAGCTCGCTTCCGCGTCGAAATACGAATGCCGTCCGCGCGCCTCTTCTGCGAGTTGCAGGTAGAGCGCCGCAGCCTCTTCCCGAAGGCCTGCCTCGGCCGCGTGGCGCGCCAGGAGCGGCCGTCGCCGCACCTCGGGCACGGTCTGCGTGGTGCGATAGAAGCGAGCGGCAGCGCGGTGGACTCGCTCCCGCTGGGTCGTGGGCACGGACCGCGCTACGGCATCCCGGACCAGGGCATGCCGGATGCGGAAACCGCCCGTGCGCGTGGTGACGATGAGACCGAGTGCGGCCAGGCGCCGCGCGGCCACTTGCGTGTCGAGCGGAAACTCGCTTCCGAACCCCTCCGCGTCCAACTGGGCGACGACTCCCTCGACTTCCTCCGCGCTGAACTCCGGCCCCAAGAGCGCCACCAGGCGGGCATGCGCAGCCAACTCGGCTGGGAGCGTACCCACCTCGCGTTCCGCCAGCCATTCGATCAATGGGGATTCGGGAAGCTTCTCGAGCTCGTCGGTCGCCAGGAACCAGGTGTCGCCGCGCATCCGTTTGCGCACCAGCCCCTCGCGCTTCAATCCGCGGATGAGCTCCACCAGGAGCAGCGGGACGCCATGGGTGCGCCGCACCAGCAGGTCAACGGCGGCTTGCGGCACGTTCTCGGCGGGAGCCAGCAGCCGGCGGCACAATTCTGCCGCCCGCGCCGGTTCGAGGGGCCCTACGTGATGCAGGCGTCGATTCGCAGCTCGCTCGCCGAAGGACTTGCGCGCCTCGGCGAAGGCGGGGCGACCGAGCGCGCAGACGAAGAGAGGCGACTTCGACTCGGCCAGCGCGGCGTACTCGAGCGCGTCCAGCGCCGTATCGTCCGCGAACTGAGCGTCGTCGACCACGACGCAGAGCGGCCGCCGGCCGGCCCGGGCTCGGAGAGCCTCCCCGGCGGCGCGCATCGCCATCGAGCGCAGCACGCCGGGCGCGGACGCAAGGGCGCGCACCTGGGTAGCGTCGGGCGAGACGAGGCGCAGCGTGAGCGCCGCCGCGGCCCACAGCTCCGCGGCCCTCTCGCCGCCGACCGCGGCAGCGAAACGCGCGCGCGCAGACGCCTCGGCTGCGCCCGCCGGCAGCTCGAGAGCGCGTGAGAGCAGCGCTCGAAGCGTCTCGTCGGAGTCGCCGGCGATCGGTTCGCGCGCGCGGAGATCGAGTAGCTCCGCCTCCGGTACGTGGTTGCGAAGCTTTTCCAGCAGGGTGGCGGCGAGGTGCGTCTTTCCGTGCCCGGGTTCGGCGATGACCGTAATCACGGCCGGCGCACCCCCCACCGCCTCCTTCGCCGCCGTCAAGAGCTCGCGCAGCACCTCCTCCCGACCGACCAGCGGACCGGCCCCAAGCTGCACGACGGTGGCGGCCTGAACCCGATCGGCCGCGCCGGGCCGCGGCACCAGGATTCCTTCCCGGCCCGGAACCGCTTCCCATGCCACATCGGCGAGCACTTCCGCGGCGGCAGTCGTGGCGAGCGGCCCGAGCGGATCGGTGTCGAGCGCATACCGGTCCTCGCGTCCGAGCTCCGGCGCGATGTAACGGACCTGACCGTCGAGACGCCGCTGCGCGTTGACGGTGCCGAGATCGACGACGCCGCGGACGGCCACCTTCCGCTCCGCCAGCGCCTGTGCGGCTCGCAACGTTCGCCGAACCGGATCCTGTCCCGCCTCGCCCGCGAAGATCGCGGCATAACGTCCGCCGCCCGCCCATCCCAGCTCGCCTCCCACCGAGCGCACGGCGACCTGAACCGAGCCGACGTCGGAAGCGCTGACGAAGAACAGCAGCCCTACCTGACGCCTTTCCAGTCGAGGCTGCGCCGCGGCTACCGCCCTGGGAGCGGTGATTTGTTCGGGCGCATCCTCCGAGAACGCGCGCTCGAGCGCATCGCTCAGCTCTACCGCGCTGGTGGGTCGCCGCGCGCGGTCCTTGGCCAGCGCGCGGAGCACCACCTCTTCGATCTTGGCCGGCACCGGCGCGAGTTGGGACGGGTGCGGCGGGCGGATCCCGATGTGGGCCTCGCGGACTGACTGGGGATCACCGTTGAACGGGGGTTTCCCGGTCAGCATCTCGAACAGCAACACGCCGATCGCGTACAGGTCGGCGCGGGGGTCCAGGTCCGGGCGTTCCTCGCACTGCTCCGGGCTCGCGTACTCGGCGGTCCCCGCGAACGCGCGCCGGCCCTCCTGGCGCTCGCGCGCCGGCCTCGCCAGCCCGAAGTCGATCAGCCGGACCCTGCCGGCAGTCAGGAAGACGTTGTCGGGCTTCAGGTCGAGGTGCAGGTAGCCCGCTGCATGCATCGCACCCACCGCCTCGCACAAAGCCGCTGCGGTCCTGGCCAGCTCGGCGCGCGGCATCGGGCCAGCGATCTCCCGCAGGCGCTGGCGCAGCGTCGGGGCCTGGAGCAGCTCCAGCGCCAGGTAAGGGGAGCCGTCGGGGAGCCTCCCGGTGCCGTGGACCTCGGGAGCGACGGCGGGCCCCACCGCGCGGAGCGCCCTCTCCTCCGCCGCCAGCTGGGCCGCCGCGGTGGCATCGCCGGCGGTGGCGACTTTGAGCGCGACGCGCCGGCCGGAGTCCTCCAGCGCGTCGAAGACCACACCGAAGCCGCCGCGTCCGAGCACCCGCTCGATGCGGTACCCGGGCACTTCGGGAAGTCGGGCTTCCAGTGGGGCTTCGGTCATCGCGTCCGCCCGGGGCCGTCAACGAGCCCCGCGCGAACGATTTTCTCTCAGTTGCAGGGTCCGCAGTCCAGACCGCAGTTGTTCCAGGTGGAGCCCGTGCCGCAGCTCTCCGTGACCTGGCAGATGCCGTCGCCGCAGGTGTACTCCACGTTGGGCCGGATCCGAGTCGACAGCGCGCGGTAAGTGCGCCCGTTCGCGGTGCAGTTCAGGTAGTACAGATTCGTCGGGTCGGGCTGGCAGATGTCGCGGCAGTTGCCCGCGTACTGGATCGGGGGGCACATCGAGCTCGCGCCCGCGCCGGTGCGATCGGCCATGGCGCAAGTGCGCAGGCTGCTCTGGTCATCGGCGAGCGCCAGCGGCCGGTCGTTGCCCGAGAACACGCCGTCCTTGCGGAACATGTTTCCGAAGAAGCAGCCTTCGGTCACCGGGAAGCTGGCAAGCTCGTCAGCGGAGACCGGGATCGGAGTGCCGTCGGCGAACTGACCGAGCACGGAGATGGGGACGTGCGCGCCGTACCGGTTCGCGTGCAGGCCCAAGCAGGCGGAGACCAGCTGCTGCTCGCCTTCGGGGATCGACTCGCCAGCACTCCAGTGCGGCGCCAGGCCCAGCACGCCGGTCCAGAGGTAGTGAACGCCGCCGTAATCGAAGTCCATGCCCTGACCCACCGGCAGCGAGCACTTCACCAGGTACTTCATCAGGGTGTTCGCGGTCTGCGGATCGGCCGCGAACCACTTCTTGAAATGGTCGCCGGTCAGCGAATTCGGCTGCAGACCGTTCAAGCCCAGCAGGTTCGGCGGCATGCCGTTGAAAATGCCGCACGCGTTCGGGTCGATGGTCGCGGTCGTCTGGGCAACCAGCGCCGGAGCGGCGGTCGACGTGGTCGTCGTCGTCAGCCCCGTCATGGGGTCCGTCGTAGTCGTGGTCGTGATCCCGGTCGTCGGATCCGTCGAGCTCGACGAGGTGGTCGTCAGCCCCGTCAACGGGTCGGTCGAGCTCGTGTTGGTGTACGTGATCCCGGTCACCGGATCCGTCCAGGTCGTCGAAGTGACGGAAGCGCCGGTCGTGGGATCAATCCAGCTGGAGGTCGTGTAGGTGATGCCGGTCACCGGGTCGGTCGTGGAGGTGGTGGTCGGAGTCGTGGTGGGCGCGGTCGCCACGTCGAGGCCGAGGCACGCGTCGCTCAGTCCCACCGAGATCAGGCCGTTCTCGCTGTCCAGCTCGGCCGGGTCCTGATAGCGCACGCCGAACTTGGAGCTCTGCGCGGGCCGCCCACTGCCGCACGCCGCGGCAAAAGCGAGCAGCGTCGCGGCGATCCGGCTGGCGTTGGGAGCGTACCCCTTCATACCGTCACCTACCCCTCCTGCGTAGACCTCGCGGTCCCCCGTCGGACAGTCGAGCAAGGGGTGGGCCAAGCCGTTCCGGTGGTCCGGGGGCGAGGTTACGGAATCGGGCGGCCGGGGTTGCGCATCTCGGTGCGCAACCTGCGCGTGGGGATGCGCGAATCGAGCAGGCTGCGCGCACTCCGAAGGTTGCTTTCGCACACATGCCGACGCGCAGACCCGCGACTCTGGCCGGGTACAAAAGGGACAGTACGGACGGCATGCGTGTTGCTCCAAGTTTCATTCCGGCCTGTCCGGGGGAGTCCATGGCGAGCAGGATCCTGATCGTCGGCTGCGCGCGAGAAGGCGCGGAGCTCGAACGCCGTGGTCACTGCCTCGCGCACGTCGCGGACGCGCGCGCGCTTCCACAGTGGCTGGCCGATCCGGAAGGCTGGGACGTCGCTTTGCTCCCGCCGGACCTGTCGCTCCTCCAAGCGGTCCAGAAGACGTGCCCGCGGACGGAAGTGATCGTGCTCGCGCTTCCGGGGGAGCGGGCCGCTTCCATCCGATGTCTCCGCGAAGGAGCGTTCGCTTGCGTGCGCCGGCCCTGCGAGGGAGGCGAGCTGGACGAGCTGGTCGAGCGGGCGCTGGAGCGCAAGTCCCTGCGCGATGCCGAGGCCCAGCTGCTCGCGCTGCGCGGAGTGCTGGAGGCCCGCGAGAAGCTGCCCGAGGCGATCGTGAGCGCGTTCGCCGAGGCGCTCTCGGCCCAGAGCGCCTGCCTCCTGGTTCCCGCGCCCGAGGACGGCCGCCTCATCGTCGCGTACCTGTGGGGCGGAGACGGGCAGGGGGCTTCCGCGCCTGCCTGGGTCCACGACTGGCTGCGCTCGGAAGAGCAGCCCGCCATCGTCGCCGCCGTCTCGGGCGACGAGCCTCCGCAGCGCGCCGCCCGCGGGCCCGGGCTGGTCCATCCCCTCACCGCCGACGGCCGCTTGATCGCCATCCTCACCGCCCAGCGCGAGCGACCGCCCTTCGGCCCCTCCGATCTGGAACGCGCCTCGGTCCTCGCCGCCCAGGCCCGGCTGGCGCTGGAGAACGAACGGCTGCTCCAGCACGTCGCCTCGTCGGATCGCCTGGTCGCCCTGGGCCAGCTGGCGGCGAGCATCGCCCACGAGATCCGCACGCCCCTCACGTACGTGCTGGAGAACGCCGGCTACCTGGCGGAGCACCTGCCGCGTTTCGCCCCTCCGGAGTCGGCGCAGCCCACCCGCGAGACGGTCACCTTCACCCAGATGCGCCGCGCCTCGATGGACGCCGTCGACGGCGCCAACCGCATGCGCGACATCATCCGCGACATCGGCGCGCTGGCCAGCGCGGACGAGAGCACCCAGCTCCCCTTCGACCTGAAGGAAGCGGTCCGCGCGTCGCTCCGCATGGCCGAGGCGGAGCTGCGGGGCCGGGCCACGGTGACCTTGCGCCTGGACGGCGAGACGCAGGTGATCGGCAGCGTGGGACGGATGTCGCAGGTGTTCGTGAATTTGCTGGTGAACGCGGTGCAGGCGATCGGGACCGAGCGGGCGCGCGACGGCCGGATCGTGGTGGTGGTCCGGCGCGAAGGAGCGCGCGTCCTCGCCGAGATCTCCGACAACGGCCCGGGCATTCCCCCCGGCATGCTGAACCGCGTGTTCGAGCCCTTCTTCACCACCAAGCCCGCCGGGCAGGGCACCGGGCTCGGCCTCTTCCTCTGCCGCAACATCGTGCGCCGCCACGGAGGCGAGCTGAGGGTGCGCTCGACCCCGCAGCACGGGACCACCTTCGTCATCGATCTGCCGGCGGATCCGACCCAGCCCGGAAAGCAGCGCTCCGCCGAAGTGAACGTGCTCCCCCCCGCGCCGGTTAGAAGGCCGAACTGAAGGGCCTTTGGGGGACTCCTCCCCGGGGTCTATTCCGCGGCGGCCTTGCGCGCGATCTCGTCCGCGCTCTTCTGCTGCTCGCGCTCGAGCTGATGGGCGCGGGCGCGGACGCTGTCGAGCTGCCGCTTCGGCTCGCTCGGACCCGCCGGGTTGCCCACGGCGGTGCCGGCGAGCATGACCTTCGCCGCGAACGCGAGCGCCGCGAGGCCCAGGACCAGCGCGAGAAGACGGCCCATGCCGCAATGCTGGCAGCGCGGGCGGGCGCGCCGCAATGGCGGAAATGTGCGGCGGCCGGCGGGCGAAGTAGGATGGGCCCGTGCGCGTGCACCTGATCCGGGTTCCCTATGACGCAGGCAACCGCGGGCTGCGGATGGGCGCCGGTCCCGACCGGCTGACCTCCGCGGCAGGCAGGCTGCGGGCCCGCGGGATCGAGGTAGAGGAGGTCCCTGTCGAGGCCCCGGTCGGGCTGCGCGCCGAGATCGGCACCTCGTTCGCGTTGCATCGGGCCGTCGCGGCGGAGGTGCGCCGCGCGTCGCTGGCGGGCGCCTTTCCCCTGGTGCTCTCGGGGAACTGCGGCAGCGCGATCGGCGCGCTCGCCGCGGCAGGCGCGGGCACCGGTGTCGCCTGGTTCGACGGCCACGGGGACTTCAATACGCCGGAGACGACCGTGAGCGGCTTCCTCGACGGGATGGCGCTCGCCATCGCGACCGGACGGTGCTTCCGCCCGCTGGCCGCGTCGGTGTCGGGATTCGTCCCCGTCGCCGGGCAGGACGCGTTCCTGGTGGGGGCGCGCGACTTCGATCCCGACGAGCGGGTGGCGCTCGAGGAATCGGACGTCGGCTGGGTGACCGTCGCGGCAATCCGGGCGTCGGGAGCGGCGGAGGCGTTGCGACCCGTGCTGGAGCGCGTGCGGGCAAGTCGAGTCCACCTCCACGTCGACCTCGACGTGCACGATCCAGCGCTGGCCCCGGCGAACGAGTTCGCTCCGCCGGACGGGCTGACTCCGCGCGAGGTGCAGCAGGCAGTACGCGCGATCGCGGCGGCCCGTCCGATCTGCTCGGCGAGCCTGGCTGCTTACGACCCCTCGTTCGATCCGGGAGGCCGCGCGCTGCAGGCCGGCCTCGAGCTGATCGATCTGCTGGTCGCTCTCAGGCGCTGATCCGAGCGGCGGGCTAGGCCTTCGCCGCCGGCGCCTGCTGTCCCTTCCCGTCGCCCGCCGCCGCCTGTTCGGCCAGCGCCTCCTTGCGCGACAGGCGGATCTTGCCGCTGCGGTCCACGGAGACGACCTTGACCAGCACCTCGTCGCCTTCCTTGAGCACGTCCTCCACCTTCTTGACCCGCGAGTTGGCCAGGTCGGAGATGTGGACCAGCCCGTCTGTGCCGGGGAAGATCTCCACGAAGGCGCCGAACTCCATGATGCGCCGCACGGTGCCGAGATAGATCTTGCCGACCTCGGCCTCCTGGGTGAGCGCCCGGATCATCTTGATTGCCTGGTCCACGCCCTCGCTGCTGGGCGACGCGATGGCCACGGTGCCGTCGTCCTCGATGTCGATGGTGGCGCCGGTGCGGGCGATGATGTCCTTGATCACCTTGCCGCCGGGCCCGATCACGTCCTTGATGCGGCTGACCGGGATGCGGATGGTGGTGATCTTCGGGGCGTACTTGGAGATGTCGGCGCGCGGCTTCTCGATCGCCTTCGCCATTTCCGAGAGGATGTGCAGCCGGCCCGCGCGCGCCTGGTTGAGCGCGTCGGTGAGGATCTGCTTGTCCACGCCGGTGATCTTGATGTCCATCTGGATCGAGGTGATGCCCTTGCCGGTGCCGCACACCTTGAAGTCCATGTCGCCCAGGTGGTCCTCGTCGCCCAGGATGTCGGAGAGGATGGCGATGCGGCCCTCCTCCTTGATGAGCCCCATCGCGATGCCCGCGACCGGCGCGCTGATCGGGACTCCCGCGTCCATCAGCGAGAGGCAGCCGCCGCAGACCGTGGCCATCGAGCTGGAGCCGTTCGACTCCAGGATGTCGCTCACCACCCGGATGGTGTAGGGGAACTTGTCGTCGGGCGGCAGCACCGATCGCAGGGCGCGCTCCGACAGCATGCCGTGGCCGATCTCGCGCCGGCCGGCCCCGCGGAGCGGCTTCACTTCGCCGACCGAGTAGGGCGGGAAGTTGTAGTGCAACATGAACTTGCGGAAGGACTGGCCCTTGAGGCTCTCCATCCGCTGCTCGTCATCGCTGGTGCCCAGCGTGGTGGTGACCAGGCCCTGCGTCTCGCCGCGGGTGAAGAGCGCCGACCCGTGCGCGCGCGGAAGCAGCCCCACCTCGCAGGTGATCTTCCGCACGGTCCTGGTGTCGCGTCCCCCGATGCGTCTGCCCTCGTG
>DATFTN010000315.1:0-2422 GCA_035261845.1 Myxococcales bacterium | reverse complement strand
GGCGATCCCCCGACCCGACCTGTACAGAAGCGGGGCGGGGAAAGCAGATCGAGACGCAGGTCAATCCTTCCTCGGACGTGGAATCACCAGCGTGCCGCCGAGTCGCCGTGCTCGCGCGGCCTCAAACTGATCGTGCACCCGTAGGGCGCGCCGCACTCGTCCCGGGACGGGCCGCATGCGTCACAACTGGCCCAAGAACACCCGACCTGGCGATCAGTTCGGAGCCGGCAGCGCCTTCTGGACCATCTGGTCGAGCTTCGACTTCGGGACCGCGCCGACCACCTGGTCCGCCACCTGGCCGTTCTTGAACAGGATGAGGGTCGGGATGGACATGATCCCGTACTTCTGCGGGACGTCCTGGTGTGCGTCGATGTCCAGCTTGCCCACCTTGAGGCGCCCCTTGTACTGCCGGGCCAGCTCCTCGACCGCCGGCGCGATCGCGCGGCAGGGTCCACACCAGGCGGCCCAGAAGTCGACCAGGACCGGCGTGTCCGAGCCCAGGACCTCCGCCTGGAAGTTGTCGTCGGTGATGGTGAGGACGTCCGCGCTCGCCATGGTTTCCACGCTCCTTGTCGGGGCCGGCCTCGGAATCTGCACGACCAACCGCCTCCGCGCAACCGGGTTCCGAGCGGCCCCTAAGCCCCGGGAAAGACGATTGCCCATGAGTCCCCTCGCTGGTATTGCTCGGAGACCTCCGCAGTAGATGCCGCTTGGCGCGGAGCGTTGCGCGATGGCCGACTACCTCTTCGTCCCGCAGAGCGTGCTCGACCAGTGGTCCGAGAAGGGCCGCGTCGAGGTGAAGGGCCACGTCCTCATCCTGCTGCGCGAGAAGAAGTCGTTCCAGCTGACCAGCGCGGTGCGTTTCCTCAAGATGGAGGCCGGCGAGGACCTCAAAGGGCTGCTTCACAAGGTGAAGACCCTCGATGCGCTCAAGCAGATGGGCGCCGAGCACTACCGCGAGTCCGTCATCCTGGGCGAGTCCGCCTACCAGGTGCAGCAGGGGTTCCTCGCCGATGCCAACGCCCTGCGCCGCGCGGCCGGCGTCTCGCCTGGCACCGAGAAGGCGGCCGGCGAGACCAAGAAGCAGCCGAAAGAGAAGGAGGGCGAGGAGGATTTGCTGGCGCAGTTCCTTCTCGACAACCTGCAGTGATCGCCACCGTCCTGGTGCACATCGCTCTCGTCGCCTACGCGGCGGCTGCCGCCGCCTACCTGGGCTGGCTGGTGAAGCCGCGGGACCGGCTGGTGTCGGCCGGGCGGTTGCTGCTTTTCGCGGGACTCGTCCTGCACCTGGCCTCGTTCGCGGCCGCCGTCTCGGTCTCCCACGGCGAAGGCCTGGCCCGCGCGGGATTCGGCTCGGATGCGTGGAAGGGCGGCCAGCTGTTCAGCATCCTTGCGGCGGCCACCGTCGCCGGGTACCTGGCGCTCGATCTGCGCTACCGGCTGCCGGTCGCCGGGGCCTTCGTCGCGCCCGTCACCGTGGCCGTGATGGTCCCGGCGCACCTCGTCCACGGCGGAACGCGCGCGATCGCGCCCGAGCTGACCCACTCGACCGCGCTGGCGCTGCACGTCTTCTCCGCCGCCGCGGGCACCGCCGCGCTGGCGCTCGCCTTCGCGCTCTCGCTGCTCTACCTGGCCAGCGAGAGGCAGCTCAAGTCGAAGCACCCCGGCAGGCTGTTCGCGCGCCTGCCCTCGCTGGAGCTGATCGATCGGGTGGGATGGCACCTGTCGGTGTGGGGGTTCGTCTTCCTCTCCGTCGCCATCGCCACCGGATCGCTCGTCTCGCGCGAGGCGAGCGGCTCGGCATTTCCCCTGGCGCCGAAGCAGGGCTTCGCGGTGCTCGCCTGGGCGCTGCTCGCCGGCCTGATCCAGGCCAGGCTGGTCGCCGGCTGGCGCGGGCGGCGGCTGGCCTTCCTGGTGGTGGCGGGGTTCTTGCTGCTGGTCGCGACGTACGCGGGCCTGCTGGCCGCGCCGCAGCACATCACGGCCGCCGCGGCGGCGCTGCTCACGCCGGGGAGGGGCTGACCGTGGCGGTCCTTTTCTGCGTCGGGCTCTCGCACAAGCAGGTGTCCATCGCGGTTCGCGAGCAGCTCGCCGTGTCCGCGGAGGACCTGCCCGGCCGGGTCGCCCGGCTGCGGGCGTTGCCGGGCGTGCGCGAGGCGATGCTCCTCTCCACCTGCAACCGGATCGAGGTGTTCGCGGTGGCGGACGCGCGCACCGCCGCCGACGACGTGCTGCGCGACCTGGGCCCGCTCGCCTCCGAGCATGCGCAGATCCGGTTCGAGGAGGAGGCGCTGCTCCACCTCTTCCGCGTCGCCGCGAGCCTCGACTCGATGGTCGTCGGCGAGGCGCAGATCCAGGGGCAGGTGAAGGAAGCCCATGCGCGGGCGCAGGAGGCGGGGGCGAGCGGCACGGCGCTCGCGCG
>DATFTN010000314.1:0-2710 GCA_035261845.1 Myxococcales bacterium | reverse complement strand
CGTGGAGCAGCGACGCCGTGAGCGTCTGCGCCAGCAGATCGACCGGGTGGAGCTCCGACACCGCTCCCTTGCGCTTGCCGCGCGCCGTCCGCACTGCATCGACGATGATCGCTTCCGTCACGACGTCCTCCTGCCCGCTGCGCCTTCGAAGCGTAGCGCCACGGCCCCGGTGGGGACTATACGTGCCGGAACGGATTCTTCCGAACGATCGTCTGCGCCCGCTCGGCACCCACCGAGACGGCGATGGCCTCCACCCTGACCAGGTCCTCGACGCGCTCCACGTACCTGCGGGCGTTCTCCGGGAGCTCCTTGTACTCGCGCACGTCCGCGATCGGCTCCTTCCACCCGGGCAGCTCCTCGTACACGGGCTGCGCCTGCTCGAGCAGCTCGGGATCGGAGGGGAACTCCTGGACGACCTTGCCGTCGGCCAGCTTGTAGCCGACGGCGATCTGCAGCTTTTCGAAGCCGGTCAACACGTCGAGCTTGGTGATGGCCAGCCCCGAGAGGCCGTTGACGCGCGCCGCGTAGCGCAGGACCAGCGCGTCGAACCAGCCGCAGCGGCGCGGCCGCCCGGTGGTGGCGCCGTACTCCACGCCGACGGTGCGCAGGCGATCGCCGGCTTCGTCGTGCAGCTCGGTGGGCAGCGGACCGTTGCCCACGCGGGTCGTGTACGCCTTGCTGATGCCGATCACCGAATCGATCGCGGTCGGGCCCAGCCCTGCCCCGACCGGCGCGTTCCCCGCGACGGTGTTGCTGCTGGTCACGAACGGATACGTCCCATGATCGACGTCGAGAAGCGTGCCCTGCGCGCCCTCGAACAGCACCGCCTTGCCCCGCTCCACTTCGTGGGCCAGCTTCTCGCTGGCGTCGCCGATGTACGGGGCCAGCTTCTCGCCCAGCCCGGCGGCCCAGGAATGCACCTTCTCCAGCTCGACCGGCTCGCCGCCCAGCGCGCGGATCTGCGCGTTCGCCTCGTCGAGCCGCTCCGCCAGCCGGTCCCGCAGCGCGTGGCGCTTGAGCAGGTCCCGCATGCGGATGCCCCGCCGCGCCACCTTGTCCTCGTAGCAGGGGCCGATGCCCCGGCCGGTGGTGCCGATCTTGGTGCGACCGGTCTTCTGCTCGCGGCCCACGTCGATGCGCTTGTGGTAGGGCAGGATGACGTGGGCGTTCTCGCTCACCACCAGCTGGGAGGGATCGCCGAGCAGGCCGCGGCTGCGGAGCAGGTCGATCTCGTCGTCCAGCGCTTCCGGATCGACCACCACGCCGTTCCCGATGAAGCACCGCTTGCCGGCGTGCAAGACGCCGCTCGGCACCAGGTGCAGCACCGTCTTGACCCCGCCCACCACCAGCGTGTGGCCGGCGTTCGCTCCGCCTTGAAAGCGCACCACCACGTCGGCCCACGAGGTGAAGAGGTCGACGACCTTCCCCTTCCCCTCGTCACCCCATTGAGCGCCGACGATGACGACGTTGGACATGCGTTTTCAAGTACCACTACAAGACGACTTGCCGCACCTGCAGCACGTGCGGCAGCTTGCGCAGCCGCTCCAGGGTCTCGGCGCTGGCCGTCCCGTCGATATTCACCAGCGCCAGCGCCCGCCCGGTCTCCGCCTCGCGGGCGAGCGCGAACTGGGCGATGTTCACCTGGGCTTCGCCCAGGGTGCGGCCCACGTTGCCGATCACGCCCGGCTTGTCCTGGTTCACCATCACCAGCACGGTGCCCTGCGGCGCGGCCTCGACCTCGAACTCGTTGACGCGCACCACCCGCGGCTCGCGCTTGCCGATGATGGTGCCCGCCACCTCGGTGACTCCGGCCTTCGAGCGCAGCCGGACGGTCACCAGGCTGGCGAAGTCGGGCGTCTCGTTGCTCTTCACCTGGGTGACCGAGAGTCCGCGCTCCTTGGCCAGCGCCGGCGCGCTCACTTCGTTGATCGGCTCCGCCAGGAAGGTGCCCAGGACGCCCTTCAGCACGGCCGCCGTGAGCGGCGCGGTCGGCTGCTCCGCCACCTCCCCGGCGTAGGCGATCTCGATCTGCTCAGGGGCGGCCGAGGTCTCTCCTTCCAGCGCCAGCTGGCCGCTGAGCGCGCCCATCTTCTCGCAGAGCCTGAGGAAGGGCCCCAGGCGCTCCAGGACCTCCCCCGACACGCTGGGGACGTTGACCGCGTTGCGGATGGTGCCGGTGGTCAGGTAGTCGACCATCGCCTCGCAAACGATGGTGGCGACGTTCTGCTGCGCGTCCTCGGTCGACCCGCCCAGGTGCGGAGTGCCGATGAAATTGGGGCAGGAGAACAGCGGATGGTCCGCCGGGGGCGGCTCCTCTTCGAAGACGTCGAGCGCGGCCCCGCCCAGCTTGCCGGCCTTCAAAGCGCGAGCGAGCGCCTTCTCGTCGACCAGGCCGCCCCGGGCGCAGTTCACCAGCAGCGCGCCGGGCTTCATCTGCGCGATCTGCGCGCCGCCCACCATGTTCTTCGTCTGCTCGGTGAGCGGGACGTGGAGGGTGACGGCGTCGGATCGCTTCCAGAGCTCCGAGAGGTCCACCAGCTCGATGCCCAGCTTCTCCGCGGCCTCGGCCGCCAGGAACGGGTCGTAGCCCAGCACCTTCATCCCGAAAGCCTGCGCCCGCCGGACGACCAACCCCCCGATGCTTCCGGTGCCGATCACCCCGAGCGTCTTGCCCAGAAGCTCGCGGCCGGAGGCGAACTTCTTCTTCTCC
>DATFTN010000313.1:0-7699 GCA_035261845.1 Myxococcales bacterium | reverse complement strand
GGACCGGCACCCGCATCGGCTGCCGTCTCGCCAGGCGACAAGCGCCGGGCCGTGATCCAGCCGCTCGCGGAGGAGACCTTCAAGTTCCAGTTCACCGCGAGCCGTGCCTGTCGCGACAAGCTTCGCCAGGCACAGGACCTGTTGCGCCATCGGGTCCCGGACGGAGACGTTGGAACGATCGTCGAAAGGGCGCTCGAGGTGCTCATCGAGCGCGTGACGAAGGAGCGATTTGCGGAAGCTCGCAAGCCGCGAAAGACTGCGACGGAAGGAGAAGCCTCTTCGGGTTCGCGTCACATTCCCAGTGCCATCAAGCGGGCGGTGTTCGAGCGCGACGGTGGTCGCTGTACCCTTACCGACGAGCGTGGCCGCAGGTGCGGGGAGACGGGCGGGCTCGAATTCGATCACCTGGACGGCTTTGCGCGAACACATCTCCACGACGCCGACCGGATCCGGTTGCTCTGCCGCTCGCATAATCGGTATGCCGCCGAGCGGATGTACGGCCGCGATTTCATGCAACGGGCGCGCACGTCGCGCGATCCGCCACCGACTTTGCCAGGCATGTCGGGCTGAGCCTTCCCTTCCGGCGGGCATCGCACACGGGCGTCGACCGAGATGTGACGAATCGTGGCGGGACGCAGCGCGTCGGCAGGCGCTACCGCTTCCTCTGGTAGTCCGGCAAGTGCTTTCCGGCCTTGACGTGGTTGAACCCGGGCGTCTCGCGGATGAGCACGTAGATGTATTCGAGCGGCGCGTCGATGGTCTCGTGTACCACCCGGGTGATCTCCCGCGCCAGCGCGCGCTTCTGTTCCTCGGTCCGCCCTTCGCGGATGTCGCATTGAATGACCGGCATCGCTTCCTCCAGAGGTGGGAGGAGCGAAGAGTACCCCACTCGGTTCGCGTCAGCCGTTCGTGAAGAAGGCGCGGGCGCGCTCGCTGCGCGGGCTGTCGCAGACCTGCGTGGGAGGCCCGTCCTCCACCAGCCGGCCCTCGTCGAAGACCCAGACGCGGCTGGCGGCGGTTCGGGCGAAAGCCATCTCGTGAGTGACCACCAGCATGGTCATGCCACTGCGGGCGATGTCGCGCAGCACGGCCAGCACCTCGCCGCGCATCTGCGGATCGAGCGCGCTAGTCGGCTCGTCCAGGAGCAGGATCTCCGGGGCCATGGCCAGCGCCCGGGCGATCGCGACGCGCTGCTGCTGCCCGCCCGACAGCTCCGCCGGCCGGGCGTCTGCCCGATCGGCCAGGCCGACGCGGGCGAGCAGCTCCGCAGCCCGCGCGCGGGCTGCCGCCGGCGCCTCTCTCTGCACGTGCACAGGCGCGAGCGCGACGTTGCCCGCGGCAGTCAAGTGCGGGAACAGGTTGAACGACTGGAACACCATTCCGACCCGGGCGCGGAGAGCGCGCAGCTCCGGCGCGTCGGGCGGGGTGCACGGCCGCAGCTCGACTCCCGCGACCTGGACGACCCCCGCGTCGAAGGGAGTCAACCCGTTGAGGCAGCGCAAGAAGGTGCTCTTGCCGCCGCCCGATGGGCCGACCAGGGCGATCGTCTCTCCCTCGTTCACTTCGGCGTCGATCCCGCGGAGGACCTGGCGCGGACCGTGCGCCTTGCGCAGCCCCTCCACCCGGATGGCGCTCACGCCACCGCCTCCCGCAGGACGCCGGGCGCCTCCGGAGCGCCGAGGCGCGCCTCGAGCCGCGCCGCCAGGCGCGCGAGCGGATAGCTCATCCCGAAGTACAGGGCGGCGCAGAGGAGCCCGGGCAGCGCCCACGAGCGCACGTCGACCGCGGTGATGGTCATCTGCTTGGTCAGCTCGACCACCGTGATGACCGAGACCAGCGAGCTGTCCTTGAGGAGCGAGATGAGATCGTTGGTCATCGCGGGCAGCGCGGTGCGCAGCGCCTGCGGCAGGAGCACCAGGCCCAGCTGCTGCCGGCGAGTCAGCCCCAGCGCTGCCGCGGCTTCCGCCTGGCCCGCCGGGATGGCCCCGAGCGCGGCCCGGTAGACCTCGGCCTCGTAAGCCCCGTAGTTCATCCCCAGGCCCAGGATGGCCGCGGTCAGCGCGTCCAGGTGCACCAGCGGGGCCAGGCCGTAGTAGAGCAGGTACAGCTGCAGCAGCACCGGCGTGCCGCGGAACAGCTCGACGTACCAGTGCGCGAAGAGGCGCGTGGCCCGCCCTCCGTAAATGCGCGCCAGCGCCAGCCCGAGCCCCAGCGGAACCGCCAGGGTCATCGAGAGCAGCGAGACGAGCAGGGTGACCAGCGCGCCCCGCCCGAAGAGCAGGACCTGGGCGGAATCGAACCGGGCCGGCGCCTGCGGCGACGCTTCCCCTCCCGAGGAAGGCTGCGCGGGCAGGTGGTACTTGGCGAAGATCGACTCCAGCTCGCCGCGCGCCATCAGATCCGCGAGCGCGGCGTCCAGCGCGTCGCGCAGGTCCGCCTCGCCCCGCCGGACCGCGATCACATATGTGCCGCGGGCCACGTCGGGATCTCCCAGCTCCAGGTCGGGCTTGGTGAGCCCGTACCGCGAGGCGATCACCGAGTCGAGCAGGACGGCATCGGTGCGGCCGAGCTGCAAGTCGCGGTACGGCTCCTCCTGGCCGCCGTACAGCACGATCTGGATCCCCGGCTTCTCCCGGAGGATCGCGTGCGCCAGCGAGCCGGACAGCGTCCCCACCCGGTGCCCGTGCAGCGCCGCCAAGGTGCGCAGCGCAAACCCGCGCCGCACCACCAGCTGCTCGGAGAAGGTGAAGTACGGCCGGGTCACCAGCGCCTGCGCCCGCAGCGCCGGCGTGTCCTCGATCCCGTTCATGGCGGCGTCGAAGTCGCCTCGGAGCAGCGATGGGATCAGCGTGCTCCAGTCGTTCTGGACGAAGCGCTGGCGGACCCCGAGGCGTTTCGCCAGCCCTTGGGCGATCTCCACCTCGAAGCCGTCCAGCTTGCTGGGGTCGGCAGGGTCCCGGTAGACGTACGGCTCCCCGCCTTGCAGGTCCCCCGCCCAGCGCAGCTCGCCGCGCTTCTCGATGCGCGCCAGCGCTCCTGCCGCGATCAGCGTGGCACAGGTCAGCGCGTTCCAGCCCAGAAGCACTGCCGACATGTTGTGCTGGAATTGTGCGCCGACCGCAAGAGCGCTACTGCGGCAGGACGCGGAGGGCGGCCGCGCCCTGCTCGGTCGCCACGTGCAGCGTCGGCGGCGAAACGCGGCGATCCAGCTCGAGCATCTGGATGGACCCTCCTGGAATCGATCCGACGGAGGTGTTCACGTTGGCGACCGGCCAGGGCCCAGGGCCGGTCGAGACGGCCCCGGAATCCGTCCCGAACCCTCGCCCGCAAGCGGCCAGGAGGAGGAGCAGCGGGACACCCTCACGGGAAGACCCGGATCGACGTGGCCCCCGAGTTGGTGGAGACGTGCAGGGCCGGCGGGTTCACCATCAGGTCGAGTTCGAGGCGTTGCACGGCGTCGTCGGGGAGCCCGCTGCCGCCGCGCATCACCTTGCTCGCCTTGGTCTTCGGGTCCCAGAACACGAGACCGCTCCTCGGTCCGGCGAAGACGATGCGCCCGTCCGGCAGCGCCAGCATGTCGCGCACGTTGGTCTCGGCCATGCCGATGTCCGCAGTGGGAGAGTAGTAGGTGAACTGGAAGGTCTTCTGGTTGTAGGACGCCACGCCGAGGTCGCGATCGCCGGCGTTGCAGCCGTTCGGGCCTTGGTACGCGTAGGGCCCGCTCGCGAACCAGTTGAGCCCGTCCGGAGTGACCGTGGTTGCGCTGACCGCGATGACGTCGCCCTCCGTGGCGACGCACCAGACCGGTCGACTGCCGGCGCAGCCCCCGGAGTACGGGTCGCCCATGGCAAACCCGCCTGGCTTCGTGTCGTAGGAACCGCCGCCGCGCTGGAACCAGCCCTTGCCGTCGGGCGTCCAGTTCTCCTTCACCCACACGATCTTGCCCGCCGCCCAGCGGCCGCCGACCAATAGGTTCCCGTCGAGGTCGAGCGCGAGGCCGCGCCAGTCGCCCAGGAGGAGTCCCATCTCGCCCTGGCAGGGGCCGCAGGAACAGGCTTGCGGATGCAAGTGGTCGCTCATCCAGTCGTACGTCATCGACGGGAAGATCTCGATCCCCGGGTAGCCCGGCCGCACGGCGATCGGCTTGAGGTTGTCCGGCGTCAGCCGGTCGATCCCGTGGTTGGTCCCCACGTAAAGCTCGTGCGGGTGCTTGAAGTGGTCGTAGACGAGCCGCATCACGTCGCGGTTGTGCCAGAACGCGGCGCTGTCGCCGGAGAGCATCTGGATCATGTCCACCTGGACCGACCCGTCGGACATCAGGCGCACGCGGTCGAGCATTCCGGTGTGACGGAACGGGTCGGCCCAGCTGCCGTCGTTGGGATCGCTCCAGTTGTGGGTGCCGTTGTAGCCGACGAAGACCTCGCCGACGTACCCCGCGCCGGCGCCGCCACCGACGATCTCGCTGATGCCGCTGGGGTCGGCGGCGCCGGAGATCGGGCAGGCCTTGTCCGGTTGGGGGACCGGGTCGGTGGGGTTTTGCTTGGCGTAGTCGCGATCGCAATAGGTGATCGGATTGTTCGCGAGGTGCAGGCCGGCCTTGTCGTCGAAGCGCGTGAACTTCGTCTGGCCCGGCGTCAGGAGATACAGCGCCTGGTGGGTCGCGACCCACAGGTTCTGGTTCTCGTCGGTGCTCATGCCCACGATGGGCGTCTCGAAGATGCCGTCCTTCTGGCCATAGGTGACGTTCTGCATGGGCCAGGGCCCAGGACCGCCGAACGTGACGCCACCGCCGTCGGCCGTGCCGGCGTCCGACGTGCCGCCGTCCGACGTTCCCGCGTCGCTCCCGGCATCGGAAGTTCCCGCGTCGCCGCCGCTGTCGGGAATCCCTGCGTCGCCGGTGCCGATGCCGCTGTCGCCGGCCGTCACCACGGGATCGCTACCGCGTGCGCAAGCGACCGCCCCCGCGCAGGCCGCCACCGCCAGGATCCGCAAAGAGCCGCCCATCGCCCGTCTCCCTGCCCCGCACGCGGGGCCCCATCCGATTGCGAGGCGCGGGCCAACCGTCCAGTGGGCTGCCAGTCCGGGGACGGGTGCCGTCAAGAGCAAAGCGCCGCCCTATCGGCGGCGGCTGATGGGCAACAGCCTTCCGCGACCGCGGAACTGCTTTGCCCACCTCCGGGCGCTCTGGTATCGAGGTCCGGTGAAGATCGACGTCCCGTTCGGCGCGCGCGCTGTCCCCGCCGACCAGACGCGGATCTTGAAATCCGCGTTGGAAGCCATCCGGCCCGATCGGCCGGCGGCGGCGTTCGACCTCGACTCCACCATCCTCTCCAACAAGCCGCGCCAGACGCGCATCGTGCGCGAGTTCGGACGCGAACGCGGAATCGCGCAGCTCGAACGCTGCCCGCCCGAGGCGATCGTCACCTGGGACCTGCGGGACACGATGCGTGCGTGCGGGCTCTCCCGCGAAGAGGTCGCGCGCCTGATCCGCGATCTCCACGGTTTCTGGCTGGAGCGCTTCTTCACCAGCGAGTACTGCAAGGAGGACGAGCCCATCGCGGGCGCCGCCGACTATCTGTGGTGCGCGCAGGGCAGAGGAGCCCAGATCCTCTACATCACCGGCCGGCACGCCGGCATGGGACCGGGCACGCTGGACAGCTTCCGCAGGGCAGGGTTCCCGCTGCCGGACGGCACGCGGGTGCAGCTGTGGCTCAAGCCCCATCTGTCGGACGACGACGACCGCTGGAAGGAGATCTGCCAGGCGCGCCTCCTGGACATGTCCGGCCTCGCCTGCGCGTTCGACAACGAGCCCACCCACGTCAACGCCTACAAGCGCGCCTTCCCCGACGCGCAGGTGGTGCACCTGGACACCGACCACTCCGGCAGGCCCGTCGAGGTGCGGCCCGACGTGCCGTCGATCGTCGATTTCCGCATGGCGGAATGAGGCGGCGCGCGCGGACCACCCCGCTGGCGGTGGTGGACCTCGGCTCGAACGCGGTGCGGCTGCAGATCGCCGACGCCGCGCGGGACGGCTCCTTCACGGTCCGGGCCGAGGACCGCGCCCCGGTCCGGCTGGGGGCGCAAGTCTTCCGCACCGGGCGCCTGTCCTCGGACTCCATCGTCGCGTGCGCCACGGCGCTGCAGCGCTTCGCGAAGCTCGCCCAGCGGGCGGGGGCGCACCGGATGCGGGCCGTGGCGACCAGCGCCGTCCGCGAGGCCTCCAATCGCGTGCAGCTCTTGCGCGCCGTCCGGGCGGCGTCCGGGTTGCCGGTCGAGGTCATCTCCGGCGCGGAGGAGGCGCGGCTGGTCTGCCTGGGCGTGCTGCAGGGCGCCCCCTCGTCGGAACGGGCGCTGCTCCTGGACATCGGCGGCGGCTCGACCGAGGTGATCTCGGCCCGGGGGGAGGAGCCCGACATCGCCTCGAGCCTGCAGCTCGGCTCGGTGAGGCTGACCGAATTCTTCGTCCGCACCGATCCGGTGACCCGGCGCGAAGCCCGCCTGCTGGAGGAGGCGATCCAGGACGCGCTGAGCGAGATCGATCCGCTCCTGATCGGCCGCCACCGCAGGCTGATCGGGGCGGCGGGGACCACCGGCGCGGTGGCCGACCTGGCGCACCGGCTCACGGACGGGCCGGGAGGCAGCGGTCCGGTGACGCACGCGCAAGTGGAGAACGTGCTCGAGCACCTGCGCGACACGACCGCCAAGCAGCGGCGCAAGCTGGGCGTGGACGAGTCGCGCATCGACGTCCTCTACGCCGGCGCCGCGATCCTGGAAGGAGTGATGCGCCGGCTGCGGGTGGAGGAGATGGAGGTCACCGCCCGGGGCCTGCGCGACGGGCTCATGGCCGACCTGGTCCGGCGCGAGGTGCGGCCGCCGGCCAGCGGCCTGCACGGCGAGCACGTGGTGCTCGAAGGGCTGCGCGCCTTCGGCCGGCGGTGCGGGTACCGCGAGCCGCACGCCGAGCAGGTCGCGCAGCTCAGCCTGTCGATCTTCGATCAGACCCGCAACCTGCACCGCCTGGGCGCCGAGGAGCGCGCCCTCCTGCACGCGGCGGCCATGCTGCACGACGTGGGCTCGTTCGTGTCGTACAACCGCCACCACAAGCACGGCTACTACCTGCTGTACCACGCCGACCTGCCGGGCTTCACCGACCGGGAGCGCGAGCTGATCGCCACCGTGGCGCGATACCACCGTCGCTCGGTGCCCAAGGACCGCCACGAGATCTTCCAGGTGCTCACTCCCGAGGAACGCGCCGTGGTGCGCCGGCTCGCGGCCATCCTGCGGGTGGCCGACGGCCTGGACCGCGGCCACCGGCGGCACGTCCGCCGCGTGGAGGCCGCCCGGGGCCGCCGCGGCGGGCTGCGCATCGACGTCTGGGCCGAGGAAGGGTCGGAGCTGGAAGTCTGGTCGGCGCAGCAGAAGTCCGATCTCCTCGCGGAAGTCACCGGTGGTCCAGTGCGCTTTCGCCTTCACACGGCGCGGTAGCGGCAAGCCGCCAGCCTCGACCGGGCTTACCCTGAACGCCATGCGATTCGCCGCCCTTGCCACCGATTACGACGAGACGCTGGCCGACCACGGCCGCGTGCTGCCCGGAACCGAGAAGGCGCTGGAGCGGCTGCGGACGAGCGGGCGCAAGCTGCTCCTGGTCACCGGCCGCGACCTCAAAGACCTCCTGCAGGTCTTCCCCCGTGTCGATCTC
>DATFTN010000312.1:0-4854 GCA_035261845.1 Myxococcales bacterium | reverse complement strand
TCAACGCGATCGCTCCTTGGAGCGGCCAACCAGGCTATCGTGGTCGGTGGGATGGCGACCGCCCGCAACAAGCTCCGCGAGGAGCTCAGCGCCAGATTCGTCCCGCTGCTTCGCCAGCGCGGGTTCGCGGGCCCCGATCGGATCGCCGGCAACGCCCTGTTTCACGACTTCCGCCGGAGTACGGCCGCCGGGACCCAGGTGCTCTCGATCCAGTTCGAGAAGTACCAGCGCCCGCGCTGCATCCTGAACCTCTGGGTGGAGCCCCAGGAGGGAGTCGATGCGGTCATCAACCGGGGCGGAGCGGTCATTCAAGGCCGGGTCCAGCCGCGCCGGGGCGCCTCCATCCGGAAATGGTTCCGGGCTGACCACCCGTGGTGGCAGCGGATGCTGGGACGCAAGTCGACGCGCGAGCGCGAGGCCGTCTCGGAGGCCATTGCCCTGCTCGACGAGATCGATCGCTTTTGGCAACAACCGCTCCTGTTCGTGGTGGTGTTCGGCTACCTCTTGCCGCGGATGGGCTTCGTCGGCCGCGGCTACGGATCCGCGCTCCTGCCCGGCATCCTGGCCGTATCGCTGGCGCTCTCGACGTCCAGGCGGTGGCGCTGCCGATGGTGGCCGACTTCGGGTTCACCCGGGAGATCGACGATCGGCTCCTCGCGCCGGTCTCGGTGCGCCTGGTGGCGCTGGAGAAGGTCGTCTTCGGCGTGTTCCAAGGCCTGGTCGCCGCGCTCGTGGTGCGGCCGATCGCCCGCCTCATCATGGGGCCGGTGCCGGAGCTGACCCTGGCGCACGCCGGCGTAGTGCTGGTGGTGACGCTCCTCGGCGCGGCTGCCTCACATGCCCGTCGCCGCCGTGCTCCTGGCCCTGGCTGCCTTGACCTGCGGCTTCTGGGTCTGGGGGGCGCATACGTTCGAGCGGCGGGCGATCGGCTGACACGCCGCTTTACAAGCAGCCAGTTGCGCAGCGCGTCCAGGGTCACTACATTTCCGTATGACGCTGAGCGTCATCATGCGCGGCGGTGCGTGAGGAGCGTACATGGCGGAGCACGTCCAGGACCTTCCCACCCAGGCCGAGGAGTCGCGCGGCGGGGACTTCCTCTTCGCGCCGGTCGGTTCCGCGCCCTTCATGACCCCCGAGCGGTTCACCGAGGAACAGCGCCAGTTCTTCACCACCGGCCTCGACTTCGTGCGCCGGGACGTGCTGCCCGCGGCCGATCGGATCGAGCAGAAGAACAATCCGCTCTTGCGCGAGCTGCTCGGAAAGGCCGGGGAGCTGGGTCTCCTCGGCGTGGACGTCCCCGAGGAACTGGGCGGTCTCGGCCTCGACAAGACCACCTCGATGCTGGTGGCGGAGTCGCAGGGCGGGTATGGGTCCTGGGCAGCCACCTTCGGCGCGCACACCGGGATCGGCACGCTGCCGATCGTCTTCTTCGGCACCCCGGAGCAGAAGGCGAAGTACCTCCCGGACCTGGCCAGCGGCCGCAAGGTGGCGGCGTACGCCTTGTCCGAGGCCGGCAGCGGCTCCGACGCGCTGGGCGCGAAGACCGTCGCGCGCCTCGATCCGGACGGAAAGCACTACCTGGTGAACGGCGGGAAGATGTGGATCACGAACGGCGGCTTCGCCGACGTGTACGTCGTCTTCCTCAAGATCGACGGGTCGAAGTTCACCGCGATGATCGTCGAGCGGGGAACGCCCGGGTTCACCCAGGGGCGCGAGGAGCACAAGCTCGGCATCCGAGGCAGCTCGACCACCCCTCTGATCTTCGAGGACTGCAAGGTCCCCACAGGGAACGTGCTGGGCGAGATCGGCAAGGGTCACAAGATCGCGTTCAACATCCTCAACGTCGGACGGCTCAAGCTCGCCGCCTTCGGCGTGGGCGGCATGAAGTACGTGCTCCAGGGAGGGATCGACTACGCCGCCCAGCGCAAGCAGTTCGGGCGCCCGATCGCCGGATTCGGCCTGGTCCGCGAGAAGCTCGCCCGCGCCGCCGCATACATCTACGCGGCCGAGGCGATGACGTACCGCGCGGCCGGCGCGATCGACGCCGCCATCGCGCAGTCGGACGGCTCTCCGGCCAAGGTGATGGAGGCCATCGAGGAGTACGCGATCGAGGCCTCGATCATGAAGGTGACCGGCTCGGAATGGCTCTTCCACACCATCGACGAGGTCCTGCAGATCCACGGCGGCAACGGGTTCGTCGAGGACTACCCGATCGAGCGCGCCTACCGCGACAACCGCGTGAACCGGATCTTCGAGGGGACCAACGAGATCAACCGGCTGCTGATCCCCGGCATGATCTTCAAGCGCGCGGTGAAGGGCGCCGTGCCCCTGACGGCGGCGGTCCAGCAGCTGGACGAAGAGATGACGGACCCCCGGCACTTCCCTGCCCCTCTCGGCCGTCTGGCGGCGGAGCGCCGCGGGGCGGAGATGGCCAAGCGGCAGTTCGTCTTCGCCGCCAAGTGGGCCGCCTCGCTGGGCAGCGCGCTGGAGGAGCGCCAGGAGGTCCTCGCCGCTCTCGCCGACGTGGCCATCGAGGTCTACGCGATGGACTCGATCCTGGGCCGCACGCTGGCGGCCGGAGGAGCCGGCTTTGCCGGCGACGGGCCGCAGCCGAAGGCGGAGGCAGACGGTGTCGACCGGCCGGAGCTGCGCGACGCGCTCTGCCGCTTCTACTGCATGGAGAGCCGCGAGCGCGCGGTCAGCCGGGCGCGCACCGCGCTCTGTGCCGTGGTTCCTCCCGAGGAGTTGGACTCGCAGCTCGAGCAGCTCTCGCGTCTCCACGAGTACATACCAGTCAACAGTGCCGAGGCGCGCGAAGGAATCGTGCCGTCGCTCCTCGAAGCGGGTGGATATCCGCTGTCGTACTGACCTCGCCGCTTACCTCTCCCGACATCCGTGCGCAGATTCGCGCGGGGAGCAGATCGCAGGGCGGGGGGGGGCGTGTGCGGAACTCAGAGCCAGGGCGGTCGGGAGCGGTCAGGCCGCTGTGGTCGGAGGCGGACAGCCTGCGGGAGCGGGTGGCGGACGCGCCGGCGCTGTTCGGGTTCTTCTCCTTCGACGCCGCGCTCTCGCAGCGGGCGTCGCACGGCCACCTGCGCACCAATCCCGCGGCGCGCGCGGCGCTCATCCGGTTGTGCGCGGCGCCGAACAGCCGCGGAGCGGTGATTTCCGGGCGCCGGGTGGAGACCCTCCAGCACCGCCTGCGGCTGCACCGGCTGGGCTACGTGGGCGTGCACGGCGCCGAGGTGCAGAACTTCGGCTTGCGACTCGTCACCGAGCCCGACCTGGAAGAGGCCGAGCAGGCGATCGGGCGCCTGCGCAAGGCCTGCGCCCGGGTCCCGGCGCTGCTGGCGCCGGGGATCGCCGTCGAGGATCGGGTCTGGGCGCTGGTCCTGCACCTGCACCATGGCGCTGCCGCGGAGCAGGTGGCAGCGGCGGAGCAATTCGGCCGGCTGGTCGCCGCCGAGGGCCTGCGGCTCCGGCGCGAGAACCACGCGATCGAGGCCTGCGCGCACGGGGCCAGCGTCGGCCGGGCCGCGCTCGGTCTGCTCGCGGGATTGCGCACTGCGCTGCCGGTCTACGTGGGCGCCGGCGACGCCGACGAGGACGGCTTCGCGGCCGTCCAGCGGTTCGGCGGGATCACCGTGCACGTGGGCCCGCCGCCGCGGACGGGGACCGCCGCCCACTGGCACGTCGCCGACTGCGGCGAAGTGATCCGGCTGATCCACTGGCTGGCCGACGCCCGCCGCCGCTGCCCCAGGTAGCCCCGCCGCGATCAATCCCGGCGCTCGGTTCAGTTGACCGTGATCAGTTGGGGGGTCGAGGGGGGAGCGAGCTCTCATGATTCGTCACTTCGTGTCTTGCTTCATGCGTGCCTCGGGCGAGGCCGAGTCGCGATCGTGAATTCGACGTCCGAGCATGAGTGGCGTGGATCTCCGTTTTGCTTTTCGGGGGAGCGCCAAGCCCAGTCAGGCGAAGAGTGCAGCTCGCATGGGAGCCCGGTCGCCAGCACGGCCTCTGGGCCACCCGGATTGACGCGCTGCGGCCCGTCCTGGAACAAGTTGACGCACGTGGCCTCGGCACGGGCGACGCTTCATCGCGCCATCCAGCCCGGGCAGCGAGTCGCCGAGGTTTCGACCACTCCCACGAGCAACTTCGGCGCGAGGCGCATCATCGGTCATTTGACCGATGCCTGCCTTTTCTAGTTGACGAGTTCAGCAGGCCGTTCGGATCGGCCCTCCGACCATCGCACAATCCTGAGTCCTGAGCGCTCAGGACGCGCTCCTCTGCACGCAGGATCGAGCTCCACTCTGGCGTGTCCCTTCACCACCCCGCGTGCACCAGCGGCCGGCGCAGAGAGTGGCAAAACGGCCGTGCTACCAAACGTGCATGATCAACTCACTCGAAACCGTAGCGTTGCTCAGCGATCCGGACCTTCTCGCCGGGACACACGAGCTGGTCGACAACTCTTTGTGCACGGAGGCAGACCTCCTCGTGCATCTGAGCGAGATCGACGAGCGGAAGCTGTACGCCGACCGCGCGTTTCCCTCCATGTTCGCATTCTGCGTCGGCGAGCTACGGTTCTCCGAGGACGCCGCTTACAGCCGGATCATGGTGGCACGCGCAGCGAGGCGAGTGCCGGCCATGATCGAGGCAACGCGGTCCGGGCAAGTCCACCTGACCGGACTGCGCCTGCTCGCGCCGCACCTGACTGCCGAGAATCACTCCGAGGTGCTCGCCCAGGCGGCAGGCAGGACGAAGCGCGAGATCGAGGAGCTGGTCGCGCGTCTGGCTCCGCAGCCTGCGGTTGCGCCCACGATCCGGAAACTCCCGGAGCGGCCCGCTCCAGCGCCG